>JAYEOA010000041.1:3857-19127 GCA_034722515.1 Thermodesulfobacteriota bacterium | reverse complement strand
AGCTCTTTTGGATAATGGGTCATATGTCCTCTCTTTTTGCCCCTTGAGTTTAGACTATAGTATCACAAGTGGAGACGACTTCTATTCTGACACAGGGGGTTGCTGCATCTTTGAAACTCATGACTAAGGAGATTATTATGCCAGGAAAAGTACATCAGGCGTTTGGCGATGACCCAGTAGCGGTTCGCGAATCAGATCATTATACCAACGAATACACCAAAACCTTTGCCGAGAAGTGGGACGAACTGATCGACTGGGAACGCCGCTCCGCGAGCGAAGGCGATTTTTTCATTCAGAAACTCAAGGAGATAGGCGCCGAAAAGGTTCTCGATGTTGCCACCGGCACCGGCTTCCATTCGGTGTGCCTACTTAAGACTGGATTCGATGTGGTCAGCGCTGACGGTGCCCCGGCTATGCTGGCTCAAGCGTTTGAAAACGCCAGACAGCACGGTTTCATAATGCGCACCGTCTGTGCCGACTGGCGTTTTCTGAATCGCGACGTTCACGGTCATTATGATGCCATCATCTGTCTGGGGAACTCGTTCACCCATCTGTTCAACGAACACGACCGTCGCAGAGCCTTGGCCGAGTACTACGCCATGCTCAAGCACGACGGTGTGCTGATCCTCGACCAGCGCAACTACGACTCCATTCTAGACCACGGTTTTTCCAGCAAGCACAAATTCTACTACTGCGGCAACGACGTGGTCGCCGAGCCGGAGCACATGGACGACGGCCTGGCCCGTTTCCGCTACGCTTTCCCCGATGATTCTGTCTATCATCTCAACATGTTCCCGCTGCGCAAGGATTACGTGCGACGCCTCATGACCGAGGTGGGTTTCCAGAAAATCGAGACCTTCGGAGATTTCAAGGAGACCTACAAGGAAGAAGAACCCGACTTCTTTGTCCACGTCGCCCAGAAGAAATATTGCGCCCCGGAAGATAAAACCGAGTAGAGGGAGGATTGTTCATGACCACAGATTATTCCGCAGCGGTGAATACCGCACGCGATTATTACAACAGCGACGACGCCGATAACTTCTATTTTACCATCTGGGGCGGCGAGGACATTCATGTCGGACTTTACCAGACGCCCGATGAAGAGATCTCAGCCGCCAGCCGTCGCACCGTAGAACGCATGGTCTCCTTTCTCGAAGGGCTTGACGAAAACAGCCGCGTTCTCGATATCGGCGCCGGTTACGGGGGAGCAGCCCGGTATCTGGCGAAAAACTTCGGCTGCCAGGTCGTGGCACTGAATCTAAGCGAGAAGGAAAATGAACGCAATCGGCAGATGAACCACGAGCAGGGTTTGGATCACCTAGTCGAGGTGGTCGACGGTAGCTTTGAGGACATCATGGCTCCAGACCACAGCTTCGACATGGTCTGGAGCCAGGACGCTATCCTGCACAGCGGTGAACGGGAGAAGGTCGTTGAGGAAGCCGCACGCGTGCTTAAGCCCAGAGGTCGATTCATTTTCACCGACCCTATGCAGACGGACGACTGCCCTGAAGGTGTATTGCAACCGATCCTCGACCGGATTCACCTCGAGACCCTGGGGTCTCCCGGTTTTTACCGGAACATGGCTGCAAAGGTTGAGCTTGAAGAGGAATGTTTTGAGGAACACCATGAGCAGCTGCCCTGCCACTACGGGCGTGTCCTCCGAGAAACCGAACGGCTTGAAAAAGAGCTGTCGAAAACGGTGAGTCCGGCGTATATCGACCGCATGAAGAAAGGTCTGCAACACTGGGTCGACGGCGGCAAAAAAGGCTACCTGGCCTGGGGAATCTTCTGCTTCCAGAAAAAATAATCGGCATCACAATACCCCTAATGAATATATAAAAAGGAGAGTTTAACCTATGCAAGCCTTGATCTGCGGTTCCTTCGCCTTCGACAATATCATGGTCTTTGGCGACCGCTTTAAAAACCATATTCTCCCTGATAAGGTGCATATGCTTAACGTTTCGTTTCTGGTTCCGGAAATGCGCCGGGAACTCGGTGGATGCGCCGGTAATATCGCCTATAACCTCAAGCTGATTGGTGGCGCTCCGCTGCCGATGGGAACCGTAGGAGAAGACTTTACTCCCTACGCTGAGTGGATGGATCAGTGCGGTATCGACAGGCGCCATGTCACTACAGTTGCGAAGAGCTTTACCGCTCAGGCATTCGTCACCACAGACTTGGACGACAACCAGATTACCGCTTTCCACCCCGGTGCCATGGGTTTCGCCGAGCGCAACAGGGTGGGAAGTGCCACCGACGTCTCCATCGGCATCATCTCGCCCGACGGTCGTGATGGCATGATCGAGCACGCTAACCAGTTCGCCGAGGCCGGCATCCCTTTTATTTTCGATCCCGGTCAAGGGCTGCCCATGTTCGACGGCAAGGACCTGCGCCGGTTCATCGACCAGGCAGCCTGGCTCACAGTCAACGACTACGAATGGCAGCTCGTCAAGGAGCGCACCGGGCTCACTGCCGACGAGGTCGCCTCAAGTCTGGAGGCTCTGATCGTGACCCGCGGCGGCGAGGGCTCCATCATCTACGCCGGCGGTAAGGAGATCGATATTCCAGCAGCAGCCACAAGCGAACTTAAGGATCCGACTGGATGTGGCGACGCTTATCGCGCTGGACTTCTCTACGGTTTGATGAACGGTCTGGATTGGGCGGTCACCGGTCGTATTGCCTCCCTGATGGGAGCGATTAAGATCGAACATAAAGGCACCCAGAATCATAGCTTCACGCAGGAAGAATTCGCCCAGCGTTTCGAGAAGGAATTTGCCATGTCCCTGCCGCAAACCTGATCAACGCCCCCCTGCACTGGTTGCCCTTCTTGCTTTTTATAAGATCACCACAGTAAATTTGTCAGGACTGGCAGAAAAATCGCATGGCAGCACAAGTCAAGCTTGTTATCAGGGGACTGGGCATGCACATAATTTCCTCAAGCTGATCATTTGCTATAACGGATAGCTTGAGCAACGAAAACTTTAATATCCGTGGAGTCTCTTAAAAGAAATTTCGCGAAATTAGGAGGTATTTGAATGAGCAGGTTTATCGACGCATTAACCCAGAAGGTGCTGATTCTCGACGGCGCCATGGGAACGATGCTCCAGGAGCGCGGCCTGAAGGCCGGCGGTTGTCCTGAAGAGATGAACATAGAGTCGCCCGACGTCGTCGAAGGCGTGCATCGCGATTTCGCCGAAGCCGGCGCCGACATCATCGTCGCTAACACATTCGGTGGCAACCGAGTCAAGCTGGCTAATTACGCGTTGGATGACCGCGTCGCCGAGCTCAACGCCGCAGGGGTTGAGTTAGCCCGTAGAGCCGCCTCCCCCGATTGTTTTGTGGCCGGTTGCATCGGTCCCACCGGGCGGTTTCTCGAGCCGGTAGGTGATGCCGGCTTTGACGAGATAGTCGAAATTTTCGGTGAGCAGGTCAGGGCCTTCGTCCAGGCCGGTGCCGATCTCATTACGCTGGAGACCTTTCTTGATATCCGCGAACTGCGTGCCGCCGCGGTGGCCTGTCGCATGTTTTCCGACTTGCCTGTGATGGCTCTGATGACGTTCGAGGATGGCGGTCGGACGGTGCTCGGCACCCCGCCTGAGGCAGCGGCCGTCACCCTGGATGCTCTGCAGGTCGACGTGATTGGTTCAAATTGCGGCCTCGGCATCGACGGCATATACGCGATCCTCAAGCAGATGCGTTCGGTCACCGACCGTCCGCTGATTGCCCAGGCCAATGCCGGCCTGCCGATCCTGCGCGACGGAGAAACCATCTTTCCGGCATCGCCCGAGGAGATGACGGAATACCATGATCGCCTGCTCAAGATGGGCGTGCGGGTCATCGGCGGCTGCTGCGGTACCACCCCTAGTCATATCAAGGCGATGCGCCAAGCTCTCGACGGTCGCGACCTAAGTTGGTCGGCTCCGGCACGCAAGAGCTTTCTCTCCAGCCGCAGTAGTGCGATTCAGGTCGGCGATGAAGCCCCGTGCGCTATTATCGGCGAGCGGATCAACCCCACCGGCAAGAAGACCTACACCCAGGAGCTACGTGACGGGAAGACCACCTACGTCCGGTGTGAGGCTAAGGAGCAGACCGCGATCGGCGCCGCCCTACTCGACGTCAATTGCGGCGCACCCGGCGTCGACGAGCCGGCGGCTCTTGAACGCGCCGTCTATGCCGCCGCCGGAGTCAGCGCCGCGCCGCTGGTGCTTGACTCGTCCGATCCGGTGGCTCTAGAGTGCGGTCTCAAGGCCGCTGACGGCAAGGTGCTGATCAATTCTGTCTCCGGTGAGGACAAAAGCCTCAATGCCGTTCTGCCACTGGCAGCTAAGTACGGCGCCGCCGTGATCGGTCTGACCCTCGACGAGAAGGGTATTCCCGAAACCGCCGAGGAGCGCGTGGCCACCGCCCGCAAGATTCTCGCTGCTGCCCTTGAGGCGGGGTTACCGCGCGAGGACGTGATCATCGACTGCCTGACCCTGACCGTTTCCGCCGAGCAGGAGAGGGCTATGGAGACCCTGAAGGCACTGCGCTCGGTTAAGCAGGATCTCGGTCTGAAGACGGTTCTCGGGGTGAGCAACATCTCCTTCGGTCTGCCGCAGCGCCCCGTCCTCTCGTCGACTTTTTTCGCCATGGCTCTCGATGCCGGCCTCGACGCGGCGATCATCAACCCCAAGGAAGAGCGCATGATGGACGCCTTTCGTGCCGCTATGGTGCTGCTCGGCAAGGATCTGCGCGGTGAAAAATACATCGCCAAGTACAGCGACGTGGCGGCGGCGCCGAAAGCTTCGAAGAAAGCCGATGGCGAGACCGAGAATATCCGCGACCTGCTGGCCGCGGCGATCATCGAGGGTGACGAAGAGGGTATCGTGCCCCTGGTGGAGAAGGCTCTCGCAGAAGGCCTCGTACCGCTCGATGTGAGCAACGAGGGATTGTTGCCTGGTCTAGAAGAAGTGGGACGCCGGTTTGGCAAGAACCAGGTTTTCCTGCCGCAAGTCATGCTCTCGGCCGATACCATGCACGCCGCCTTCGATAGGCTAAAGCAGGAGATCGGCGATGCCGCCGAAAAAGAGGGCACCATTCTAATGGCCACCGTTGAGGGGGACATCCATGACATCGGTAAGAACATCGTCTGCACCCTGCTCGAGAACTACGGCTACGAGGTCATCGACCTGGGCAAGAACGTGCCCGCCGACCGCATCGTCGCCGAGGCGACGCGCAATAACGTCGATGCCGTCGGACTGTCGGCCCTGATGACCACCACCCTGAACCAGATGGAGGTAACCATCGAGCAGCTTCGCGCAGCCGGTGTGAAGGTCTTTACCATGATTGGCGGAGCGGTGGTGACACAGGATTATGCCGACTCGATCGATGCCGACCTCTACGCCGCTGATGCTATGGAAGCGGTCAAAAAGGTGAAATCCCTGCTGAAGACCGGAGAGTAGATCAGCCGTTTTTTCGGAAAACCACGCAATAATGCTTTCGCAGAAAGTAAAAAATCAGATGGCTAAGCAAAAAGCGCCAAATGCAAGGCGCGTGATTGTCTCTGTAGAGACGTTGCATGCAACGTCTAATAATGTTGCATGCAACGTCTAATACGTACATCGAAGCAGCGAGAAAATTACGACTGGTTCTGTAATGGCGCAGCAGTTGGTGAGTTTTTGCGACGCCATCACACAATAAAAGAGAGACATAATGATTGAGATAATGAAAATTTGAAGGTCATAAGTAGGGGGATCGGATCAAGATAGCCGAGGGTGAGCAGTTGCTTTCTACTTCTTTTTTAGGCCTTCTAGAGCTGATTTTCTTATCTTTCGGCGAGTTGAAAACTCTGTCATCGTTTGGAGAGTTTCTTTATAATGACTGTTGCCAGAGGCTCCCAAAACTTCACAAAAGCATGCCATAGCGTCAACATGTTGCCGATCGTTGCATTTTATTTTGTAGCCCTTGAGTAATTCAGCTTCAACAATATCGAGAACGGACGGGTCTTTGATGTCATGCGTGAGAATATGTTGAGTTGCCTTTCGCTGCTGTTGAGGATCACCAGAGGTTATCATGCGGACGTACATATTGTCATTATGTACAGCGGAACGGATCCCAGCGCTGCGAGGTAGTGCAGTGTTGAGGGTTGCGTTATCTCTCGGCGAATAACCTGCCTCGGCTTTAAGTTGAATCGTAATGTGATGTTCTGCGTTAGCGTTGAGCTTAATCCACTGCGTTAAAGATTCATAGCCGGAGGCTGAAACCTCGAGATGATATGACCCCGGCGACAACTCCATACCAGAGTGATAATCAAAGGCGGCATTCAAAATACGTACCTGCGCTCCCGGTGGTGTAGTGTCAACGTACAGTCGGTTCAATGTGGTTAAAGGATCAATCACACTGTTGACCTGTTGATGTTGCCGACGGCTCGCGCCTCGTCAACCACCGAGATAACCACATCACCTAGCAGCGATTCTGTATGCCCCAGTTGCGCTCCCGTATCGGGATCAACAATCGCAGCTCCCGGGCGATAGGCAGTTAGGGTTTCTCCTACAGATAGCCCACCATCAGCACCGCGATTAATATAAACAGCACCTTCGTTACCAATGGCTGCAACCTTAATCGGATAAATAGCACTCATAAGATTCATGACCGCTTGTTCGGCATAGGCATTGGCCAAAAGCGCGATGGTACGCTCTTCAGATCGCCCTTGCTTTACCTTTTCCTGCAACGACACTTGCCTTGACGCCATGATCTCGCCGTTACGCACATTAACAATTCTCATACTGCCTTCGATCTGACCGAACTGGGAGGTAAACGTTTTACTGGAGCCCGGTAATCTTGACGTCTGAGTGGTGATGCAAAAACTTTGCAAGCTCCCATAGATTAGGTAGTCAGCTCCCTGAAGCGTTCCGAGAACAGAAGGTAGTTGACGGTTTTCCATCAGAGCCTGTGCTGACTGCTCATCCAACAATTGATCAACACCCTGACGGTCGATAACGACAAAGCGTTTCGTTTTAGTGAGATGGGAGATAATAGCGTCCGTCGCTATCGGGATATGAATGTTTGCATTGCCAGCAGTAGAACCGTGAGCCATTAGACCCACGGCGATGCGAGGCAGTTGCTGCGCCTCAGCGACAGAATTTCGCGTTAAACCAACTTTCTCATGGTTAGCGGCAACAGTGGATGACCGCGATTCAACAGCCATTGTCGCTAAATCATTGACATTGACCTGACCATCAAGCACTTCCACCACCGACAATACCTCTTGAACCTGAGTCAGTTTTATTGTACCGATCGCTGTTTTCACACGACCAAGCACAACTCCATTGGTGTCCTTAATCTCTTTCCCCTCACGTTCCACGGTGTAAATATCGCCAACCTCTACCCCGTCGTTTGCACCACGGTTTAGCACAGAGGGCGAAACGCTGACAATCTTTGCTGGTGTGGCAATATCGATAATTTTTGCTGACGCCTGACGCCCTAACTCATCGAAAATCGATAGACTGTCCAAATCACTTTTACTGCCAGAAAAAGCCTGATCCGACAACTTACACTTTATACTCGCAGCTCCGATCACTTGCCCCTTCTTCACCTCGATCACCCTGAGATAAAGCCTAGCATCCACTTCGCTATGGGTTGCCGTTTTGCCACTGGCACTAAAGGGTACGACCGCGGTCGTACTGTTAATCTGCATGCTTTCCAACTTAGCATAGACCAGAAAATCGGCACCAGCCATCGCACCCAGATCCTTAAAATCATTCAGCACATCGTTATTGGATGCCAAAACTCCGGCGATTGCCAGCGTTCCGGCTCGAACATCATCCAGGTCTTCGACGGCCTCGTTCAGCAACCGGTCGATGTCGCTGACAGGGCGTTTTTGACCAAAGCGTTGTTCTCCAATAACCTTACGCATCGCCTTGCGTTCAAGAACCGAAAATCGGTGACTTTTAGTTAAGCGTTCGGCTATCCTCGCCGCCAGCCCCTCTGGCAGTCCGACCGCTTGAGCATCGACAATATCCGCCGTAAAATCTCCAGCACCAATAATCGCCAAGGTTGGTGTTTGACTATGACTTGTTTGTACCGAGCAACCAATAAAAACGAGTAAATACGCCACACAAAACAACACCCTTAATCCCTGTTGCAACGCCTTACCAATTAACTTATTTTTTTTCATCATAATATGCACGTCCCGGTATAAGAATTACTGAGGCAGGCGTAAAATATCGCCGGTTCCGATTGGATAATCCTCCTCAGAAACAATGATCGCAATGGTAATTTTTGGATTAATGCGCACAACCTTGACTTTACCCACATATTCTTCACTTGAACCGAGAGATTCACCAGTATCAGGATCGATTAGATCTTCATCAGCGTAAAACACCTCAAGAATTTGCCCTTTTTTCAATCCGCTGTCCTTGCCACGATTGATAATTACCCGCCCTCTACGGTCTCGCTTGACGACCTTCATCGGATAAACGGAGTCGATAAACTGGTCAGCCAGTTTGGCAGCAACCTCTTTGGCCATGGTGGTGAACTTCACACTGTTGGGACTGCCAGTGCGTCCATTGACAACCAACGGATTGGTCCGGAAGGAACTTTTCAAGTAAAAGGTGGTCATAATCTGCCCAGTCGATGTATCAACCATCTGCGCGGACACCTGAAGAACACCTACATCGCTGCGTTTATATTTATTATCAAAATTTGGCAATGCGGTATGCTGGCGATAAAACTTAAAATCCTGAACCGTCGGCAGGATCAAATAATTGGCGTTATTGAACTGACCAGTTTCAGCGGCATCCCCCTTGGACATCTCTGAAGCGGCAAACTTTTGCTCTTCACGGATTGCTTTCAGCGCTGATTTATTACGACTCAATACCCTGAATTTACGCGTCGCTCGAAAAGAGCTCTCCATCTCGCTCCACATCGTGGTGAGATTCAAATGTTTAACCACCGACCCGGTAACCCCTTCACCAATCACAGGTTTTTTAATGGCAACCGCCGGTTGTTTCGTTTGTCCAAACACTACAGAGGACCCAAGCAGTAAAAAAATCAAAACCACACACAGACCTACTTTTTTTTCACCAAACGACATTAGACTCACCTTTTCATTAATGATGGCGGCGCAAAAACTCACCAACTGCTGCGCCATTACAGAACCAGTCGTAATTGTCTCGCTGTTTCGATGTACAGATGAGACGTTGCATGCAATGTCTCTACAAAGACAATCACGCGCCTTGCATTTGGCGCTTTTTGCTTAGCCATCTGATTTTTTACTTTCTGCGAAAGTATTATTAATAATAAGTCTAGCAGCCTGTCGGGCTCTGGCTATGAGGCTGCAAACGAGCCAAAAATTGCCCTCAAACTTCTGAATTTTCGCTGCGAACCTTATTCTCGGACAGGCTGCTAGAAACAAGGAGGATACAAATCATCCATTTACTTCAAGTTTATTGACTGTAATATGAAATATTTATAAGCCAACATAATATCACGTAAATGTAATTAAATTGTCAAGAAAATACAATAATCTTAATGGATTGTCATTGATTTTTTCGTTAATAGTTTTTTTGTAACTGCTCAGCCCCCCTCAGGTTGGGCACGCAACTCCTATAACAAGCATATTGACGCAAGCATATTGACGCCATGTTTTCTATTCTAACATCTGCTTTTAGTCATTTTATGGTTTCTAATTGACGATAAACATTATATGCTAGCGTCGCAAAAACTCACCAACTGCTGCACCATTACAGAGCCAGTCGTAATTGTCTCGCTGCTTCGATGTATAGATGAGACGTTGCATGCAATGTCTCTACAAAGACAATCACGCGCCTTGCATTTGGCGCTTTTTGCTTAGCCGTCTGATTTTTTACTTTCTGCGAGGGCATTATTATATGAGAGAATTTTTTTCGTTTACTATTGCTGATGAGTTTTTTGCTTTGCCGTTATGCTCTATAGAAACGGTTGTACGTTCTGTGGAATTGGTTCGTCTTCCCGATGCTGCGCCAGAATTGCTTGGTCTGTTGGATTTGCGCGGGACAATGGTTCCGGTAATCAGTATTCATGCTCGACTTAATTTGCCCTCATCACCAAGTACTGTTGATCAGCGTATCGTTGTTGCATCGACTGAAGGTCGCCGGGTGGCATTTTTTGCGGATTCGGTGGAGTCGGTGCAAACTATTGAGGAAGAGGCTCTGATCGATAGTGAGGCTATTTACCCTGGGATGGATCATTATGTAAAGGCGATTATCTGGGAGGGTGAACGCAAAATACTTTACTGCGATCCTGATCAATTCCTATCTGTTGATGTCTCATGCCTAACATCGCCTATTGCCCTGGATAATGGGGACTGATGACCTTTTCTGCTGAGCTAACGATAGCGCAACAGCAAGCTGTCAGCGATTTTATCCATCAACGCTTTGGATTGTTTTTTTCGCCGCCGCGTTTTGCTGATATGGTGCGAGCTCTTGACAAGGCAACTGAAGAAACCGGTTTAGATAACATAGCCGCATATGTCAGATGGTTATTGTCGCAGCAGTTGAGCGATAAACAACTTGAACCACTAATTACCAATTTGACCATTGGTGAGACATATTTTTTTCGCGATAGTGCATTGTTCTCTGGTCTTGAACGGGTTGTTTTTCCCGAAATTGTCCAACGTGGCACTAAGCAGGTACGAATTTGGAGTGCGGCGTGTAGTACCGGCGAGGAAGCATATTCATTGGCGATGTTGCTCGATCAGGTCGGGTCTTTTCCTGACGGCTGGCAGGTGGATCTGTATGCGACCGATGTGAATGTGAAATCATTGGCTAAAGCCCGCGCAGCCATTTATTCACAATGGTCGTTTCGCGGGATGGACGAAGCAATGAAAGGGCGTTATTTTAGCCCGTGCGGTAAACATCATTGGCAGCTTGCTGAATCAATGCGAACGAAGGTTCAGTTTTCTTATTTGAATTTGGCTCAATTTCCATTAATCGTTGGAACGGGTGGGACACATCCTTTTGACGTTATTTTATGCCGTAATGTGTTGATGTATTTCTCTCCTGAGCGCCGAGCCGAGATTCTACAAAAATTAACCGATATGTTGTCGAATAACGGATGGTTGGTTGTTAGCCCGAGCGAAGTTGGTTTGGTGAATGTAGAGCAATTGCGCGTTGTCGATGTCAATGGGATGTTGATGCACCGTAAAATGGGGCAGGTTAGCAAATCTTCTGCCAAAAGACGGGTTGGTTCCCATAATTCACTTCATAATTCACCTGTTTTATGTCAGAGGAACAAACCGCGTGTTACGTGTATTGTTCCACAAGCGACTACACCTTCAGCGGCGATGAAAACAAAGTTGTCACCTTCTGTGGTTGTGAGTGATAAAAGCATAACAGCATCGCCTTACGATGGTTTAGCTGACGCTTGGTTGTTGGTTAAACAGAAAGATTATCGTGTGGCAATTAAGTTATTGCTTGCGTTACTTGCCGAAGATCAGTCACTACAGAGCGGAACACAGGTCGAGACGCTTTTATTGCTTGCTCGTTGTTTCGCTAATGTTGGTGAAGTTGCTGAAGCACAACAGTGGCTTGAAAAGGCATTGCAGCTAGATCGCTTAAATGCATCAGCACATTATCTGCTGGCGATAATTTATCAGGAGCAAGGGGAGCTAGATCAGGTAAGGAAGTCGCTTGATCAGGCACTGTATCTCGATCCAGATTTTATTATGGCTACTTTTTCTTTAGGGTTATTGTTGCACCAAGGTGATGAAAAAGAGCAAGGTGATAAGCTCCTGCAACGGGTTTTGACATTGTTGTCTAATATGGAAGGGGACACTATTATTCCCGAATCCGAAGGGTTGAGCGTATCTTATTTAAGTCAAATGGTGGCGAATCTAGCATGAATCGGCTATGGAGTGTAAGTTGATGGAAACAGATCATGAAATTCTTTGTCGCCGAGCGGCGTTGCTTGCTAAACCTGTGGAGCGAATATCGAGGGAAGAGACCATTCACGTTGTTGAATTTTCTCTGGCAGATGAAACCTATGCCTTTGAACTTGGCTATGTAAAAAAAGTGGTTCCACTACAGCATATTGTGGCTTTACCCGGAGCTCCTAATTTTGTATTGGGGATTACCGATTATGTTGGTCAGATTGTTTCGGTTTTAGATCTGCGCGTGTTTTTTGATTTGCCGATAGTGACGGTCGATTTACGCCATAAGATTATTGTCCTGCAAGCGCAACAGATGCAGGTTGCGGTGCTTGCTGAGGATATCCTCGGTGTGACCGATTTGGTTGTCTCGCAGTTGCAGGATAATTTGCCAACCCTGACAGGAGTGCGATCCCGTTATTTACAGGGAGTAACTCCTGACCAGACCATTGTGTTGGATGTTGTTTCATTATTAAGCGACGATTCTCTGATTGTTCATTGATCAAGGACGTGGATTATAGTTTTTATTAAACTGTTGGAGGTATAAATGAAGTTCTTGCGTTCTAGCCTTAAGGGGCGTCTTGTTGTCCAGTTTTTATTTGTCGCTTTGATTCCTGTTGCCGTTATCGGATTGCTTAGTTTTAATGCGACCAAGCATGAGCTGGAGCGAAACGCATTCGAGCAGGTAAAAATGGTTAATAAAAATAATAGTGATCAAATAGCGTTGTTTTTTACCGAAACTATTATTGATTTGGGGATTTTGGCACTTACGGACAATGTCAAGAATGCCAGCGCCGACCTGAAGTCCTATCACGACAGTATCGATGCCGCCGTTGATGGTGAATTTAACGTTGATTCTCCTGCATATGAGAAACTTGACCAGCGCATTGCCCCTTTTTTTAACGAATATTTGTCATATTATGAATTTGACGATTTGTATTTGATCTGTAGCAGTCATGGTCACGTGATGTACACATCGGGGCATAATTCAGACCTCGGAACTAACTTGAAATATGGAGAGTTGCGTAGCAGCGGTTTGGCGCGGGTGTGGCAGCGCGTTGCAGAGACGGGAGAAATGACGATTGATGATTTTACCGCATATTCACCGACGGGGCGTCCCGAATTATTTATTGGTGTTCCGGTATTAGATGCCCAAGGCAACAATCAAGCGGTATTGGTCGTGAGTATTAGTATTGAAAATATAAACGAGATCATGGAGGAATCCGGCGAATTCGGTGAGAGCGGAGAAAGTTACCTCGTTGGTTCCGATCAGTTGTTGCGCTCAGAACTGCGTTTGGAAACTGGTCAGATTTTAAGGAAAAAAATTGATACTGAAGCAGTGAAATTGGCCCTTCAAGGGCAATTTGGGAGTAAATTTGTTCAGGATTATCGCGGTAATGAGGTGTTAAGTACTTATTCCGATCTTGGATTGTATGAACTCTTTGGGGTTGATTTTGCGTGGGTGGTGATTACTGATATTGATCGTGCTGAGGCGCTGGCTCCGGTTCGTCAAATGGGTATACGTATTCTATTGGGTTGTCTGTTGGTGGCAGTGATTGCTGGTTTGTTCGGGTGGTGGGCTGCGGTTCGTATTATTGTCCCGGTTAGATTGATGATGAAAAATCTAGAGCAGTTGGCTGATGGCGATTTGTCGTTAGATGCTAATCAGGCTGTACGTGCAGATGAACTGGGGCGAATGCAGGAATCGTTTTTGTGCATGGTTACAGAGTTGAGTACGCGAGGTGAGCAGCTCACTCGAGTTGCCGAGGGAGACATGAGCGGCGATGTCGATGTGGCTTCTGAATGCGATACCGTTGGTAAGGCGATGCAGGAGATGGTGGTAAGTTTGCGGACGATGACCGCAGCGGCACGCAGGATATCTGATGGCGATTTAAGTGTTGAAATTGTCGAGCGCAGCGGTCATGACGAATTGGGGCTGGCACTGCGGCATATGATCGATAATTTGCGCGAAATTATTGGCGAGTTAGTTTCTGGTACATCGACATTGGCGGCATCGGTTAGTCAGTTATCCTCGACCTCGGCACTGATGGCGTCGAGTGCTGCAGAAACCTCCAGTTCGATGATTCAAGTCACCGCTACAGTGGATGAGGTGCGCCAAACATCAGAGATCTCCAGTGATCGCGCTGGGCAGGTTGCCGATGCTGCTGAAGAGGCTAATGAATATGCCGAGAAAGGTAATGTCGCCACGCAAAAAACCGTTGCCGGGATGAACTTGATCAAAGAGGAGATGGACTACATCGCTGAAAGTATTGTTACCTTGAGTGAGCAGGGGCAAAGTGTTGGTGATATTGTCGATACCGTGAATGACCTTGCCGATCAGTCTAATCTACTGTCGGTAAATGCATCCATCGAAGCTGCCAAAGCGGGTGAACATGGCAAAGGGTTTACTGTTGTGGCGCAGGAGATTAAGTTATTGTCGGTGCAGTCCAAACAGGCAACGGAGCAGATTAAAACGATCCTTGGCGATATTCAGAAAGCAACCGGTTCAGCAGTAATGGCGACAGAGCGGGGTGCGAAAGCGGTTCACTCGGGTGTTGAGTTGATGGCGCAATCGGATGAAACGATTCGGGTAATGGCGGAGAGTATCGGCACGTCAGCTGATTTCGCCTTACAGATTTCCAGCTCAAGCCAGCAGCAGTTGGCCGGGGTCGAGCAGGTGGCGCAAGCGATGCTGAGTATCAAGGATGCCGGCCAGCAAAGCATGGATGGAGCTCGCCAATTAGAAGATGCTACCCTGCGCTTGGAGACTTTGTCAAACAGCCTTAAACAGTTATCTGAACGTTTTACCCTGTAGGACGCGGAGTTATAATGAACGAGGAGGAATTACTAAAAATGCTTCGCGAGGCCTTCAAGGAGGAGGCCGTCGAGCGTCTGGCCAGTCTGTCAAACTGTCTGTTGCAGTTGGAGCGGGTGGCGCAGGATGATGTGGCCGAATCTGAACCATTAGAGGTGGCTTTTCGCGAAGCCCATAGCCTTAAAGGGGCGGCACGTTCGGTTTCATTGCGGGATGTCGAGGCGTTGTTTCAAGCATTAGAGAGCGTATTGTCGCGCATGAAACGGGCTGAATTGGCGTTGGAAATTAACCATTTCGACGTGATGCACGATTGTGTTGGCGCAATGGAGACCTTCTTGGTTAGCTTTGCCGATGATAGTGAGTTGTCGTGTCATGACGCAGTGGCTCCACTGATCGAACAATTGGAGTTGTTGCAGCGCGGGGAACTTTCACCCGCCTCGGTTAAAACTACCGTAGAACTCACTCCAGTTTCGGCTTCACCTGCCCAGCCTTGTAGCTCACCGCCACTTCCCGATCCAGTTGAGGAAGTGCCCCCCGACGTACCCTTGTCGGCAGGTGATGAAGCACCACC
>JAYEOA010000041.1:0-3757 GCA_034722515.1 Thermodesulfobacteriota bacterium | reverse complement strand
AGCACCACCTGAAGCACCACCAGCAGCGCCACCAGCAGCGCCTACGCCCGTCGTTGCTAGTGTATCTGAGCAGGATACTACATTGCGTGTTTCTTCCGCTCGTTTGGATGACGTGATGCGCAGGGCCGAAGGGATGATAGCGTTAAAACTTGCCGCAGCTCAACGTTACGTTGAAGGTGAACAGCTGAGTGCTGTTTTCCCTGTTTGGAAAAAACAATGGAAGCTGTCTTCAGCGCAATGGCGGCGCAATTTGAAGTGTCTTGATTCTCTGAGCTTAGAAGAGTGTCGCACCACCATTGAACAAATGTCCGGTTATATTGATCAAACCCAACACCATTTTCAAGCTCTCGAAACTGGCGTGTCCAGGCTTAAGCAAAGCCTTTTTCAGGACAAGGCGGCGGTTGATACCATGGTTGAGGAACTCCTTGATGATGTGAAAGAGATCATCATGGTGCCATTCTCCAACGTCGCTGCCAGTTTTCCGCGGATGCTACGCGATATATCACGCTCGCAGGCAAAGCAGGTAGAATTTATCGTGCGGGGTGAAGATGTTGAGCTGGATAAACGGATTTTAGAAAAGATTGTTTCACCGTTGACCCACCTGTTGCGCAATGCTGTCGATCACGGGATTGAGTTGCCTCAGGAGCGTCTGAGGGCTGGTAAGGAAGCTGGTGGCCGGGTGGAGATCTCCCTGAGTCGCACCAAAGGGGGGCGAGTAGAAATACGCATAAGTGATGATGGTAGGGGAATTGACCCGCAGCGATTGCGCGATAAAGCGGTTGCACAGGGGGTTATGACTCAGGAGATGGTTGATAAGTTAAGCCACGATGAAGCGCTTGCTTTGATTTTTAATTCCGGTCTTTCCACCAGTGCTATTTTGACGGAAATCTCCGGGCGTGGGCTGGGGATGGCTATCGTAAAAGATGAAGTTGAGAAACTTGGTGGTCATGTTCATGTCGAAACCACCATCGATAAAGGTAGCTGTTTCAAATTGCATCTTCCCGTTAGTTTATCAGTTTTTCGCGGCATTCTGGTTCATGTGCGTGGGCACAATTTGGTGCTACCCACCACCGCAGTGGAGCGCGTTATCAAGGTGGCTCGCACTGCCATTAAAACCGTTGAAAATCGTGAAGTGATTGTTGTTGACGGGGTAAATCTTGCATTGGTAGAGATGGGTGACATCCTGTCGATTGCTGAGATGCCAATTACGCAGGGGGATTATCTTCAGATTGCGGTGGTGCGTGATGCAGAGCAGCGCCTTGGTTTTGTTGTTGATGCGGTCGATGGTGAGTATGAATTGCTGGTGAAGGGGTTGGGGCATCATTTACAGGGCTTGCGTTTTTTCTCTGGTGCATCGGTGCTGGGCGATGGTCGGGTTGTGCCGATTCTTGATCCGCGTGATTTGTTGGTTGCTCCCAGAGACGGGGGTGCGATACGTTCTATTAAGGATGCCGGTGCCGGGCGTATGGTTAAACGAATTCTGGTCGTCGATGATTCCATCACCTCGCGCATGTTGATTAAAAATATTCTCGAAGCCGCCGGTTATCAGGTGGTGTCAGCTATTGATGGTGTTGATGCGTACGATAAAGTTGTAGAATCAAGCTTTGATCTGGTAGTTAGCGATGTCGAGATGCCCCGGATGGATGGTTTTGAATTGACCACCCGAATCAGAGCAACTGAAAGCGTTGCCCCTATTCCGGTGATTTTAGTGACCAGCCTTGAAACAAATGAAGATAAAGAGAAGGGGATTGATGCCGGAGCCAATGCGTATATTGTCAAGCGCAGCTTCGATCAGACCAACCTGTTAGATACGGTGAAACGATTACTTTAATTGATGGTAGGACTATGAGCGAAAACGATTTTAAAATTCTCTTGGTTGAAGATAGTCGGACTCAAGCGTTGCGTTTGCAGTTTATGTTGCAATCACATGGTTTTGAGTCTGATGTGGCAATAAATGGCTGTGAAGCACTGGAAAAACTCAACGAACAATACTACCCGATTATCATTACCGACTGGGTTATGCCGGAGATGGATGGAGCGGAGTTGTGTCGTACTATACGTTCCCGACCGTTTACCGGTTATGTGTTTATCTTTCTGGTAACCTCAAAGGATGATCCTGCGGATATTGTTGCCGGATTAGGGGCCGGTGCCGATGATTATCTTACCAAGCCCGTTTCGGAGCTGGAGTTGATCGCTCGCTTGAGTACCGCCAAGCGGGTTATTGAGCTGGAGCGCTCGTTGAAAAAACGCAACGAAGAGGTGTTGCACCTGTCGGTGACCGATGCTCTGACAAATATCCATAATCGCAGCTATTACAATAGCCATTTTCCGGCATATATTACCCGAGCCCTACGTTCCGGTAATCCACTTTCGGTGGTTATGTGTGATATCGATCATTTTAAGAATGTAAATGATACTTATGGTCATTTGGCCGGTGATGCAGTGTTGAAGGCTTTTGCCGCTTGTTTAAAAGGACTGTTACGGGTGGATGTTGATTTGCTGGTGCGTTATGGCGGCGAGGAATTTGTGGCTCTTTTACCGGAAACGAATGCCGATAATGCTGTGGTTGCTGCCCAGCGCATGCGGCAAGCTATCGAAGAGTTGATGGTTGATTTTGAAGATGAAACGCTAGATGTAACCGCTAGTTTTGGTGTGGGAACGTATGACCCGTCCGGTCAAGAGCGACAGGTGACGGTGGAGCAAATGATGATGGTTGCCGATGATTGCCTCTATAAAGCGAAGCGTGAAGGGCGTAACTGTGTACGCAGCGCTATGCTATGATTCGCATATTGATCGCTGAAGATTCTGCGTCGGTTCGGGCGTATCTTCAGCATATTATTGCCTCCGCTGCCGATATGGAGGTGGTCGCTGCCGTCGCCAATGGTGAGCAGGCGGTGCAGCTAACCTGTGAATTGCGCCCCGATGTGGTGACTATGGATATTCACATGCCGGTGATGGATGGCTACAGTGCTACACGCAATATCATGTTACGTTGTCCCACTCCGGTTGTTATTGTCAGCTCACTTGTTCATGGTAGTGACGCGCGGGAAACATTTCGTATTATGGAGGTTGGAGCTGTGGCTGCGGTGCCGAAACCATCTGGTCCCGGAACTGTGGAAGCTAAAGTTGAAGCGGATGCCCTGATCGCCACATTGCGTGAGATGGTCGGAGTGCAGTTGGTTAAACAGGGCGCGGGGGCTCAATCTGAGTCGATAGCGCACCAGCAGACAAAGAATACTGCAGCGTATCGCCTGGTGGTGATTGGTGCTTCAACGGGGGGGCCGATTGCGTTGCAGACGCTGTTGCGACAACTGCCTGCTGAGTTTCCCTTGCCCGTTGTGGTCGTGCAGCATATCTCGTTAGGGTTTATTGCGGGAATGGTGGCATGGCTGTCAAAAAGTTGTGCTTTGCCGATTTGTGTTGCCGCAGATGGTGAAAAAATGCAGGCCGGACATGTTTACTTTGCACCCGATAGCACCCATCTGGGGATCGATCGGCGGCGCGGAGTATTTTTCTTGCAGGATGATCCACCTATGCACAGTGTTCGTCCTGCGGTTTCTTTCTTGTTTCATAGCATCGCTAACAATTATGCTAAAAATACCATAGGGGTGTTATTGACTGGCATGGGTCGTGATGGAGCGCAGGAGTTGTTGGCGTTACAACAAGGCGGGGCGGTGACACTGGTTCAGGATCAAGCCAGTTGTGTGGTGTATGGGATGCCGGGTGAAGCAGCTCGGCTCGGAGCGGGGGATTACCA
>JAYEOA010000040.1:36775-52001 GCA_034722515.1 Thermodesulfobacteriota bacterium | reverse complement strand
TGAATAGGGTACGAGAAACAGCAATGTTTTTGCGTTTGACCTGAGGCAGGAGCCCAGTGCGGTAATTCTGCATGCTTGGGATCTGTGCGGGGGGTGTCGGGTAACCGACATCCCTACCGCGACCCCATATTAACTTGCATCTTCCCACACTTTACTACTACTATCATTACCACCATGCCTAGAATCGCCCGTATCATTGCTCCTGATTTCCCCCATCATGTCACTCAACGTGGTAACAATCGTGCTACGGTTTTTTGTGATGATGAAGATCGCCAAACTTATCTGCACCTGCTTGATAAATATTCCAAAAAGTTTTCACTGCAAATATGGGCTTATTGTTTGATGGATAATCATGTTCACCTGCTTGCCGTTCCTGAAAAGGAAGAGTCTCTTGCTCGTGGGGTGGGATTAACCAATCAGGTTTACACTCAATACCTTAATCGTAAGCGAAATCAAAGTGGTCGAATTTGGCAGAATCGATTTTATTCGTGTCTTGTTGATAATGATGCTTATCTCTGGACGGTTGCCCGTTATATTGAATGCAATCCGCTAAAAGCTGGAATTGCTGATAACGCCGAGGGTTATCACTGGTCGAGCGCCAAAGCGCATGTAACTGGAACCGATAACTCGCTATTACATACACCATGCTGGTTAGAACCACAAGCCACCTACTATGCAGGTGATCGATGACTAAATATTAACGTGCGTGATAGTTTTTTTTGCGAACGAAAGAGCTAAGTGATGAGTGAACATCTGTCAAAAATCCCCTTGGGGAAAGCCAGCACCTATCCCGAACAGTATGATGCCACGTTGCTGTTTCCCGTGCCGCGTCAGATCAAACGGAATGAACTTGGTATTGGCGATAATCTGCCATTTTGCGGTGAGGATGTGTGGAACGGTTACGAGCTGTCGTGGCTTAACTTGCGCGGCAAGCCGGTGGTAGCGTTGGCGGTATTTCGCTTTCCGTGTAGCTGCGAATTTTTGGTGGAATCGAAATCGTTTAAACTGTATCTCAATTCCCTGAATCAATGTCGATTTGCCGATGCTGCGCAGGTGCGCGAGCTGCTACAGCGTGATTTGTCAGCGGCTTCTGGTGCGCTAATGTCGGTTGAGCTGACGGCGGTGGATGATATCGAAGGTTGGCAGGTGCAACGGTTGTCGGGGACGTGCCTTGATGGGATCGATCTCGATGTCGAGCACTATCAACTCAAGGCGGATTTGCTGCAGGGGGCGGCGGAGCCACAACAGATTGTTGCCGAAACAGTGCATAGTCATCTATTAAAAAGCAATTGCCTCATCACTTCGCAGCCTGATTGGGCCAGTGTGTGGATCGACTATCATGGTGCTAAGATAAATCACGAAGCCCTGCTGGCTTATCTGATCTCATTTCGTCAACACAACGAATTTCACGAACAATGTGTTGAGCGGATATTTACCGATCTTATGCGCTATTGTCAGCCGGAAAAACTGACGGTCTATGCCCGTTATACGCGCCGTGGCGGTTTGGATATCAACCCGTGGCGCAGCACCCATCTGTGTGAAGCGCCTAACTGGCACTTGAGTCGCCAGTGATTACTATAGCGTAACGAATTAATAGCTTATGTCGTTCGATTTAAGACGATGGCAATTGAATGGATATAAAGGGAGAGTTATACGTGAAAGAGTCAAAAAAAATAGCAACAACTGATATAGACCTAAACGGTGAAGCCGATT
The DNA here is from genome assembly GCA_034722515.1 of Thermodesulfobacteriota bacterium. Classification (GTDB taxonomy): domain Bacteria; phylum Desulfobacterota; class Desulfuromonadia; order Desulfuromonadales; family Desulfuromonadaceae; genus Desulfuromonas. The sequence continues at coordinate 50,288 of JAYEOA010000040.1, read as the reverse complement.
GGACACCATTTGATGCGCCGTCCCTTGTGGGGGCATCGCTACGTTTTGTTTCCGGTGAGCCGGATGGTGATCGTTACCGTGTGCGCTATTATTGCAATGCCAAGCAGGAGCTGCGAGCGCGAATCTGGTTTGGTCCGGAAACCGAAGGTCCTCCCGATCATGCGCATGGCGGCTCGATGGCTGCCGTGCTAGATGAAGTGCTGGGTCTGGCGGCGTGGACGGCCGGATATGCCATTGTGGTGGGTAATCTTAACATCAGCTTTCGGAATTTATTGCCACTGGGGGCGGTAGTAACCGTTGAAAGCACTGTAGTTTCTGCCAATGGGCGCAAGGTGATGGTGCATGGCAAAATTTGTCAGGGTGATACAGTGTTTGCTTCAGCTGAGTGTTTGTGTATTACTATAGCACCGGAAGCGGTGAAGTAGTTGTGGTTGCGGCGGTATAATTTTTTTGTGCCGTGTGCCCAATCGTATCTGGTTGTCATGGAGATAACGTATGGTTAAGGTTCTCTTAGTAGGTGCTGGCGGTTTTCTGGGAGCCGTTTCAAGATATCTAGTCAGTGGCTTTGTCCAAAATTTATCACAAAGCATCAATTTCCCCTACGGCACCCTAACGGTGAATATTGTCGGTTGTTTCTTTCTTGGTCTCTTGTCTCATCTTGCTGAACTCAACATGGGAGTAACTGCCGAAGTGCGCTTATTGATCATGATTGGTTTTTTAGGCTCGTTTACAACGTATTCGACCTTTTGCAACGAAACGATGAATTTGATGCAAGATCAACGCTTTTATTTGGCGTTAATCAATGTCGGCGTTCATCTGTTTTTGGGGTTATCAGCTGTTTTGATCGGTCGATTTGTCGTCACAATGCTTTGGAGGTAAGCAGATGAAACATGTAACCGAAGGGCAGCTTTTACGTATTTTTACCGGTGAGAGTGTTAAACATGCCGGTAAACCATTGTACGAATGGATTGTTTTGCAGGCAAAGGAACAAGGGTTGTCCGGTGCCACCGTTTTACAAGGGATCATGGGCTATGGTGCTCACAGTCGCATCCATACTGCTAAAATACTGCGTCTTTCGACTGATTTGCCCATTATTATCGAAATTATTGATAGCGCAGAAAAGGTAAGGGATTTTCTTTCCCATATAGATGATGCTATCGAAAGTGGTTTGGTGACTATTGAACGAGCTGAAGTAGAAATGTACAGGGGAGGTTAGGGACGAATGCAATTGGTTTTTCTTCATGGTCTTGAAACAGGACCCCATGGTAATAAATATCAGGCACTAAAAGCGATGTTTGGTGAGGTATTATCGCCGGATTGCGAGGGGATTAAAGACCCACAGCAACGGTTGCGGATTATTCGGCATACCTTCAAGGATCAACCCGGACCTTTCATTGTCGTTGGTTCCAGCGCCGGTGGTTTGATGGCGCTGTTGTTGCAAAAGGAAGAGCCCCGTGTTGCCGGGTTAGTTTTGTGTGCGCCGGCTTTGCATAACGAAGCGGCGCAGGGTCTTACGGCAGAATCGCTACCGCCAACGGTGGTGATTCACGGTCGTCAGGATGATGTGGTTCCCATCGAAAGTAGTCGCTGTTTTGGTGCGCCGTTAATCGAAGTGGATGATGGTCATCGCCTCAGTGCTAGTTTGCCACTGATGTTGCGGGAAGTATTTAATATGAAATTGGCGCTACAGTTTCCTGCGATGGTAATCGAGTAGCGCAAGGTCATTTGAAGCGAGAAATGCAGACTAAAAAATTGAGGCAATTCGTTCGTAGGATTTGCTTAAACGTTTTGTGGTCATTTTAAACAAGCCGCGTAACAGCTTTAATCCGAGCTCTGGATGGGATTTGATGAGTTGTTCAAAATTGTCATTGGACAGGAACAGAAGCTCTACATCGGTAATGGCTTCGGCGGTGACGGCACGATCATTGTCGGTTAGCAGACACAACTCACCGACAACAGATCCGGCACTGTAGGTGCCGACGATGATATGCCGATTGGAAAATTCGGTCATTTTTTTAATCCCGAGTTTGCCATCAAGGATAAAAGCTGCCTGATTATCGGTGTCACCTTCGTGCCACAAAATGTCACCCGCATTTGCCCTATGATGGGTGCAGAATTGTAGCAGATTGGCAACTTCACTTTCGGGTAAGTTTTTAAAAAAAAATAAATTTATCTTGTGCCTGAACGGGTAATGACGTCATGATATGATCCTTGTTTGCGTAAATAACTGACGGTAGTCTTCGGTTAATTTCTTTGGGAAGTCAACAATTCTAATCTTTATTTTAGATGGAATAAAAAAGATCAATGGATCGGTTAACAAAAGAGGTGCAAGATCGACGATTTATGCATTTAGCTTTGGAACAGGCGTGGCAGGCCGAAGCTTTGGGCGAGGTGCCGATTGGCGCTCTGCTTGTTATCGATGGTCGAGTGATCGCCGCAGCAGGCAACCGGCGTGAACTTTGGCAAGATCCAACAGCCCATGCCGAGTTGATTGTCCTGCGTGAAGCCGCCAAGCGGATAAAGTCATGGCGTCTTGATGGAGCAACCATGTATGTCACCTTGGAGCCTTGCGTCATGTGTATGGGTGGGATTATCCTCGCCCGAATACCACGGCTGGTATATGGTGCCCGTGATCCTAAGGGTGGTGCAGTTGGCTCCCTCTACGATTTTTCTAGCGATGAACGATTTAATCACAGCGTTGCCGTGAGTGAAGGGGTATTGGCCGAAGAGTGTGGCGAAATATTGACCAATTTCTTTCGTCGATTGCGTCAAAAGAAAAAGGCTGCTAAAGTGTCCAGCGTAGATTGAGGAATAGATAGATGAAAGTTATGGAGAGGTGTCCGAGCGGCCGAAGGTGATTGACTCGAAATCAATTGTGGCGCAAGCCACCGGGAGTTCGAATCTCCCCCTCTCCGCCATAATAAAAAAACAGCCACTTGCGATGATTTGCGGGGGGCTGTTTTTTGTTTGAATAAGGAGCTTTTGAATTCTGCATTTTCAACAAGAAACGACAGGTGAATAAACATCTTTACAGTTGTCATAATGCTGTGTATTGTTTGCGCTTCGTGTGGAGAGGTGACCGAGCGGCCGAAGGTGCTCGCCTGGAAAGCGGGTGTACTGCAAGGTACCGAGGGTTCGAATCCCTCCCTCTCCGCCATTTTTAGTTTGTTTCGTGTAGTTTTGTTTGATGTGTAGAGTATTTTGTTGCCGTTAGAAGCGGCAACCAGGTTCCGCGCAACGGACGGTCGTGAACTCCGTCAGACCCGGAAGGGAGCAGCGGTAGCGACGCAGTCTGTGTGCCGCGGGGGTGCCTGGTTGCCACTTGTAGCGGCAATTTAGTTTTGGCTGTTTCCAGTTTCATCCTATCTTACTCAGTACCTCTCAAGTTTGGCATGCTGAGCAATTACGTTTTTGTGAGACCATCATCGTTGATTTTTCTGACATTTGACTTCATAATGTAGTGATTGTCGTTGGTGAGATTTTTTAGTCTCAACACCACCAATATGTGGAGGATTGACCTTTTATGTCCTATCTGGTTTTAGCGCGAAAATGGCGTCCGCAAATTTTTGCCGATCTGGTCGGTCAGGAGCATGTGAGTCGCACTCTGGCTAATGCGATCACCAGTGGTCGCGTCCATCATGCGTTTTTGTTTACCGGTGCCCGTGGTGTGGGTAAAACATCGGCAGCGCGAATTCTGGCGAAGGCGTTGAATTGTGAGCAGGAGTCGGCAACAGAACCGTGTAATGTCTGTCGATCTTGCACAGAAATAACCGCTGGGCAAAGTGTTGATGTTTTTGAAATTGACGGCGCATCGAACAACGGTGTTGAAGACATGCGTGAGTTGCGCGATACTTTGCGTTATTTGCCCGCTCAATCGCGCTATAAAATATTTATTATAGATGAAGTCCATATGCTTTCGATTAGCGCATTTAATGCGTTGTTGAAAACCCTTGAAGAACCTCCCGAACACGTTAAGTTTATCTTTGCGACCACCGAGCCGCATAAAATTCCTGTTACCATCCTTTCTCGCTGCCAACGGTTTGATTTTCGTAAGATTTCTGCGATCAAGGTTGTGGCACAGTTGCGGCGCATTGTTGATGCTGAGAAGATCGAGATTTCAGATCGATCTCTGGCGCTGATTGCCCAGCGTGGTGGTGGCAGTATGCGCGATTGTTTATCGACGTTGGATCAGGTGGTGGCGTTTTGTTCTGAAACTGTCGCCGACGAAGATGTGCAGGGGTTGCTGGGGATGGTTGATCGACGTTTGCTGTTCGATGCCCTTGAGGGATGTATGCAGCAGAATTGTTCAATGGTTTTTGAGGTGATTCGCCGTGTGGATGATCTTGGTCACTCGTTTCGCCAGTTTTGTCAGGAACTGGTGGAGGTGGTTCGTCAGGCGATTCTGTGTGATTTAGTCAGTAATCCTCAGGAAGAATTGGGATTGATTGGTGATGAGTTGCAGGCATTGTCGCGTCTTTGTGGTTTGGCGTCACAGGAAGATTGGCAGCGCTTGTTGAGTATGTTGATTAAGATCGAAGTGGAGCTTGTCGGGTCTGTTTATCCAAAATTGTTGGTAGAGATGGGCTTGATTCGAGCTGCGAGTTTGCCACCGGGGCGAGATGTTGCTGGACTGATTCAAAAGATTGAGGCGTTAGAAGGGAATTATGCCGGGCAGCCTTTGCCGCGGCGCAGTGCTGTAGCGCCGCGCTGTGAGGCTCCAGTAGCTGAGATGACAAGTTCGTCCGAGGTGTCGGCTGTTGCGTCTGCTCCGAATTCGGCATCTTCAGTTTCGGTTGAGCCGGGAACTCCGGCTATTGTTGAGGTTGAATCGACATATTCTCCTGCTGTTGTGCCGAACCTGACTAAGGCAGAGCCTGAGGTTGTTGCTTTAGCTCCAGCGGTTGCGATTGAGAAGGAAGTGCTCTCGGATGCTCGTGGGTGGTTGGAGTTTGTTCAATTTGTTAAGATTGAGCGACCACGAATTGGCTCATTACTTGAGCATGGTAGTTTGCTTGCCTTGGAATTGCCGTTGCTACGTGTGGGGTTCACTCCGGAATCTTTTATGATGCAGCAACTTAGTGATGCTGAAACAAAAGAACGCCTGAATGATATCGCCAAACAATTTTTCGGGCAAGATGTTCAGGTTAAAATTGAGTCGTTGTCGGTCAAGAAGGAGGCTCCGCTGTCTTTGGTGGCCGCTGAAGAGAAACGGGAAAGTGATCGTGGGCGACGTTTGCGCAAAGATGCATTGTCCCATCCGATGGTCAAGAAGGCGGTTGATGTTTTTTCCGGTGAAATAGAAAAGATAACGCCCATTGATAAGGGCTTTGTTTAGGGCAGTACATCTGATTTATTGATTTGGGTATCAATAAATTGTTTATGGTGATTCATAAAATTTAGAGGAGAACATAATGGCTAAGGGTTTAGGCAACATGATGAAGCAGGCTCAGCAGATGCAAAAGAAGATGGAGCTTGTGCAAGAAGAGATGGAGCAACGTGAAGTTGAAGCCAGTGCCGGTGGCGGGATGGTTACGGTGGTGGTGAATGGCAAACAGCAAGTGTTGTCCGTTAAGATTGATCCCAGTGCTGTTGATCCCGAAGATGTTGAGATGTTGCAGGACTTGATTATGGTTGCCATCAATGAGGCGATTCGTCAGAGTCAGGATATGATGCAGCAAGAGATGTCGAAACTAACCGGTGGCATGAACATTCCTGGTTTGTCTTAATTGTGTAACCGGAGCAAGCGGCGAAAATTTATATGCGACAAATGGGGACGAATGATAAAAGCCACTGTTGAGACAATCGTCGACAGTGGCTTTTATGTATTTATTTCACCAGAATAAAGGTTTTGTTAGCCAGAGTAATTTTATTCGAGAAGTTGTTTTGAGTTTTTATTGCGACTGAAAAAATTATCAATTTACTGAAAAAATAGAACGCCATTCTAAATGGTTGTAATTTCGGAGGTCTTCATGCTAGAATCTATTCCTTCAATGAAGCGTTTGATTGTCGAATTAGGTAAGTTCCCGGGTATTGGTCGTAAAACGGCGACCCGGTTGGCATTTTATGTGTTGCAGCAGTCTGACGTGGAAGCACGGGCGTTGGTTGATGCTGTAAACGATGTGAAGCAGGGGGTGGGCTATTGTTCGCGCTGTTTTCATATTACTGAGCAGGATCCGTGCTGCCTGTGTACTGCTGTAGGTCGTGATGATACCTTGTTGTGTGTTGTTGAACAGTCGCAGGATTTGATGGCGATTGAACGTGGGCATTCATACCGTGGTCGTTACCATGTTCTACACGGGGCGCTTTCGCCACTTGATGGGGTTGGATCGGATTGTCTTAAAATCGCAGAGCTGGTGGATCGGGTTCGTCAAGGGGTGATTGAAGAAGTGATTGTTGCCACCAACTTTTCTATCGAAGGTGAGGCGACGGCGTTATATCTTAGTCGGGTATTGCAGCCTCTGGAGGTAAAGATTACTCGCTTGGCTCACGGAATTCCACTGGGCAGCGATCTTGAATATGTGGATGAAGCAACAGTAGGGCGTGCCATTGAGGGGCGTCGCAATATATAGATACGGAAACACAGTTTTTTGCTTGGCTGATCAATTTTTTTTAGCTGAACGTTATGACAATATTACAAGGAGGAACACATGTCGCGTAAGATGGTTAATATTGATGGCAATACTGCCGCAGCACATGTCGCTCATGCGACCAGCGAGGTTATTGCGATTTATCCGATCACTCCCTCTTCGGATATGGGTGAGATGGCCGATGCCAAGAGTGCAGCCGGGGTTAAAAATATCTGGGGTACGATCCCTAAAGTTGTAGAGATGCAATCAGAAGGTGGTGCTTCTGGTACTGTACACGGTGCATTGCAAACCGGTGCTATGACCACAACCTTTACCGCATCGCAGGGTCTGTTATTGATGATCCCCAACATGTACAAGATTGCTGGTGAGTTGACATCGACGGTTTTTCACGTGTCGGCGCGGGCGATTTCGGCTCAGGCACTGTCTATTTTTGGTGATCACTCCGACGTTATGACCTGCCGTGCCTGTGGTTGGGGCATGCTGTGTTCCAATACCGTACAGGAGGTTATGGACTTCGCCCTGTTAGCACAGTCGACCACCTTGCGCACCCGCGTACCATTCTTGCACTACTTTGATGGCTTCCGTACCTCCCACGAGATACAAAAGGTTGAGCAGTTGGCCATGTCCGATATCAAGGCGATGATCGATGATGATCTGGTGCGTGAGCACAAAGCTCGGGCGTTGTCGCCGGATCATCCGGTACTACGTGGTACCGCTCAAAACCCCGATGTTTACTTCCAGGGTCGCGAAACGGTAAGCAAGTTTTACGAGACCATTCCTGAAGTCCTTCAGGGTGAGATGGATAAATTGGCCGGCCTGATCGGTCGTCAGTACAACTTGGTAGATTACGTAGGTGCTCCCGATGCCGAGCGTGTCGTGGTGGTAATGGGTTCCGGTGCTGCGACCATGGAGGAGTTGGTAGAGTATCAAGTAGCCCAGGGTGAGAAGGTCGGCCTGCTGAAGGTACGTTTATTCCTACCGTTCCCGGTTAAGGCATTTGCCGCAGCGTTGCCAGCAACGGTGAAGAGTATTGCCGTGCTGGATCGCACCAAAGAACCCGGTTCACTGGGCGAGCCACTTTATCAGGTGGTGCGTACTGCCGTTGGCGAAGCGATGGAAGCAGGGTTGATTAAGAGCACTAGCTATCCGAAGATTGTCGGTGGTCGTTTTGGCCTCGGTTCTTTCGAGTTTACTCCGGCCATGGCGCAATCGGTATTTGATAACTTCGATGCAGCTACGCCTAAAAATCACTTTGTTGTCGGTATTGAGGATGATGTTACTGGTAACAGCCTACCGTTTGACCCCAGCTTTAACGTACCCTCCGACGGTTATGCCGCCATGTTTTACGGTCTTGGCTCCGACGGTACTGTTGGTGCTAACAAGAACTCGATCAAGATCATCGGTGAGACTACCGACAACAAGGTTCAAGCCTACTTTGTTTATGATTCCAAAAAAGCGGGTAGCATGACCACCAGTCACCTGCGTTTTGGTAAGCAGGAGATCAAGTCTCCCTACCTCATCGACAGTGCTGACTTTTTGGCCTGCCACAACTTCTCCTTCTTGGAGAAATATGACATTCTGACCAATGCCAAGCAGGGTGGCACATTTCTCCTGAACAGCCCTTACGGCAAGGACGAGGTCTGGAATAAAATTCCTGTTGAAGTTCAGCAGCAAATTGTTGACAAGGGATTGAAGTTTTATGTAATCGACGGCATTAAGCTCGGTGAAGAGATCGGTCTCGGTTCCCGCATCAACGTTATCATGCAAACCGCCTTCTTCAAGATTTCCGGCATTATCCCATTGGATACCGCTCTGGCCGAAATCAAAGACGCCATTGTCAAGTCGTACGGCAAAGCTGGTGAAAAAGTGGTCAACATGAACAAGAAAGCCGTTGATGTTGCTCTGGAGAATATCTACGAAGTAACTCCCGGTGCCGTTGGTGGTGATCTGCGTATCCATGGTGCCATCGAAGGTGAGGCTCCGGCATTTGTTAAGAGAACTACGGCTGCCATCATCGAAGGCAAGGGTGCTGCCCTGCCCATCTCGGCCATGCCGTGCGATGGTACCTTCCCCACCGGCACGGCCAAGTACGAGAAACGTAACATTGCCGTTAATATTCCGGTATGGGACGAAGAGTTGTGTATCCAGTGTGGTATCTGCTCCTTTGTCTGCCCCCACGCTGCCATTCGGATGAAGGCGTATGCTACCGATTGCCTCAATGGCGCACCGGCAACATTCAAGTCGGTAGACGCCAAAGGTAAAGATCTAGCGGGTAATAAATTTACCCTGCAAACAGCTCCCGAAGATTGTACCGGTTGTGGCGTTTGTGTATACAACTGCCCTGCCAAGAGCAAGACCGTTGAAGGTCATAAGGCGATCAACATGCAGCCTCAGGTTCCACTGCGTGAGACCGAAACTGCAAACTGGGAATTCTTCCTCGACCTGCCTGAAACCGATGAGAATCTATTTAAGCGTTCAACCATTAAAGGTAGCCAGTTCTTGCCGCCGACCTTTGAGTTTTCCGGTGCTTGTCTGGGTTGTGGTGAGACACCATTTGTCAAACTGTTGTCCCAGCTATTCGGTGATCGTGCCTTGATTGCCAACGCTACCGGCTGCTCCTCCATCTATGGTGCTAACCTGCCCACTACCCCTTGGACCAAACGAAAAGATGGTCTCGGTCCGGCATGGAGTAACTCTTTATTCGAGGACAATGCCGAGTTTGGTTACGGCATGCGTTTAACTGTCGATAAATTCAAGGAATTCGCTCAGGAATTATTGAGCAGCGCTGCTGTAGATGCCGACTTGGTTAAAGCGATTCAAGGCGCCGATCAAAGCACTCAGCAGGGGATCGAAGAGCAACGTGCTCGTATCGCCAAGTTGAAGGCTGCCCTTGAGCAATGCTCTGATAACGATTCCAAGCAATTGTTGTCTGTTGCCGACTATCTGGTTGAAAAGTCGGTATGGATCGTCGGTGGCGACGGTTGGGCTTATGATATTGGTTACGGTGGTCTCGATCACGTTCTGGCGTCCGGTGAGAATGTCAATATGCTGGTTCTGGACACCGAGGTCTATTCTAATACCGGTGGTCAAGCATCTAAAGCGACCCCTCTCGGTGCTGTTGCTCAATTTGCTGCTGGTGGTAAGCGCATGGGCAAGAAGGACTTGGGCATGATCAGCATGACCTACGGTAACATTTACGTTGCCAAGGTTGCCATGTCAAACCCTGCCCAGTGTGTTAAGGCGTTCCTTGAGGCAGAAGCTTATGATGGTCCATCCATCATTATGGCCTACAGCCACTGTATCGCTCACGGTATCAATATGACCACCGCCGTGGATGAGTGTCGCAATGCTGTAGAATCGGGTCACTGGCCATTGTTTCGCTACGATCCCCGTTTGAGCGAGCAGGGTAAAAATCCTCTCCAGCTCGATAGTAAGGATCCAAAAATAACCTTTGAAGATTTCGCTGATGGTGAAAACCGCTTCCGCGTTTTGAAAAAAGCTCAACCGGAAATGGCTGCTAAACTGATGGCTCAAGCAACCAAGGAAACTTCAGCTCGCTTCGATCTATACAAAAAATTGGCTGCAATGGAGCCTGATTGCGGTAAGTAGTTCGTTGCTACATAGATGATCCAAAGGCTCTCGCAGCATTATTGCGGGAGCTTTTTGGTGTAAATTATAAGAAGGTGGCGTGGTTGGGTTATGTCTTGCGTGGTAAGGCGGTGAAGTGCTATAAAAGTAAAACGATAAAATTAGTTTGAGATGTGCAGTATTGCAACCAGCTTGCGGGGGAGTATAGATGTTCGGTTCACAGACAACTTTCGTTCTTTATGATGAAGAAGTCGCAAAAGTAAAAGAGGTTCTCGATACCCTGTTAAAGGCCGCAAACGCTAATTCAATATTTCTGATTGATAAGAATGGGCAGATGATCGCCATGTCAGGCGATGTTTCAGAAATAGATTCAACTAGTCTTGCATCGTTGACTGCAGGCAATATCGCTGCCACCGGCGGATTGGCTAAACTCGTTGGCGAAAAGGAATTTGCTATCCAGTTTCACGAAGGTGAAAAAGACAATATCCATATCTCTATTGTAGGAGGTCGGGTAATTCTTGTCATTATTTTCGATCAGCGCAGCTCGTTAGGTCTGGTTCGGTTGCGGGTAAAAAAAGCAAGTGCCGCCTTGGCTGTTGTTTTTGAGGAAATTAGTGAAAAGAATAGCGTCGATCAGGAAAGTGGTCGAGATCGGGCAAATCCCTTTGCTGAAATTACCGATGACGATATTGATAACCTGTTTAGCTAAGGACGCCTACTATGTCGTTTATTAATTATGCATCGCGCGAAATTAACTGTAAAATTGTTTATTACGGTCCCGGTCTGTGTGGCAAGACTACGAATTTACAGCATGTGTACCAGAAGACCGCTAACGAATCCAAGGGTAAAATGATCTCTTTAGCGACGGAATCGGAGCGAACATTATTTTTTGATTTTCTTCCCCTCTCCCTCGGTGAAGTCCGTGGTTTTAAGACGCGCTTTCATCTCTATACAGTGCCGGGTCAAGTTTTTTATGATGCGTCACGTAAGCTGATTCTAAAAGGGGTTGATGGCGTTGTCTTTGTCGCAGATTCTCAAGAAGAGCGTATGGATGCCAACATTGAAAGTTTGTTAAATCTCAAAGATAATCTCGAAGAACAGGGCTACGATCTCGATAAACTGCCTTTTGTTATGCAATACAACAAGCAGGATTTGTCGAACCTTAGTCCGATAGATGAACTTCAACGTTTTATGAATCCCGCCAAGGTTCCCGAATTTAAAGCCTGTGCAATGAGCGGAGCTGGAGTGTTTGAAACCCTTAAAGCCATTGCAAAATTGGTGCTTATGGATCTGAAAAAAGGGGCTCGCTAAAAAGATAAAAAAACGTTGACAAGGGTATAAGGAACCAGTATATTTCCTTCGTCGTAAAGACTGATCCCCGATAGCTCAGTTGGTAGAGCGGGTGACTGTTAATCACCTTGTCGCATGTTCGAGTCATGCTCGGGGAGCCAACAAATTCAAGCCCTTACAGGTTTTTGCTGTAAGGGCTTTTTTGTGTTCTGGTGCTTAGATGCCAACATTTATTGATGTAATAAAATTTACTAATTCATAATCCTTGCAATTGGATAATCTAACCGAATTTCTGACTGTAAAATGCTATTTGCGGCGATGGGATGAGTTTGTTGAAACCTGTTTCAGATTTTTGGTATTTTTTTTGACAGACAGTAGTGGAAAAATGATCTATAGTATGCAGTTTGTAAGCTCCATTGGAGAGCTTGTTATTGTAACCTGATGTAATTTAATAGGATACCTGTAATTTTTAGGAGTTGTCATGCCGGAGAGTGAAGAAAAACCACAAAAGCCTCAGGCGTCGAGTTCTGCTTCAACGGTTACTCGCAAAGGAATTGCGGCACTGTTTGAAAAAAATGAACTTAAAGACCTGTTTATCAAATATCTGATTCTGATCGGTATCATCGAAGGGTTTATCTTCTTCGTGAGTTTTTTGAGTCAACTTGGTCCGGAAAATGTTCCGTTCCCATGGAAATCTTACTTTTTTGCCGCCTTTATTGTGCCGTTGACTATCACCTTTTTACTCGGGGTGATTGTGCTGGGTTTTGATCGCTATGTGTTTGGTCATCAGCCTGATGAGACTAATGGTGGTATGGGTCTTTCACCGGTAGAGCAACAGGGACGGGCGCAAAAATTTCATGCCTTTATCTTTGTGATTCGCCAGATGCCCTTTTTGATGGGGCTGCTAACACTGGTGGTGCTTTCCGGTGTGGCTTATAAACTTGATGGTATTTTGGCGGTGATCGGCCATGTTGGTGAACGAACCGCCTATTACGGGTTGATTACATTGGCGGTGTTATTAGGCGTTGGTACGATCCTTGGTCTGGTGTGGATGTTCATGAGCTATAACCTGCGCAAAAAAGGGATGGAATATCAATACCAGTATAAAAAAGATGTGGTTGAAAAAACTGGTTTGATTATTCTCAATAATGATCGGGTGATGGATCAGGAGGGGACATTGCTGCCCCACGATCATGTCGCTCAGATTGAGCACGATGTTGCTGATGACGATAGCGATGATGACAACAAAGCGATAATTGTCGAAGAATAGGCATAAATTTCGTAAATAGTTTGTAACTATTCAGCCCATCATACTGAGTAGTTCAATAGTTTTTATATAGCGGTCAATGTGACCCCGTTCCTTTTTCGGGATCGGGGTTTTTTCCTACCTACTTGCTAATTTCTGGAATTATATATATGACACAACATTCCCACCATACCACTTATTTGAGCGATTATTGCCCACCGTCCTACTATGTAGATCGGGTTGAGCTGCATTTCAATCTTGAACCTGAAGCAACAACGGTTGAAGTGCTGTCGTATATGCAGCGCGGTGCTGATGTTTCGCAGTCAACGCCGTTGTTTCTCAACGGCGATGGTTTAAAGTTAGTGGATATACAGCTCGATGGTACTCCTGTGCCGGAAGGCAATTATGAACTTAATGCTAATGGACTTACTATTTTTTCACTACCGCAGCAGTTTTGTTTGCGGATCGTTACCCGGATTACCCCGGCGGCCAACAGTGCCCTTGAAGGGTTGTATCTATCCAGCGGTAACTTCTGTACTCAGTGTGAACCTGAAGGGTTTAGGCGTATCACCTATTTTCAGGATCGTCCCGATGTGATGGCGGTGTATACCACCACCATTACGGCGGATAAATCCGATTTCCCCGTGCTGCTGTCCAATGGTAATCTCGTCGATCATGGTAATCTCGTCGATCATGGTGATCTCGAAGGTGGTCGCCATTTCGCCCGCTGGAATGATCCGTTCCCTAAACCTGCGTACTTGTTCGCTTTGGTGGCGGGTAAATTGGTGTGTCAGGAAGATTC
>JAYEOA010000040.1:21837-36675 GCA_034722515.1 Thermodesulfobacteriota bacterium | reverse complement strand
ATGGTAATCTCGTCGATCATGGTGATCTCGAAGGTGGTCGCCATTTCGCCCGCTGGAATGATCCGTTCCCTAAACCTGCGTACTTGTTCGCTTTGGTGGCGGGTAAATTGGTGTGTCAGGAAGATTCGTTTACCACCTGCTCCGGGCGTGAAGTGTTGCTGCAGATCTATGTTGAACAGCGTAATCAACATAAATGTGACCATGCCATGCGTTCGCTGAAAAAAGCTATGGCGTGGGATGAACAGCGTTTTGGTTTGGAGTACGATTTGGATCGCTACATGATTGTCGCCGTCGATGATTTTAATATGGGGGCGATGGAGAATAAAGGGCTGAATATTTTTAACTCTAAATACGTTCTCGCCTGTCCAGATACCGCTACCGATAGCGACTACCTCGATATTGAAGGGGTGATCGGTCACGAATATTTCCATAATTGGACGGGTAATCGCATCACCTGCCGAGATTGGTTTCAACTCAGCCTGAAAGAGGGCTTGACGGTGTTTCGCGATCAGGAGTTTTCCGCCGACATGAACTCGGCAGCGGTGAAGCGCATCGAAGAGGTGCGCTTGCTCCAGACCCATCAATTTGCCGAAGATGCCAGTCCGTTGTCGCATCCAGTTCGCCCCGATTCCTATGTTGAGATCAATAATTTCTACACCATGACCGTGTATAACAAAGGGGCTGAGGTGATTCGCATGTTGCAAACCTTGTTGGGGCGCGATCAGTTTACGGCTGGTATTCGCAACTATGTGGCGCGGCACGATGGTCAAGCGGTGACCACCGATGATTTCGTCGCTGCTATGCAAGATGCTTCCGGGGTAAATCTCGATCAGTTTAAACGCTGGTATATACAGGGTGGCACGCCGATAGTGCAGGTGAAACATAGCTATGATGCAGTAGCTCGCACCATGAGTTTAACTTTTACCCAGAGTTGCCCTGTTACACCGGGGCAACGTGAAAAGGAGCCATTCCATATTCCGGTGCGGGTTGCGTTAATTGCTGCCGATGGAGGCGATGTTGGTGTTGGCGAAATAGTGCTGGAAATAACTAAAGCAGAACAGTCCTTTACCTTCAAGGATGTAGCACCGGGAACCATCCCATCAGTGCTGCGCGACTTCTCTGCTCCGGTGAAGTTGGTGATGGAACAATCGCTCAAAGATCTGGCTTTTCTGATGACTCACGACAGCGATCCATTTAATCGCTGGAATGCCGGGCAGCGCTTGGCGTTACAATTGTTGCTGGCATTGGTGACCGATGTGCAACACGGGCGCACGTTGCACCTCGACAGCGAATATATCGAGGCGTTCCGGCGCGGTTTGCAGGATGATCAGACCGATCCATCGTTGCTGGCATTAGCATTGACCCTGCCGCTGGAAGGTTATGTCGCCGAACAGATGAGTCAAATTGATCCTCAGGCAATTCATGCAGCGCGGGAGTTTATGCGCCACACATTGGCATGTGAGCTACAAACTGAACTGCTGCAATGTTACCGGCGTTGCCATGTTCAGGGAGAATATCGTCTCGATCCACAATCTATCGGTCAGCGTAATCTGAAAAACCTGTGTTTGGCATATTTAGGCACACTTGACGACGGGGTGATGGTTGATTTGGTCTATGCGCAATATCAACACAGCGATAATATGACCGATGTCAGTGCCGCATTGACCATTATGGCTGATATCCCCGGTGTTCGGACGCATCAAGCCTTCGATACCTTTTACCAACGCTGGCAAGATGATCCGCTGGTGGTGGATAAGTGGCTGTCTATTCAGGCTCGTTCCAGTCGCTCGGATTGTTTGTCCGCAGTGCAGCAATTACTCGATTCCCTGGCTTTTGATCTAAAAAATCCCAACAAAGTGCGTTCCCTCATCGGTGCTTTTTGTCAGGGGAATCTGGCCAATTTCCATGCCGTAGATGGATCGGGATATCGCTTCTTGCAGCAGCAGATTGCCAAGCTGGATACCTTCAATCCACAAATCGCTGCACGCTTGGTAACACCGCTACTGCGCTGGCCCCGATATGATGAGCAGCGCTCTAGCGCCATGAAGGCGGTGTTGGAAGCATTGCTTGGTACGGCGAAGATCTCACCCGATCTATATGAAGTGGTGAGTAAAAGTTTGCAGCAGTAAATCTGTTGGTAATCTGAGAGTGGTAGGGTGGGCACTGCCCACGATAGCTGGGACAAAAAAGGGTAATGATAGTTAAATATGGTGTCCCCAGAATATGAAACAGAGCATCGCTGCTAATTGCGGTACACCTCTTTGCGATGTCCTACACGCAACACCAAGACAACAAGTTTGTTGTCTTGGTGTTCGCAGATTATGCGGTAATCCGCGACACGATATTTCACCGACTGGAATCGCTTGCCAAGAAGACCGGAAGAACCCCGACTTATTACTTGCGGGAATCAGTCGAGGAGCATATTGAAGACCTCGAAGATTTGTATCTTGCCGAACGTGTTTTAGAGGAAATCCGCTCCGGTGAAGAAGCAGTTTTGAGCAATGAGGAGTTTTGGCATGGCTTGGACGATTGAATGGGCAACCAGCGTCCAGAAGAGTATGAAAAAAGTTGACCATGTTGAACGAAAAAAAATTCGTGAATATCTGGAACAGAAAGTTGCAGTGTTGGCCGACCCACGCCAACTCGGTAAGCCACTTTTAGGTAATATGGCTAAATTTTGGCGGTATAGAGTCGGCAGTTACCACATTATTGCCAGCATTGAGGAAAAAGAAGTGAAAATTCTTGTTGTCAGGGTCGGGCATCGCAAAGAGGTGTATCGCAATTAGAGCCGAAAGTTACTGCTTTTGACGTGCGATATTGGTTCTGTTTTTTTATTCCTGTGAACAAAAATCATTTCAACGCTGTAATCTCTTTTTTGCGTTCTTTAGCAAAATCGGGACTGTCCCCAGCCTCACCGGGGCTGTCCCAGATGTTTGCGGCGAAACTACACAGAATCAATTTAATCTGGGTAGTGTCCCTAGTTTATCTAGCAGCAGTAATCTTTCTACATATTAGCTAGGTCAAGAATTGATGGAGCAATCAAATAGTATCAACTTTGAAGTGCGACAAGCGCTAACGCATCGGTTGATCTAGGCGCTGAGATAGCCATATCAAAGCTCTTGCTGAGGTTACTCGCCGCGTTCTTTGCGAATTGCTGCTAAAATCTCTGCGCCACCTTGATCCATCGTCATGGTCGCCATTTGGTGACCAATATCTGCAGCGCAATCACGCGAGCCGCTCAGGGTATTTTTGATTAAAGTCTGCCCGTCGAGGCTGATCATGCCGCCGGTGACATTCAATTGGTTGTTGTCTGTGAGTTCAGCCATGCAGAATGCCGGGATGCTGCAGCCACCTTTTAGTGTCTTCAAAAAAGCTCGTTCGGCCAGAAGGCGGAACTCGGTGTCGGGATGGTTGACCGCAGTGCGGATAATTTCCCGTTTCTCTGGATTAAGGGTGAGTGCTGATTCGATGGCAACACTGCCTTGACCGACTGGAGGGGTAAATTGCTGTGTCGACAGGGTTTCAACGATCATATCATTGTATTCCATGCGGTTGACCCCGGCATAGGCGAGGAGGATGGCGTTGCATTGTCCGTCGTCCATTTTGGCGATGCGGGTCTGCAGATTGCCGCGCATCTCGATCACCTTGAGGTGGGGATAGTAGGCTTTTAGCATCGCCCGGCGGCGTACCGATGATGAACCGATGGTCAGTTGGCGGCTGGTGTCGCTAAGGCGCAGGGTGCTATCACGGCTGACTACGACATCGTTGACCTGTTCACGGATGGTGAAGGCGATAATCTCAAAGCCTTCGGGCAATTCCGATTGCATATCCTTGGCGCTGTGAACGGCGATGTCGATATCGCCACTACGCAATTGATCTTCCAGCTCCTCGGTAAATACTCCCTTGCTGCCAATTTTAGCGATGGAGACATCAAGCACTTGATCGCCACGGGTATCTATTTCAACGATTTGGGTGTTCATGCCCGCTTTCTGGAGCAATTCTTCTACGTAATATGCTTGCCACATGGCGAGTTTGCTGCGCCGAGTGCCGATTTTAATTATTGTACTCATAAATTTATCACCTTGGGAAAAATATTTTCTGTAGGGGCACGGCGTGCCGTGTCTATGTTGGTGCAATCATAGACCAACGCATTTTTTCAGGAATTCCCACCCCTGTCAAGACGCATTTCCAGACAATTTTTTTGCTGTGATAACAGGTTTTTATCCGTTTTTGTCTTTGGATATGTTATCTTTTGGTTAAGTTTTTCTTAAAGCGGATTTTGTTATGGTTCATAAAATAGTTAGATTAGTTGTTGTCAGCCTTGTTTTTGCACTTGGTGGTTGCTTTGCTCCTGCGGCTTATGTACAGCAGGCGGATGATGCTGCCTATGCAATTATTGCTGAAAAACAGGATGATAGCGGTGTTGATAGCTCTTTTTCAATTCTCCGACCACGGCAACGATTGCGTCAGCGGTTGTTGCTCGATCAATCATTGATTGCTGCTCCTGAGCCGGTTGATGATATTCGAGCGGAGTCGGCGAGCCCTTTTCAGTTGTCGTTGATAGATGCCTTGCAGGTTGCGGCGCATAATAGTCGGGCTTATCAATCTAATAAGGAGAGTGTTTTTCGCCGGGCATTGGCTCTTGATCTGGAACGTGATGCTTTTCGCAGTACCTTCAGCGGGGCGCTGTCTTCCATGTGGAGTAGCGATAACGGCAGTGGTGAGCGGTTGAGTGGTCTCACTCAGGGGGCGCAGGGTGGTTGGGAGCGGCAATTTAACAGTGGCGTCGCTTTTGCCACCTCGATTAGTCTTGATCTGGTGCAGTTGCTCACGGCAAACCGGGTGTCGGCACGTGGTGTAGTCGCCGATGTTAGCCTTACCGTTCCTTTATTGCGCGGTGCCGGACGAGAGATCGTTACCGAGCCGTTGCAGCAGGCGGAACGTGATGTTCTCTATGCCATGTGGGATTTTGAACGCTATCGGCGCTCATTTGCGGTGCAGGTTGCCAGTGAGTATTTGCTGGTGTTGGAGCGGATGAATCAGGTGGATACCGCTTACGATAATTATTTGCGTTTGAAGGCTTCGCGTCAGCGGGCACGCCGTTTGGCAGATGCCGGACGCTTGCCGGGGATTCAGGTTGATCAGGCGTTGCAGGATGAATTACGCGCACGCACGCGCTGGGTTGGCTCGCGGCAGACCAGTGTCGATTATTTAGATCGTTTTAAGTTGACTTTGGGATTGCCTACGGATGCGCTCATCGAACTGGATAGGAGTTTGTTGATCGAGCTTGAAAGTAAACTAACATTGACATCGGCAGCGAGCGCCGTTGATCCACCGATGCAGATGTTGAAAACGGCACTGGCTACGCGGCGCGATTTGCGGGTGGTTCAGGGGCGGGTACAGGATTGTCAGCGGGCGATTCGTGTTGCCGAGGATGCGTTGCGCGGCGATGTGACGTTGTTTGCCAGTGGCAGCGATGGCAGTGCTCGCAGCGTGGCCAATGCGGATGCTGACGATGCTCATCTTGACCCTGACCGTGGCGCTTATTCGGCACTGTTGAGTATCGATCTCCCTTTCGAGCGCACGGCAGAGCGCAATGCTTTGCGTAACTGTCTGATCGATTATGCCGAGAGTAAACGTGACCGAGAAGAGCTGGAGGATTCAATTAAATATCAGGTTCGCAGTGCTTGGCGTGGTTGGCAGGAGGCGTTTGAGGTTATTCAAATTGAGAGTCAGGCTCTCAAAGTGGCTCAGCGGCGGGTGTCGAGTACCGATCTTTTTTTACGGGCGGGACGCATTCAGATGCGTGATCTCCTCGAAGCGCAGGATGATCTGGTGTTAGCGCATAACTCATTGGTTGCAGCGCAGGTACAATATAGGATTAAAGCGATGGAGTACAAGCGCGATTTGGGTACATTATTCATTGACCCCGCCGGGGCATGGTTGGAGGATGTTGTCGAGCATGATAGCGTGGAAAAGTAAAAAATACGGTTGGTTTTCCGGTTTGGTGGGCGTGGTGGCGCTGGTATTGTTAGCCGGATGGTTGCGTTCAACGCCGGTTGGTGATGAGCAGGCGCAAACAGCGTTACTGGTAACGGTTGAGTCGATACCGCTGGCGATCACTGTCAATGCTGCTGGCAGTCTCAAGGCTAAAGAACAGGTGGTTATTGTCAATACTCTGGAGGGGATGACGACTGTTCTGTCTGTAGTTGATGAGGGCAGTGAGGTTAAAAAGGGTGACCTACTAATTGAGTTGGACGTTAGTACGTTGCAGAGTAAACTGATCGATCAGCAGATCCGGGTGCAAAATGCTCAAGCAAGTTATGTTCAAGCGCGGGAGAACCTTGAGGTGGTTAACAGCCAGTCGCAAAGTGATGTTGCCGATGCTCGTTTGGCGCAGCAGTTTGCTCAAGATGATTTGCACAAGTATCGGCAGGGAGAGTTTCCCAACCAAAAACAAGCGGAACTGGCCAATATTGCCGTAGATGAAGAGGAGCTGCGCCGTGCCGAAGAGAAGTTGTCGTGGTCGAAGGTGTTATTCGAGGAGAAATTTTTATCTCAGACAGAATTACAGGCCGATGAACTCGCCGCCCAGAAGGCGCGGATCGATCTTAATTTGAGCCGCAGCAATCTTGCTCTGCTCCTCGATTTTACCCACAAACGCCAACTTACCGAATTGCAGGCTGAGGTGAATAAAACCAACATGGCTTTAGAGCGCAATAAGCGCAAGGCAGAAGCGAATAAGGTGCAGGCGCAGGCCGATTCTAAAGCTAAAGAGGCGCTCTTGGAGCGTGAAACCGCAAAGTTGGAAAAGGTGCGCGAAGAGATCGCTAAAACGGTTATTGTTGCCCCGCAAGATGGGGTAGTGGTCTATGCGACGTCACTGAAACGCAGTTGGCGCGGCAGTGCAGAACCGTTGGCAGCAGGACAACAGGTACGTGAGCGTCAGGAGTTGATCTATCTACCTGCTCCCGGTGCTATGTTGGCCGAAACGCAGATTCACGAGTCTAATCTGGACAAGGTAGAGGTGGGGCAACCAGCGCAGGTCTATGTTGATTCTATCGGTGGGCGCTCCTTTAAAGCGCGGGTGAGATCGTTGGCTATCTTTCCAGATGCGACCAGTAGTTGGCTTAATCCTGATCTAAAATTATATCGTACTCAACTGGAATTGCAGGAACATTTCGACGGTTTGCGCAGTGGGATGAATTGTCGCATAGAGATTGCCGTGGCGCATTTTGAGCATACTCTGGCGATACCGATTCAGGCGGTGGTTGTTGTGGATGACACTTCTTTCGTCTATCGGTTGAAATCGGGTGAATTGTCGCGACAGGCGGTGGAGCTTGGATTGAGTAACGAAAGTATGGTGCAAATTTTGTCGGGATTACACGCCGGTGATAAGATTCAACTCAATCCCCCGTTAGCTGAAACGTCTTTGTAATGGCTGCCGGTAATGGAATCATCATACGTCTTCAGCAGGCGAGTCGTTGTTATGTGAGCGGAGATACGCAAATTCGCGCCCTTGATGGTGTCGATCTGGCGGTGGAGGCGGGTAGTACCTGGGCGGTGCTCGGTGCCAGTGGCTCGGGTAAAAGTACTCTGCTGAATATTCTGGGTTGTCTCGATCAATTAACTCAGGGGAAATATTATCTTAATGACGACGATATTAGCGCCCTTGATGATGACCAGTTGAGTGCTATGCGCTTAAAAAGTTTTGGTTTTATTTTTCAGAGCTTCCATCTTATTCCTCAACTCAATCTGTTAGAGAATATTGAATTGCCGCTGTATTATGCCGGGGTTGAAGCCAATGTTGCGCGGCAGCGAGCCAAATATTTGGCGGCGCTGATGGGGCTTGATGATCGTTGGCTCCACCGACCGGCGCAGCTCTCCGGTGGTCAGCAGCAGCGGGTCGCTATTGCACGGGCATTAGCTAACGATCCGCCTATCTTGCTGGCTGATGAACCAACGGGAAATCTCGATTCGACCACGGGGGGGCAAATCCTTGCTGTGCTCCAACAACTTGCTGATGAGGGAAAAACGCTGCTAATGGTTACTCACGATCAACAGATTGCTGCATCGATGGAGCAGCGTCTGTTTATGCGCGATGGTCAGGTGGTGCGCATTGATGGGAGCCATGTTGATGGGTGATGGTGTGGATGATGGGGCGAATAAGCTGTCGTGGTTTGTTGTGGTGCGCGATGTGCGCCTCGGTGTCAATAATCTGCGTTTGCATGGAATACGCTCTATCTTAACCATGTTGGGGATGGTGTTTGGTGTTGCCAGTGTGATCGCGATGCTCGCCGTTGGTAATGGTGCCAGTCAGGAGGCTTTACGCCAAATTCGCCAACTGGGCAGCGATGTGATCATCATGGAATCGACCAAAACAGTTGCCGAGGATAAACAGCGTCAAGGGCAGAATTTTTTGAGTATTTATGGCATAACATATCTCGATGTAGTTCGTTTGCGCGATACTATCCCCGATGTTGAGTTGCTGGTGCCGGTCAAGATTCGCCGTGAGCAGGTGTTTAATCAAGCGCAGGCGGTTGCGGTGCGGTTGGTTGGCACCACCTCCTATTGGTTTGAGCTGGTACAGCGACCGTTATTGGTCGGTCGGCTGTTGACAGCGTTGGATGTGCAGCACAAGCAGGCTGTGGCGGTGATTACCGAGCAGTTGGCGCATAAATTGTTTCCGTTGCAGCCGGTGGTGGGTAACTTTATGCGTGTGGCGGGGAGCTATTATCGGGTGGTTGGCGTGGTGCGTAGCGCTGAACTCACCGGTGGTAAGGTTGAATCACCGGATCGTGATCATGATGTGTATATCCCGTTGTCAACGATGCGCGAGCGACAAGGGGATATGCTGGTGAAACACCGTGCCGGAGCCAGTGTGCGCGAACGGGTCGAATTGCATCGTTTATTGGTGAAAATGGATTCTGAGTCCGTAGTTGAACAGACAGCTTCTGCCCTGCACACCATGTTTACCCGCTTCCATAAACGTTCTGATGTGACCATTCGTGTTCCATTGGCTTTATTGCGTCAGGCGGAACAGACCCAACGTCGTTTTAATATTGTCCTTGGAGCTATTGCCGCAATCAGTTTATTGGTGGGTGGCATTGGCATTATGAATATAATGCTGGCCTCGGTGACCGAGCGTACCCGCGAAATCGGTATCCGTCGCGCCGTCGGGGCGCAGCGGCGGCAGATTGTTGTCCAGTTTTTGATCGAAACGGTGGTGCTATCCAGTAGTGGCGGTTTTCTGGGGATTGGACTCGGTTTACTGCTGCCGTGGGTGATTACCCAGATAACTGGTTTGAGTACGGTGGTGACACCGGCTAGTCTGGTGCTGTCGTTATTGATTAGTTCGGCGGTGGGAATTGTGTTTGGTCTTTATCCGGCTATTCGCGCCTCGAGTTTGGATCCGATTACGGCACTGCGTCATGAATGATTGTGTATAAAGTCAACTTTATCTCAGAGTTTAGATAGTCATGAATTATGCTTAAAACTTCAGAATTGACTCGTTTTATCCCTACTAGCCGCGCCGAAATGGACGCACGTGGTTGGGATGAGTTGGATGTGTTGTTTGTTAGTGGCGATGCCTATGTTGATCACCCGTCCTTCGGGGTGCCGTTGTTGGCGCGGTTGCTAGAATCGCATGGTTTTCGGGTCGGCATTGTTGCTCAGCCCGATTGGAAAGACCCTGGGTCGTTGCAGGTGATGGGACGACCGTTGTTGTGTGCGGCGATCTCTGCTGGGGCGATGGATTCGATGGTGAATCATTATACAGCGGCGCGTAAAAAGCGCCGTGACGATGCTTACACCCCGGGCGGTCGTAGCGGGGAGCGACCTAATCGGGCAATTATTGCTTATACTGCCGCCGTCAAGGGGGCGTTTAAAGGCTTACCGATTGTGATCGGCGGCATTGAGGCCAGTTTAAGGCGTTTGGCTCATTATGATTACTGGAGCGATCGGGTGCGCCGCTCTATCCTTGTCGATAGTAAGGCTGATCTGCTGGTTTACGGTATGGGCGAAAAACCGTTGGTGGAGATTGTTAGTCGCTTGCAACAGGGTGAGTCCGCAGCGCAACTAACCGATATTTCAGGTACTGTGTGGCTGAGTAGAACCTTGCCATCAGGGACGCTGTTGCCCGGATTTGAACAGGTTCAGCACGATAGCCAATGTTATGCGCAGGCGTTTGCTCAAGCGGAACAAGTTGGGCGACAGACGTTGGTGCAGCCACACGCCGGACGTTTTGTGGTGGTTAATCCTCCGGCAACAGTATTGACAGAAATTGAATTCGATCAATTGTATCAGCTGCCGTTTACCCGCCGTCCTCATCCGGGTTATAGCGAAAAAATTACCGCTTTCGAACAGATCCGCTGGTCGGTTACCAGTCATCGTGGTTGTCAGGGGGGCTGTGCTTTCTGTGCCATTGCGCGTCATCAGGGTCGACGGGTGCAGTCCCGTTCGCAGGATTCGATGGTGGCCGAAATTGAACGGATCACCCAAGATCCGCAGTTTCGCGGCACTATCAGCGATGTCGGTGGTCCCACGGCCAATATGTATGGTATCGACCTTATCGATGAGCAGCGATGTTTGAGTTGCCAGCGTAGTAGTTGCCTGCATCCGTCCATCTGTCCTAATCTCCAAGTGGATACGGGGCGGGGGGCGCGACTGCTGCGGCGCATCCGCAATATCAAGGCGGTTAAACACGTTTTTGTTGCCTCAGGTGTGCGCTATGATTTGCTCGAACATCAGGCCGATTACCTGAATGAGTTGCTCGATCATCATGTGGGCGGGTTGCTCAAGGTGGCTCCCGAGGCGTTAAGTTCTTCACTGTTGAAGGTGATGCGTAAGCCCGCGCCCCACCACTTTGCCCGTTTTATTGACACCTTTCGTGCCCATAATCGACGTAGCGGAAAACGGCGCGGTATTGTTCCTTACCTGATGGCCGGTCATCCCGGCTCGACATTGAGTGATATGGTGGATACGGCGTTGTTTTTACGTCAATATAATTTGCGTGTGGAGCAGGTGCAGGAGTTTACTCCCACGCCGGGTACATTGGCCACTTGTATGTATCATACTGGCATTGATCCAATCAGTGGCAAAGCGGTGGTGAGCACCTACCCTGAAAAAGAGCGTCGTTTGCAAAAGGCGATTTTGCTTTATCATCAGCCCCAAAATCGCTCGACCATTTGCGAAGCACTGCGTTTATGTGGGCGTGAGAATGATGCCGCAGCGTTGTTGGGTGGTGGGAAATCCAAGCAACGACCAGACTTCGGTGCTAAACAAAAATCGGTTAAAAAACAACGGCGCATCAAGAGGCTGTAGGGCTTGCCGTAAGCGCTGAATCGGGTTAGAGTTGTCGGTGTCTGAGGGGGGAAATGGTAGATAGTTCATTGACCATTAAAATTTTAGGTTCGGGAACCAGCACCGGAGTGCCCGTTGTCGGTTGTAGCTGCGGCGTGTGCCATTCCACCGAAGTGCGTAATCGGCGTACCCGGTGCAGTGCTCTGGTCTCGTGGGGTGGCTACAATATACTGATCGATACCTCGCCCGATTTGCGCCAACAATCGCTTGATCATGGCATCAGGTGGGTTGATGCAGTGTTGTATACCCATCGCCATGCCGATCATGTTCATGGTATAGATGATCTGCGTGTCCTTAACCCGAACCATGATCAACCGTTGCCGGTCTACGGTTCAGCAGAGATGATGCAGCATCTTACGCAATGTTTTAGCTATGTATTTAAGCCGCGAGATCGGGCTTTATTTCGTCCACGCTTAGATGCGGTGGTGCTGTCGTCTCCGGTGACGTTGTTTGGCCGCACGGTTGAACCGCTGTCGTTGCTCCATGGTGACGAAAGAGTGTTCGGTTATCGCATCGGCTCCATGGCATATTTGACCGATTGCAGTGCTATACCGGCGGCGGCGCAGGCGCGGCTGGGTAATCTTAAACTGTTGGTGCTCGATGGTTTGCGCTTTCGCAGTCATCCAACCCATTTTACCGTGGCACAAGCGATAGCTGTAGCCGCACAATTACAGGCTGAACGTGTTGTGCTGACCCATTTGAGTCACGATGTTGATTATGCGGTACACAATGAGCAATTGCCTGATAATATTGAATTTGCTTATGATGGTTTGACGGTTACTTTGAATGATAGTTGATTGGACCAAGTTACGAGGTGATGCACATGCAGCAGGAATTACGCCTACACGGGCATATTGACGACACCATAGAATATTATGTAACGGTGGCTGCCCGTGGTGCTGAACGTTGTCATTTTTACGAGCGTGATGGTGATGATTTGCGGGTTTTTTCACCCGGCAACGAGATGCGCCTTGATCATACCGGTTTGAGCCACTGGGGCAACGGTGGCAGCTTTTGTGAATATATGTATGGCATCGATCAACCGTTGGCCGATTTACTCAAACCTGAGGTGAAGAACCGCTTGGTTTTGTTTGGTGCCGGTTATCAGGAGAGCGGCGAACTATCTTTTACCGATAATACTATGGGGCGTATGGACTACGACACCATTTTTGCAGAAGGTCATGCCATTAGTAATTGTTTCTTTTTTGTTACCGGATCTATTTATGGTGCTTTAAAGACTCAGCAAGAAGGCTTGTTGTCGTTGCTGGGACGATTATTAAAACGCACACCACGGGTGTCCGATGCTGATGATGCCCGTTTGGTGGATGAATTGTTTGGACTACTTGGGCATAAAAGTCATTTCTATCTTATTCGGCTGATTAACAAAAAACATCAGGCTTATTACGATCTATTTAAAAATCTGTATTTTGCTTATCGGGCAATTCCCGATGGGGAATACGCCCATCTGAAGGTTTTGGCACAGCGCTTAGGGATCAGAGAGCATCAACAGGAGCGGATACGCATTGCGGTGATGTATGCCCATCGCGACAATCGTGTTGTGGTTGATGAATATCGCGCCATTCTTACCTCGTGCCATCATAACGGCACCGTTAGTCGGCAGGAGAATGCTCGGCTAACACGGCTTAAAACGCTGGCAACACGCAATAAAATTCCGGCGGCATTATTTGCGCCACTAGATGACAATCTTAAGTATGAAAAGATGCTCGATCAGGAGCAAGATTATATCGCCGAAACGCGCGAAATTTTGTCAAGTTTACTTGCCGATAATCAGCGCTTAGATTTGGCGATCAATTGCGAAGATATGGTGCGCCTGTTGTATGCTAAGCGTCAGGCGATGCAAAATCGTGACTATCTCTTCGATCAGATATTACTCGAAACCAGCAAGAGCTGTGATGAGCGCGTCCATGCCGGAGCTGATGTAGCTTTGCTGGAGCGCATTGGCTCCATTATTGATTACTTTGATTATTACGAAACGTCGGCTACTGAGATTAATAATCTCGCTTTTATGGTTTGCGTACGTATAGAGGAGCAGATGATCTATGCCTTGCTGCGTAGCTATAAGGCGTTAGAACGGTTACAAAAAGGCTTGTTTAGCAAGCTGTTGTTTGATGATTTACTGCGCAATCGTTTTTTGGGACTCTATGGTCGCGATAAGATTCTCTGTTTACAGCACGCGTTATTTGCGCAATGTTCTATGATAACGTTGTTGGAGAAATTACAGAAAATTACCGAAGAAGAGGCTGTTTATAACCAAATGATGTCTGCGGTAAAGGAGAAGCTACGTAATAAATATTCTCCGGCTGTTGGTCAGGAAAACCGTGTTGTATTGCAGCATGATGTGGCTGTTTCGTTAGCTCGCCATGGAATTTATTGTTCGGAGTTTCCCGATAACATATTTAGGGACGTGATGATAAATATGGAAAAAGAGGTGTTTTATCTACACGAAATGTTACCGAGGATTATCGCTAACGGTGATAGTGCCTTGCGGGAAGATTTTCTTATCAACAGTGGTTTGGATCGTTTTTATGTTGAGGAGTTAGAGCGCGATTACTTGCAGCGTAATGGTTTGGAAGATAAAGTTTTAGATGCTGTGCGAAAACAATAGCAGTAATTTGTGTTGTAGTCCATTTTGATTATGTGCTGGCGCTATCGCTGTTTTATCTTTGAAGTGTTTGCGTGTGTAATTATATCGATCGTTGTGAATTTTACTACTAAAATAAAATAGCATATTTTGTGTATTTTAGCGTTGCATTTATGTCTATATTATCTATTGCTATTTGGTAACTTACTAATATTAAAAGGAAGTATGTGCAAGTTAGTCTGTTAACATAATGTTATTATCGGTCGATTTTCTTGACGAGTAAGTTGGATGTTTCATTTTTATAACAACATTTTACTTGACCGAAAATGGGTAGTGTGGCATAAAAATAACAATAGAAAATATTCGTTGATGTATAGCGTTAATTATACGACAGGGTTATGTGGGTGTTTTTTTATGTAGCACTGTTGACTAGAATTTTTTTAAGTGCAAAGAGAGAGGTATTAACATGGACGATACATTGTACTATATTCTTGGCGGTATTATCACTGGAGGTGCCTTGATCTGTTTTGCCTTTTCCTACTATAAAGATCATGTCGAACATGGTGGTAAGAAGCGTCGTTCATTGTTTACGATAATTAACGGTGAAAGGCAGTCATCTGAGACATAATAGAAAATACAATTTGACACGGTTAAATAATTGTACGAAAGGAGGGTTTAGTTAACTAGAAATTGCTAAAAGGGTATCTGAAAGATGTAGAGTTTTACGTATATGCGGTTTGCTAAGGTGGTGCTTGGCAAACATTTTTTTACACTAAGGAGGTATGGGTATGGAAAAAGATATTAATATTAACTTTTTCAGGCCGGTCGGCGACTTTATGAAAAAAGACGTGGCCATGAAAAAAAAGCTGTTGGTA
>JAYEOA010000040.1:0-21737 GCA_034722515.1 Thermodesulfobacteriota bacterium | reverse complement strand
GTCCTTGGTTGGACCGGTGGTTACGTGCTGTTGCTGGTGCTTATGGCCGGTCAGGTACGTCGCTATGGTAAGTATACTGCTCCCGACTTTGTCGGTGACCGTTATTACTCCACCACTGCGCGTCTGATGTCAGCGTTGATCGTTATCCTTATCTCCTTTGTTTACGCAGTAGGTCAGTACAAAGGTATTGGTATGATGTTCAACTGGATCTTTGGCATTAGCTACCAAACTTCTGTTATCGTCGGTACTGGTGTTGTTCTTACCTATGTACTTATCTCCGGTATGCTGGGTGCGACCAAAAACATGCAGGTTCAGTATGTAGTTATCGTTATTACATTCTTCTTGCCCCTGTTCTTTATCGCTTCCAAACTCGGATATTTCTCAGCTGTTCCACAAATCGGTTATGGTGCGGCCGTTTGGGATATCGGTCATGGTGGTAATGGTATTACTGCCGCTGTTTCTGACCCCAGCTTCTATCTTCCCTTCGCCGGTTACACCATGTATCACTGGTTTGCCCTGTGTGCCACTCTGATGCTTGGTACTGCCGGTCTGCCCCACGTTATTGGTCGTTTCTATGTTGTTCCCCGTGTTAGCGATGCTCGCTGGCAGGTAGTTTGGGGTCTGTTCTGCATCGCACTGGTATACTGGACTGCTCCATGTTATGCCGCATTTGCCAAGTTCTCTAACCTCCTCGGGACTGCTGGTAACATTTCTCCTGACGCCATCGTTGTTAACGCGGCTGAGCTTGCTGGTTTGCCCGAGTGGTTCGCCGGTTTCCTCGCAGCCGGTGGTGTTTCAGCAGCGTTCTCCACGGTTGGTGGCTTGCTGATGGCCGGTTCTTCGGCTTTCGCTCACGATATCTACTTCCGTGTTTTGAACCCCAATGCCGGTGAAGATAGCAAGATGAAGGTTGCCCGTATCGGTACCATCATCCTCGGTGTCTCCATCATCATCGTTGCATTGAACCCACCTGCATTGATCGCACAGATCACAGCAGTTGCGTTTGCTATGGGTGCTAACACCTTCTTCCCACTGTTCCTGTTGGGTTTGTGGTGGAGTCGAACTACCAAAGAAGCAGCTATCGCTGGTATGGTTGTTGGTCTGGGTGTAACCTTTGGTTCTATGCTGTTTCCCAAGACCTCTCTTCTGGCATACTACGTACCGTTTACTTCGAGTGCGGTACTTGGTGTTCCGTTAGTTTTAGCAACGATGATTATCGTATCGTTGATGACTCCTGAGCCTTCTCAAGAGATCAAAGAACTGCTGTATCGGGTTCATAACGACGAGTAGTCTGACTACTGGTTCGTGTTAAATAAAAACCCCTTCGCAATTAGTTGCGAAGGGGTTTTTTATTACGTTCCTATAAGAATTATTTTAATCGCAAACTCTTTGTTTTTTGAAGGAGCGGCTTCTAAGCCGCGAAGGGTGGGCTTGGCTGATGGTGTAGATATTGCTGAACGAAGATGATAGTTGCTAAGGGGATAGTAAATAATGCGCCCAGACCAAATAGCAAGGTTCCTAAACCGGTAAGAATTATGGAGCATAGCAGGGTGAATCCCCAGCCGATAAGATCATTTTGTATGGTGGTAAAACTCCATTGAAGTGCATCGATTACCCCCATCTGTCGATCGACGATGGCGACAAAACCGGGTAAGGTGATGGATGTTAATAATGTGGCTATAATTACCCCGATAATGGGGATTATCATCAAAACGAAACTGATAACAACCAGTACAATGGAGTAGATGAGCAGGGGGATTAGGCAATCCCAAGTGCGAAACAGATCACTTGTTTCAGCCGCTTCGTTGCGGCACAGGTGGAGAATATAGCGGCAGTATCCTGCCGCCATAACCAGATTAAGCAATGGGATCCATGCCAGCACGAGAAGTAGTAGTGTTAGAATTACCAATGGGCCAAGGGATTGTTTCCACAGGCGCAAGCTGCCAGTGAATAGCTCACGCTGGTTGGTTACATATGTCGTGTAAGGCATGTGATATCGGCCTCTGTGTCTAATTGTCACCATCGAGCAAATTACCCAGAGATCCAAGAATCGAGCCTTCGCCAACGCTGCCGCCACGTTGTGGTGCTGCCTGAAGCATCCGTCCCGCTAAACGGGAGAATGGCAGCGATTGTAGCCAGATTTTGCCGGGACCACGTAGCTGCGCAAAGAACAAGCCTTCACCGCCAAATAGTGAAGTTTTGATGCCACCGGCCTGTTGAATGTCGAAGTGTACTTGTGGCTCATAAGCGACAATGCAGCCGGTATCGACATGGAGTTCCTCACCGGCATTTAACTGGCGTTCGATGATGCTGCCACCGGCATGCAAAAACGCCATACCGTCACCTTCGAGCTTTTGCATAATGAACCCTTCGCCACCAAACAGTCCGGTCATGATCTTTTTTTGAAAATGGATGCCGATGGATACACCGCGTGCGGCGCATAGGAATGCATCTTTTTGACAGATGATGGTGCCGCCCATGGTATCGAGGGCGATGGGGATGATATTGCCGGGATAAGGGGCACCGAAAGCAACGTGCGCTTTTCCGTGTCCCTGATGGGTAAACACCGTGGTGAACAGGCTTTCACCGGTAACCAGCCGTTTCCCCGCGCCGAGTAATTTTCCCATAAAACCGCTGCTGTTTGAAGCTTCAGAACCATCGCCAAAAATGGTTTCCATCTCCACGCTGTTACCTTTGTACATCATGGCTCCGGCTTCAGCGATGGCGCTCTCACCGGGATCGAGTTCAATCTCGACAAATTGCATTTCGGTACCGAAAATTTTGAAGTCGATCTCGTCGGCACGCTGCTGACCACGGCTGGATACTGGAACCGGTGGAGGGGCAATATTGCTCGACCCTCCGGCGAGTTCATCAATTTGCTGAATTGGCAACCAAGTGCTGAACCCTTCGCGCCAAGCTAACCCCTCAGGGTTTGCTTGAGCCAGATTTTGAGTTTTTGCATCATCGAACGGGCCGCTTTGCTTACCTTGATAATTCAGATACCAGTGTGCCATGGTTTCCCCCTAGTGTTTTTCAAGTTCTATTTTTCCGGCTTCGATGTATGGAGTTGGATTGATTTCCAGCATGGTCAACGAACGTTCAGCATTGCCGTTATCGGGTTTAAACAATAGTGAAAGTCTAAATTGCTCAACAGCTTTGTCCTTTTTATCGGCATATTTGTAGGCGACACCCAGATTGGCATAGCTCTCGGAGATCGCTTTAGAAAAGCGTTCGTAGTCCGTCGGATTGTGCTCAAACCAGCGTTGGTAGAATGCGATGGAAGTTTCCAGTGCTGTTGTTGCCTGAGCAAGTTCCTCGCGATCAACTGTAGCCATATTGATGTGGGTGTGTTCAGTGTCTTCATCCTTGCCATACAGAGCCCAACTTAGATGGATAACACCGATATCGTTCATGACAAAACCATAGTTGATGTAGATATCTTCCCCTTTGCTGGCACCAACCTCGGGGTGTTCCATCTCTTTGCGTGCCATCTCGTAATATTTGAGGGCTTCGGCGGGTTTCTTTTCCTTGAGCAGGTTTTGCGCACTCACTGCCGTGAGGTGGGCGTTTTTATATTTTGGGTCAACCTTTTGGTGCTCGGCACCGTATTTACACTGGCTTAAATACATGATAAGTGAAATTATGATGATAAGAACAAAAATTGGTTTAAAATTCATAGTAAGATAAAGCTCCTCATAAAATAGTGGAGTTAAGTATAGACGTTCCATGAGTAGAATTCTAGTTTATTTTGGTGGAGTGATGATCTCTTTTTTTTTGTGATAGGGGGCGTTGAATAAAATAATGTGGAAGTCATTACTTAAAAATATTGCACCGCGTAAGAAAGAATACAGTATTGATCCGTTGCAGGACTACATCGAAACACTGTGTGAGCAGATCCGTTCCCGCTCGGTGTTGAAGATGGATTTGCGCGAAGCGTCTTATTGTATTATCGATTTGGAAACCACGGGGCTTGATTTAACCAAAGATGTCATCATTAACGCTGCTGCGGTTAAGATCAAAAGTGGCCGTATTACCAAGATATATGAAACCTATATCAACCCCCCGTTCCCGATCCCGCCGGAATCGATTCAATGGCATGGTATTACCGACGATATGTTGGTGGACAAGCCCGCAATTGGTGAGGTGCTACTCGAATTTCTGAATTTTGTTGGCGACAGTTTGATCGTTGGCCACCATATCAATTTTGATATCAATATGCTCAATCGTCATCTGGGTGAATTTTATGACTGTAATTTGGAAGGAACTCCCTGGCTCGACACTATGCTGCTACATAAATTGGTAATGGAAAATAATACCAGTACCGAGCTTGATGATTTATTGAATGTCTATGTGATTGATTGCGATGAGCGTCATCGTGCTCTGGGCGATTCTATCGCCACAGCCAAGGTTTTTTTACGCATACTTCAGGAGCTTTCCTTGTCGTATCAGACCCTTGGCGATTTGTTTCGCGCTCAACAGGATATGTCACGGAAGGATAATATGTGATGGTTCATCCAAAGCTTAGTTATCAGCGTCGTCAAATAAGCGCTCAGCAATATGCTGATTATCAGGATATGGCAGATAAGGAGTTGTTCGATACCCTCGGTAAAAAATATTTATTGTGGGATAAGCCTTATCGCAAGGTGAAGGATGACATGGCACCGCCCCACTATCGTTGGTTTATAGGCGGTAAGTTGAATGTTTACGAAAACCTGCTGGGTAAGCATCTGGAGACCGCAAGGCGCAACAAGGCCGCATTGGTCTGGCGTGGTGTGAACTTTCAGGAGCGTACTTACACTTATCAGGCGTTGGCGTATGAGGTTAAAAGTCTGGTTAACGGATTGGTACATCTGGGGGTGAAAAAGGGTGACAGGGTATTGCTGTATATGCCGGATATCCCGGAAACCGTGATCTCCATGCTTGCTTGTGCCTGTATCGGTGCGATCCATGTTGCCTATCACATGGCCTATTCTGCCGAGTCTCTGGCTCAGCGTTTGCGTCATTGCCGGGCAAAATATATTATCACTTGTGATGGAACTCACTTGCGAACCCGCCCCCTTAAAGATGTGGTCAATGAAGCACTGGAGCGGATCGATTATGACATCACCCACTGTATTGTTGTTGAGCACAGTGAACAGCAGGTGTTGATGCGACCCCGGCGTGATATCTGGTACAACGATCTGATTACCGATCCGCAATATTCTCAGGATGCAAGTGTTGACTGGCTGCGTGATGCCGATGAGCCGCTGTTTATGATCTACACCTCCAGTAAATCAAAAACACCACGTGGTGTGGTGCATGGTTTGGCCGGTTATTTAATGTGGGCGCAGTTTACCACCGAGGTACTATTTGACCTTGATGATACGGATATTTTTTGGAATACCGCCGATCTGGCATGGATCAACGGTCATACCTATGGTGTTTATGGTCCACTGGCTCTGGGAGCGACGGTATTTCTTTATGCCGGTAGCATCTCCTATGAAAATACCCGCTGCTTTTTCGATTATTTGGATAAGTTTCATGTAACGGTGCTGTATACCAATCCTTCTTTGTTGCGTAGCGTCATGCGAGCTAAAAGTACCAAACGCTATCTCAATCGTTCCAGCAACTCGTTGCGCTTGATCGGTTGTGGCGGCGAAAAAATCAGTGAAGAGTTGTATGACTGGGTTCAGTATGAGTTGACCAATAAACGTAACTTGCCAATTATTCAGATATGGGGGCAGACCGAAACCGGCGGCTGTTTGATCGCCGGTGTGCCCGGGGTACGGGATTTCGAAGATGATACCATGATGCGTCCGTTACCTGGTGTTAATGCCAAGGTAGTGGATCAGAATGGTCATCAGGTTAAAACCGGCGGTGAGCTTGGACGGTTGATTTTGGCTTCGCCGTTACCCTCCATGTTGCAAGATTTGTATAAGGATGATGTCGGCTATGTACAGACATTCTGGAAGAAGTATCCCGAGCGTAGTTACTTTTCTACCGGCGACGGGGCTTATTACGATGAGCAAAATAATCTTACCCTGACGGGTCGACTGGACAATGTGATCAGCACCGGAGGTGGGCGACGTTCCCTTGATGAAATTGAAGAATCGGTTCTTAACGTGTCGCGGGTGCGTGAGTGTGCGGCGATTGTTATTGATCATCCGGTGCAGGGTTATATGCTGGTTACTTTTTGTGTGC
This sequence comes from Thermodesulfobacteriota bacterium, assembly GCA_034722515.1. Taxonomy (GTDB): domain Bacteria; phylum Desulfobacterota; class Desulfuromonadia; order Desulfuromonadales; family Desulfuromonadaceae; genus Desulfuromonas. The sequence continues at coordinate 15,557 of JAYEOA010000040.1, read as the reverse complement.
TGAACGATTTTCGTGACGAGAGTTACCGCGCAAAGACGTTGCAGGAAATTCGCGAGCACGTAAGTGAAGATATTGGTGAGTTGAATTTACCCGATAAGATTCGGTTTACCAAATATCTACCTAAGGCACCGGATAATCAGGTCAACCGTGATTTGCTTAAAGAGATTGCCCTACAGATGGAGGGGATCTAAGAGGCTGATGGGATGTAATGAAGTATATGTGATTGTAATGGAGAGTGTGTTACCATGGGGGGGGTGATTTATGGCGTTCTTTTTTCCGGAGTGTGCTAGGAAACCATTTTATCGCACGTTCTATGATAGCCTATCGGCTGTAGAGCGGGGAATCATATTGCGCGAATTCGTCGGTGTGACCTATCGGCGACGCTACCAGTTTTTTAAACGAAATAAATATTCTCATCCGCAATCTGCTTTTAAACACAACCTGTATCAATCGGCACAACGACAGAATCGGCGTTTTTGTATCCGGCGGCGCATCTGGCGCAAAAAGGAGCTGTTGCCAGCTTATCTTGAACTGATCTTTCGCCATTACGTGCTTGGTTTCGTGGTGCAAATATTGCGTAAACGTCACGGCGATGAGCTGCTCGCCGAATCAGGTTGTTATCCCGACGCTCCTCTGATCTTGGCTGCGCTGGAATGGTTTGCCGAGCATGAATCTGAGCTTGATGGTCTGATTGCCGAGCAGATAGAGCAATTGTTACTAGAGGATAGTCGCCATCTTTATCTATATTGTTTGCGAGCCTTTTATATTGTTCGTGGGCTAACTGGAGAACCCCGTCTACAAACGGCAATTGCCCGTAGTTTGCGCTATCGCGTTGGTGGTAGTGTCGCATTAGGAGCCGAGCTGGAATTTAGTAATCTCGGATATCGTGCGTCTTTCGAACATTCGTTTGGTCGCCATGGTCAAGATCAGCCCTTTAATAATTTTATCTATTTTCACCATTTTTTCCTTGAAGATGTCACTTGGCGTCTCGGTGGTTATCTGGATCACCATGTGCGTTTGCGCCGTTTTATGCCGGTGCCGTGGATCGGTGGTTTTTTCGAATATAATCTGGTGCGGCTCGATTATCCCCGGCGTTATTCTTTACCACTTACCCGTGACCCTGGATTCTTGGCGCGTTATATTCAACAGGTTATTGCCTTTAATCATCGGGTAGCGCCCCACAGTTTACATCTTAATGTTGAATGCGTTGGTGGTGCAGATGCAGAGATGCTACAGGTGCCGCAACTTTCTGATTACCTGTGTATGCTGTTGTTGGGTGGTGATTTGATGATGGGTGATGATGGTAGAATAGTGGAGAGCCGTTTCGCCCGCAACGAACTGATCAAGATGGTTCAGCAGCGCCGTCATGAATCATTGTTCGATCAAATTCATCGCCTCGTGACCGAGTTTGCTTTTTTACGTTTGAGCAGCAAACGGGGCTATGATGATTGGCTGAGTTTGATTTTGGCGTTGGCAGGGTTTAATCGGGTGAGTGATTTTGAGCATTACTGTTTAGAGCCGCTGGGGGATTTGTTGCATTGGGCGCATCAGCCACAACCCCTTAATGATGGAGATATTGAGGGTTTTATGCTTAAGGTAGAGCAGGGTATGTCGGCCGATTCGTCATTGGATAAGGTGCTGATGCAGTGTCATCTGCAGCGGGTGCGGCGTTGGTTAAATCAGCAGAATGATCGACTTCGCAGCCATTAAATCAGGGTTGTTGTTTGCCCCAACCACAGTTATGGCGGTTTTCGCACAGATGGTGACATGGGCGTACCTTATTGTGTAGCAGCGGTTCTGCATAGAGCATTGGATCAATAATTACTTTTTTTCTGTTATCGCTTATGCTCAAGCGTTGGAACATGCTGTCCGACTCAGCGTCAGGTTGTGCCGATCCGTTAAAGGCTTTCCATTGACCACATTCGATCCTTATCTCATGATGATGCTCATTGCTTAAATGATACTCAGGATAGGTATACACCCAGGCTTCTATTTTATGAAATTGATCGGGATGCTCAGTGCTTTCGTAAATCAGTGGTAGTTTTCGGCGCAGGTAAATACTCTTTTTCTCATTGCCGGGGATGTATCGTTCCAGACGGTCTAGGAGTTTCATCATCTTTAGCGGGTTATCAAAACGCATGATCTCCCCGGCAACAAGGGTGGAACACTGATCTTCAGGGACGATCATTCCGGGGAATCCGACGGGAAGGTTGTACAAATAACCACGGCAGTAGCCGATATCGATGCTGCGAACCCGTTTTTTTAGATAGCGGTTGAAGTTGTTGAAGCGCTCCATCAAACTACCGTAAAAAAAGAAGGTATCGCAGTCGGCTATGTCGATGGCGCGTAAAGCTTCTTGTTGTTTCCAGTGAGCGGTTAGTTTTTTCAGCATTAATTTACGATAGTCCTTTGCCAAAGTGGTTGCGAGTAGTACTTTGCAGTTTGCTTACCGCCTGAAAGGCGCTGTAGAGAAGATCTTGTTCAGTTTTGCTGAGGTTGCTCGGGTCGATGTAGCTACTCGGTGGCTGGTCGTTTTGCACCAAGCTGATTTCGTTGCGTAAGCGTAAAAAAGTGAGTGCTTCAAAGGCGACGCGGATATGTTCCGCTGTTTCATTGGAAAATACGTTATGATTGGTAAGTTGTTTCAGGCGTTCCAAAGTGGTTAGGGAGCGAATTTCATATTCCAGAGCAAACATGCGTAAACAATCGACAATATAGATCAGTCCCCCTTTTTTCAATGACAACTGTCCTGTGTGTTCGCCATTTTTTTCGGTGGTGAATCGACCCCAAAGACCGATGGGAACCTTGTGAGTGAGGTTGAGTCTCATCACATTATACAAAAAGCCGGGGTGCTTACGTATCGACTTGAAGACACTGCTCTGTAACGAGTGGGCGAGGGAATGATCGCCTACCAGTGGGGTGAAATCAAAGAATATCGAGGAGTAGCGTACCTTGAATGGCTCCGGGTTGGCTGCCCAATCGGCAATGCGTTGTTCCCAATCTTTTAGTCGTCCTCGCCACGCCTCATTACTGACCATGACATCACCTTCGCACAGCGGATAGCCGACAAAATCGAGGGCGTGAACCAATTTATCGGCAAAGGGGATAAAAAAAGCATCGACTGCGGTTTGTTGCTCTTCGGGGAAATTTTCAAAAATAAAGCCGTTGTCCTGATCTGGTCCCAGTTGCATTTCGCGGCGTCCGCCACTGCCCATAAGAAAGAAACAGTAGCGAATGTCGGGTGGTGTATGTCCTGTGTCGATCATCTGTTGCCAGCAGAGTTCATAGGTGCGTTTGGTGATAGCGTGATGAATGTAAGAGAGGGTTTCCATTACCTCGGGGGCGCTGTGGGTCTCGGAAAGGAGCGTGTGAGCGACCCGTACCATAGTTTTGTGGATGGCGGCCAGTCCTTTCATCGATGTGGTCTCTTTAATGTTTCCGATCATCAGCATCGCTTCTTGACTGCGATAGCGTATTAGATCACTCATGGAAACCATACCGACCAATTCATCGCCATCAAGGATAGGCAGGTGCTTGAGTCTATGGATAACCATGTAGGACATAGCCTCGTACATGAATGTCTGTGGGGTCATGGTGGGTGGATTAGAAAGCATAAGTTGTTCAGCGGTGATCTCATCGGCGTTGCTACCCTCCGGTGCAACCACTTTGGCGATGATATCTTTGCAGGTGATCATGCCAACCATTTTATGCTGATTGTTTACCACCATCATCGAACGAATTTGCTGCGCGGCCATCTGTTGGGCAACTACGCGGGCTGAATCGTTGATGTTGCAACTAGCTACCGGTGTGCTCATGATTTCAGATAAGCGTTTTTTGAATGGGTACGATTCTACGTGCGTCAAGGCTTTTTGGCTATGCTCTGTAACGATGTTAGCGTACAAATTGCGGATCTGTTTTAAAATCTTTTGCTCAAAATAAGTTTTAAATGCCGGTGCTTCCAGGGTTATTTCGGTTAATAATTGTTTGGGTATCAGGTAGCAATGGGTGGTTTTAACAGTGCGGGCACCACCGGTATAATCGCCGCCGGCAAAAATTGGTGTACAACCAAAGGTGTCACCGGCGTGGCGGTATTCGATGATAATCTCTTCTCCTGCGGGTGTGAGCAGGGTGATCTCCACTAATCCTTCTTTAATGACGTACAGATAGCCGGTATCTGGATCGTTTTGATTGAAAATGTGGTAATGTTGCGCGAAGGTTTTGCTGCTGGAGGTGGCGAGGATTTTTTCAAGAACATCGGTTGTTAGATGGTTGAACGGTTCGGTATCAAGAAGTTGCTTGATGTCGGGCATTGAAACCTCCGGTCGAGAATAAAGATAGATGGAGAACGCAAACGTCAGAGCAGTTTATCATTCTCGTTGCGAATGATAAAATTGTTTTGTTATTATTGCCGAATTAAATAAATTATTGTAGTAGTTTGGTTGGAGAGAACATGATGCGGATAAAAAAACTTCTGGCAACGGCTCACGAACTGGAGTCGGTTGATGTGCGTGGTTGGGTAAGAACGTTGCGAGCCGGTAAGTCGGTGAGTTTTATTGAGTTGAACGATGGTTCCTGTTTAAGTTCGTTACAGTTGGTGCTCGATGATACCTTGGAGAACTATAGTTTAATGGCTAAAATGGCCACCGGAGCTTGCGTACAGGTCACCGGTAATCTGGTGCCATCTCCGGCCAAAGGGCAGCAGTGGGAGCTTCAGGTAACGACGATTGTACAGGTTGGTGCGTCGGATAGCGATTATCCGCTACAGAAAAAACGCCACAGCTTTAAGTACCTACGTTCTATTGCCCATCTGCGCCCGCGATCCAATGCCTTTGGCGCGGTATTTCGCTTGCGTAGCGCCCTGTCGTTTGCCGTGCATCAGTTTTTTCAACAGCGTGATTTTCTCTACGTGCATACCCCTATTATTACTGCCAGTGATTGCGAAGGTGCCGGTGAATTGTTTCGTGTTACCACCCTCGATGCACACAATCCCCCTAAGGTGGATGGTGGTGTCGATTGGAAACAGGACTTTTTTGCTACCCAAACAGGATTGACCGTTAGTGGTCAGTTGCAGGGCGAGCTGTTTGCCAGCGCATTTAGCGATATCTATACCTTTGGTCCCACTTTTCGAGCCGAGAATTCCAATACCAGCCGCCATGCCTCTGAGTTTTGGATGATTGAGCCGGAGATAGCCTTTGCCGATCTTGCTGCTGACTGTCGTCTGGCTGAAGACTTTTTACGCTATCTGGTCAAATACGCATTGGAACACTGTAGCGAAGATCTACAGTTTTTCAATGACCGGATCGAAAATGGCTTGCTCGATAAATTGACCACACTTGTTGATGCTCGCTTTGAAACCATCACCTACACCGAAGCGATTGAGCAATTGCAGCACAGTAGCCAAAATTTTGAGTTTCCGGTGCAATGGGGAGCCGATTTACAGTCGGAGCACGAGCGCTATCTGTGTGAGCAGGTGGTGGGTAGACCGTTGTTTGTCGTCGATTATCCTAAACAGATCAAGGCTTTTTATATGCGTGGCAATGATGATGGTAAAACCGTCGCCGCTATGGATTTATTGGTACCACGGGTGGGCGAGATCATCGGTGGTAGCCAACGTGAGGAGCGCTACGATGTGCTGTTGGCGCGGATGAGTGAGCTGGGAATGGAGCACGAGCCGCTGCAGTGGTATCTGGATACCCGTCGCTGGGGTAGTTGTCCCCATGCCGGTTTCGGTCTCGGCTTTGAACGCTTGCTGATGTATCTAAGCGGTATGGAGAATATTCGCGATGTGATTGCGTTCCCACGCACGCCTGGTCATGCGGCGTTTTAGATAGTTACAGATGGTTTTTGTATTTAGCACGGGATGCGGCGTTTTTTACAATAGCTACGGATTACTACGGACGCCTGATTAAGGCGCAACATCTTGTTGTTGCGCTGTTTTATCGCCAGCGCATCATCCGGGGCGATGGTTTGCTGGCGCAAGTCGCGAGTGACTATGGCAATATTAGTCAAAATAATCTTCATGTCGCCGCCGGTGTAGCGCCGCAACATCGGTGGAGACAGGCTCATGTAGCCATCGGCAATATCCTGAGCGATTTTTTTTGGGTTTCCAGAAATAGCCATGTAGGTTCCTCAACGCGTATAGGGGAATAAATAGGGGGGGGGAAACGATGCTTGAATACAAGGTTGCAGAGACCTCAATAGTAACCGATGAAACGCTGGAACGCACCATTAATGAATGGGTTGCAAAAGGTTGGCAATTCGAGCGCATTCAATTTGCCATGTACGAGGGCAGTAAGCGCCCCAGCATGGCCTTTGTGCTGTTTACCCGCGAAGTTTGTCGGATTTCGCAAGAATCTACTGCAAAATCGTCTGATCGGTGCATATCTTAATACGCAATACCCGATTTTTTGCGCATCTTACGCAATACCTTCGATGCTGCATAACGCGCTTTCTGGGCGCCCATATCCAGAGTTTTGCGTAGCTGCTCTTTGTCGACCAGAATCTCGTTGCGGCGCTCGGTAAAGGGGGTAAAGTAGTCGCGTACCGTTTCAAACAGTTCTTGCTTCACTTCGCCGTAACCCATGCCACCGGCCTCATAGCGTTGGCGCAGAGCTTGTTGCTCCTCGTTGTTCAAAAACAGGCGGTAGATCTGAAATACGTTGCAGTTGTCAGGGTCTTTCGGTTCCTCTACTGCTGTTGCATCGGTGACGATGCGCATGATCTGTTTGCGCAGTTTCTTTTCATCCTGAAACAGGTCGATGGTGTTGCCGTAGCTCTTGCTCATCTTCAGGCCATCCAGACCCGGTACAGTTGCCACATCGGTATCTATCTCCGGTTCGGGGATGGTGAATATGTCGCCATATTCGTTGTTGACCTTGATGGCGATGTCGCGAGCTACCTCGACGTGTTGTTTTTGATCCTTACCTACCGGCACTTTTTCGCTGTTGAACATCAGAATGTCGGCACTCATAAGCACCGGGTAGGCAAACAAACCGTGGTTGGCGGCTATCCCATTGCCGATCTTATCCTTATAACTGTGGCAGCGCTCCAGTAACCCCATGGGGGTAAAGTTGGATAAAAACCACGTTAGTTCTTGCACTTCCGGTACATCCGATTGTACCCAGAAGGTGCTCTGTTCCGGATCCATTCCCAGCGCTAGAAAGTTAGCTGCCGCTTCCAGTGTTCCCTGCGCCAGAGCCTTGCCATCCTTAAGTGAGGTCATGGCGTGGTAGTTGGCGATAAAGCAGAACAGGTCGTCGTGCTCCTGATATTCGATCATTTTTTTCATCATGCCGAAGTAGTTGCCCAGATGGAGGGAACCAGAAGGCTGAATGCCGGAAAGAATGCGCATGGTGTTGTTCCTTGTGTTGAGTGTTGAGTGTTGATTGCTTATGTATTATGTAAAATAAGTAAATTTCTATATTGTAAATGTTGCTACTCAGCACCACTAAAGTTAGGTACGCTGAATAGTTACTTGTAAACAACGTTTACGACTGACTACCCCCGTGTACCACTGTTTAGTGCCACTATTTCGATACGATTGCGCCCCTTGGATTTAGCCCGATAAAGTGCATTGTCCGCTGTTTGCAACATCGTCTCTGCACAGGCATCCTGCTGATCCGGCTGGGCAGAAACTACACCGAGGCTGACGGTTATGTGATCAGCCACTTGTGAATCGCGGTGTTCGATGTGGAGATTTTCCACCGCAGCTTTAATTTGCTCGGCAATCGGCAGCACTTCATGGGTATCGGTATATGGCAGCACGGCAACAAACTCTTCACCACCGTAACGAGCAATAAAGTCACCTGCTCGACGTAAGACCATTTTTACCTCCTGTGCTACATGTCGCAGGGCGGCATCCCCTTTGCCGTGACCGTAGAGATCGTTATAATTTTTGAAATAGTCGATATCGATCATGATCAGGGAAAGTTGCTGATGGGAACGCTGCGCTCGATCCCACTCCTTGAGCAGCACCTCGTCGAACCGCCTACGATTGGGGATGTCTGTCAGTGCGTCGATAAAGGCGTATCGCTCCAGTAGCTCCTGTTTGCGTTTCAGTTCTAGATGTAGTCCCACCCGGGCTTTGATCACGGGTGGATGAAAGGGTTTGGTGATATAATCTACCGCGCCTAGGCCAAAACCACGGGCTTCGTCCATTACTTCCGAAACTGCGGTGACAAATATTACCGGAATATTTTTGCTGGAATCCTTATCTTTTAAGGCTTTGCATAGTTGGTAGCCGTCCATTTCAGGCATGAGTATGTCGAGCAATATAATATCCGGTGGCTGATCCGAAAGGACGATTTTTAAGGCGCGTTCCGCACTGGTGGCAGCAACAATACGGTAATCCTGACGAAATAATTCCATCAGCATCTGGATGTTTTGCCGATTGTCGTCCACCAACAGAATTTTTTGTTTGCTTTCCATCCCTTATTCCTCTGTTTTTTCGAGACCGGACAATAGCTCGCTGATTATTTTTTGAGCGGTGTCGATATCAAATTCTTCCATAGCATTGGACAAAGTATTAAAATGGTCTGCTATGTCGGTGTGACGTAGTTGTGGCTCCAGATTGGCTAGCAATTCCTGAGCTGCAACCAGATCATCATCCAATAATTGATTTAAGTGCTGTAATTGCTCGCTTAGTGCCGAGTTGTCCAAGATGGTAGTGGCTGGTGGTGGTATGTTTTCTGTCTTTGTCGTTGGCATTGATAACTGTTGTGTAATGCTAGTGGTAACCAACAACAGTTCCTGCGTTAGGGTGGGAAGCTGTTCCATGATGGTGGTTGCCGGTTGCTCTTGAATCAGCGCTTGCTCAATGTCAGCTGCTAATTTTGATAGTTCTGTGGCGCCCAGATTTGCTGCCAACCCCTTAATAGAATGGCTCAGTTCTCGGGCAGCCTTATGGTTTTGCTGCTGGAGCATTTGCTCCATCTGTTTTGCTGCCGGTGCATATTCCGCAGCAAAGGAGCGCAACAGTTTATGGTACAGATTCTGGTTTTGGTTGACGCGGTATAGTCCCTGCGCCATATCAACGCCATTAATTGTTTGTGAGGACTCCTGTGTCGGTGCACTCTGTGGCGTTGAAGGTAGGTTGTTTACTTCAGATACGGACTGCACAGCAGTCGATGGCGTGTTACCGTCTCCCAACCATGTTGCCAACGTAGAGAACAGAATGCGCGGATCGATGGGTTTGGTGATATAGTCGTTCATCCCCGCAGCCAGACATTTTTCCCGATCTCCCTGCATAGCATGAGCGGTCATGGCTATGATAGGTAGTTCCTGTAGCTCTGTTTTTTCCCTCAATTTGTGAGTCGCTTCCAGACCGTCCATGTTGGGCATCTGAATATCCATGAGCACCCCATCGACGCGTGGGGCGTTGGGGTTAGCAAAGAAATCTACGGCTTGTTGACCATCCTCGGCAATTTCGACGCTTATCCCTGCACTGTTCAGCCATTCGATGGCGATCTCACGATTGATCTCCTTATCTTCAACCAGCAGAACCCGGCGACCGGTCAGTTGTTTTTTCTCCGCTAATGGTTCCGCTATTATCTGATGCTTCTTATTATCTAACATTTTTTCGCAGCGACCGAACAATTCCATGATGGCATCAAAGAGAAAGGACTGATTCACCGGTTTATGGAGAAAAGCATCGAGAAATTTGCGTTCACTTTGTTGCATCAGATCTTCGCGACCATAGGCGGAAACCATACATATAATGGGTAATTTGTTCAGGTGTAGATCGCTTTTTACTTTACGCGCCGTTTCCAGACCGTTCATCTCTGGCATTTTCCAGTCCAGCAGCACCAGATCAAAACCATCTTGATCCTGTTGTAATAACTCCAGAGCTGCTTGACCGGAATGTGCCGTGGTTGCTTGCATATGAAATGACTCTATAATGGTGGCAAGAATTTCCCGGGCGGTTTTGTTGTCATCGATAATTAATACCCGTAGCCCACGTAGATCCATGGGTGGGATCAGGGAAACTTGTTTGTTTTCGGGTTGCAATCGCAGGGCAACGGTGAAACTGAAGGTGCTGCCTTTGCCTTGTTCACTTTCAATGGTGATATTGCCACCCATCATCTGGGTTAGCTGCCGACAGATGGTCAATCCCAACCCTGTGCCGCCAAAATTTCTGGTGGTGGAGCTATCGGCCTGCGTAAAGGAATCAAAAATGGTTTCCAAGCGTGTGGTTTCAATGCCGATTCCGGTATCGGTTACGCTGAATTCTACCATGATTTGTCCAGCATCGTCTCCTTGTTGCGAACAGGGATGTACAGCGATGACTATTTCTCCTTGGCGGGTGAACTTTAGTGCGTTGCTCGTGAGGTTGATTAACACCTGCCCTAAGCGGGTTGGATCACCAATCAGGGCTGATGGTGTCTGGTCATCAATATGGATCAGCAGCTCAATCTCTTGCTCATGGGCTCTATGGGAAAACATTTCAGACAGATTCGCCATCACTTCATACACAGAGAAGGGGATCTCCTCAAGTTGGAGGTGTCCTGCTTCGATTTTTGAAAAATCGAGAATGTCGTTTATTACCGCCAATAGAGAACTGGATGAGCTTTTAATTTTACTCAAATAGTCGGCTTGTTTAGTGTTAACTTCGGTGCGCTGGAGCAGATCGGTAAGTCCCATAACGGCATTTAAGGGCGTACGAATTTCGTGACTCATATTAGCCAAAAATTCACTTTTTGCCTGAGACGCCAGTTGCGCTGTTTTACGCTCTTCTTCGGCACGCTCCTTTTCGCGACGCTCGCTGATGTCCAGTGCCATCCCCTGAATGATATCACCATCTTGTGTAGAGAGTAGGCGGGCATTTAACTGGACATAAAAAGAGCTGCCGTTCTTACGGGTAAAGGCTACTTGCATGTCAGCGATGTGCCCTTGCGTTCGTAGTTGTCGTAGCGAGGCTTGTCGCTCTTGCGGGTTGGTGTAGAGTTGTTCACCGATAGAGGTGATCATGCTACACATCTCTTGCGCCGAGGAGTAGCCTAGCATCGTTACCATTGCCTTATTTACGGTGATGAAGCGTCCTTGCGGGGTGGTTTGAAAAATTCCTTCTGTTGCGTTGTCGAAGATGGAGCGATAGGTGGTGGCCATGGCGCTCAACTGTTGCTGGCTCTGTTGTAAGCGCTGTGTCATGTGATTAAAGGTGGCGGCCAGACTTCCCAGTTCATCATCGCTGGTAATACTTATCCGTTGGTTGAGATCACCGTCTCCGATTCGCTCTACTGTGGCTTTCATGGATAAGATAGGGGTGCTAAAGCGACGCCCCATAATATATCCAAGCAGCAGGATGAGGGGTAAGATGATGCCGATGGCGGTCAGAGCCCGATACAGCAGTTGTTGTTTGTAGTTGATAACGGTTTGGGCTGAGATATCAATGCCCAAGACCCCTGATCTGATACCTTGAGCGTTGTAAAATGGAGCGTAACCCGAAAGCCAAGTGCCCCAGGAGTCGGTATAGAACTGGTTTTCCACTAACGGGCGCTGCAGGGTGGAAAAATTATGGCGCAGTTGTGCGCTGGCATCGCTATAGGTTTCACCTAGATGGGCAATCTGGGTTGGGTTGTCTGTGGCATCAACGACAAACTCAATCTTGCCCTGTTTGTTGTGGCGCATGGTGTAGATATAGAAAATGTCAGAAGAGGAGGCACGTAGCTTTTGCAGATTGTGTTTTAGTTGCAGATATGCGGTATTTCCCTCTTGCTCTGGGCGAGTTAATTGTTGATGTAGATCTCCGTCAACCTGCAGGGCTGCTATGGAAACAAGATCATGTATTCGTTGCTGGATGTCGCGCATCAATTGGTCTGAGGCGGTACGGTAGAGCACCAGCGTTGTCAGACCGCTGGTGAGTAGTGTAAAGAGAAAAAACAGCAGACTGAGTTTATACGCAATGGGCATTCCCTTGATTTGTGTTCCAGTTTGGGCGCGGTCAGCTGTCATGGCAGATGATCCTTGATGACTAAGGGAAGTGTAAGTTGTGAGTTGATTGGGCAAATATAGCAAGAATCTGGTGGAGATAATAGCCCCAAAAACCTCCTATGGAGGCTTTTGGGGCGGTTTTTGCGTAGGCGTGAGTAATATTGCGTTATGCTTTTTCTCCACCCAGATCGCCACCATGTAGCGCGGCAAATTGCATCAGTTGCTGTATATCCAGTCCGCTCTCCTTAACGATGCCGAGGAATATCGGCAGCAGTTGCATCATAAAAGAAGGGTCTTCCATCGCTTCCTTGGCTAGAGCTGGCAGGGTGTTAAGGATGAATTGTTGTTTCTCTTCGGTAGATAGAGCCATAACGGCTGTTTGTAATTCTTCTGTTGACATCTGGTGTTTAAACTCCTGTTTGTGGGATCAATTATTCGTAACTATTCAGCACCAATCAAGTTGGACACGTAATCCCCATAGCAAGGGTATTTGTCGCCATGGATGGCGACAATAAGCCCCATGGATGGGCTCGTTGCGTCCCTTGATATGGGGATTGCATGTCCATCACGTTGAGTAATTACTATTCTTTAAAAGCGATATTATAGACGTCACGATAGTTTTTTGCAAAGTGTACTTCAAGTCCTTCTTTAAGATGGTCGGGTAGTTCCTCAAAATCTTTGCGGTTGCTTTCGGGAAATATGAGGGCTTGCAGCCCGCTGCGTCTGGCGGCAATGGTTTTTTCTTTGAGACCCCCGATGGCCAGAACTTGGCCGGTGAGGGTTAACTCTCCGGTCATTCCCAGCTTGTTGCGTACTGGTTTGTCGCTGATCATCGACAGCAGTGCCGTGGTCATGGTGATACCGGCGGAGGGTCCGTCTTTAGGGATGGCACCGGCAGGAACATGCATGTGGACAAAGTGGGTATCGAAAAAATCTTCGGGTAAATTGTAGCTGTTTAGATGCCCCATCACATAGGAATAGGCGATTTCTGAGCTTTCGATCATCACCTTGCCCAGCTGACCTGTTTGCTTGAATCCCTTGCTTTTGCTGGGCATAGCTGTGGCTTCGATCTGTAAGGTGACGCCGCCCATGCTGGTCCATGCCAAGCCGGTAACGATGCCGGGGATATTTTTAAACAGCTCGTCCTGGGTGAAAACAGCTTTGCCGAGGTATTCTTTGAGATTATTTTTGCCGATAGTGCCCTTTTTTTCGCGACCACCGGCAAACTCCATGGCTGTTTTGCGCATAATCTTTTTTATCCGATTTTCCAACCCACGCACCCCGGCTTCACGGGCATAGCTATCAACAATGACTTCTAGTGCTTCTTTACGGATGGTGACGTGCTTTTTGTTCAGACCGTGATTTTCCAGTGCCTTGGGGATCAGGTAGCGGCGAGCGATCTCCACTTTTTCCGCCATGATATAACCCGATAAGCGGATAATCTCCATCCGGTCAAGCAGTGGTGCTGGAATGGTATCAAGTTGGTTAGCTGTGGCAATAAATAGCACGTTGGATAGATTAAAAGGGACATCCAGATAATGATCGCGAAAGGAATTGTTTTGTTCAGGATCGAGCACTTCCAGTAGTGCCGAAGCCGGATCGCCATGAAAGGACGCACCGATTTTATCGATCTCATCTAACATTACCACCGGGTTTTCGCTGCCAGCCTGTTTGATCGCCTGAATAAACTTGCCCGGCATGGCACCGATGTAGGTACGCCGATGCCCCTTGATCTCGGCCTCGTCACGCATACCGCCGAGGGAGAAACGGAAAAAATTGCGTTTTAGCGCTGCAGCAACACTCTTACCAATGGAGGTTTTGCCCGTTCCCGGTGGTCCCACCAAACATAGGATCGAACCGGAGATATCCCCCTTCATCTTGCCGACAGCAATAAATTCTAAAATGCGCTCTTTAACATCATCGAGGCCAAAATGATCACGATCAAGCGCCCGTTTTGCTTTAGCGATATTATAGGAATCCTTGGTGTATTTCCCCCACGGCAAAATCGTCAGCCATTCGAGATAGTTACGACTGACGTTGTATTCCGGCGATGATGGTTCGATGAGTTGCAGCTTTTCTATCTCTTCGTCAACCGCTTTTTGTGCCTCATCATTTAGGGTAAGCTCTTTAAGGCGTTCCTGAAACTTTTCGATTTCGCTGGTTTTGCCCTCTTTTTCGAGTCCCAACTCTTTTTTGATCGTTTTTAGTTGTTCTTTAAGGAAAAATTGGCGTTGTTGTTCTGAGACGTTTTTTTCAATTTGCTTCGAAATTTTGCTTTGTATCCTGGATACTTCTAACTCTTTTTTCAGCAGTACCAGCACCTGTTCAATTCTTTCACGAACATCTATTGTGGTAAGAATCAATTGAAGCTCCTGACCGTCTGCCGAGGTAAGGTTGGCGGCAAAGTCAGCCAGGCGACCGGGGTCGTCCATGCTGGAGCGCCCGAGAAACATTTTGATCTCTTCCGAATATAGAGGATTAATCTGTACCAGTTCTTTAAGGGTAGAGATGATCGCCATCGAGTACGCTTTTAGTTCCTGCTGCTGGGTAAGGTTTTTCTCAAACAGGTATTGTACATCGGCAAACAGACCATTATCGGTGACATGGAGTTCGTCGATAGAAAAGCGTTCCAAACAGTTAACCAATACTTGAATATTGTTATCCTCGGCGTTGAGCACTTTGACGATTTTTCCGGCAACACCGATACTGTGGAGATTTTCCGGTTCGTCTTTGCTATCAACATGTTGCACAAGTACCAAGCCGACAGTTTTCGTTGGGCTTTCGGCAGCATTACGAATTATGGCAACTTTCTCGCCACCACTGATATTTAATGGAATTAAAATCGCCGGAAATGCAGGACGGGGGCGCAGGGGGATAATCGGCAATTGCGCTGGTAATTGTTCTCGCGCGAGAACCATGCTCTCGGCGTCTATCTCAATCTCAATTTCTTCTTCTTCTTCTTCTTCCTCTTCATGATTGGTCATATATTCATCCCCATGTTGAATCTAGATTAGTTGAAGGTAAGGTACTGATTCGCTCAATACTGTATCATAGTCAATCATGACTGTTATTCCCAGCGAATTTTATCAGTATTGGGAGACTATTTGGGGATGTGTTTTTTCAGTAAATTCTTAAAAACTCTGCCCACAAGCAAACAACGCCCGGCGAATATGCGCCGGGCGTTGTTTGTTTGCTATGTAATGTTGTTAGTTTAGTTGCTAAATGGACGGATTTCAAAGCGAGCATCAATACCGGCTTGCTGGAATGCACCATTGTACATGGCGGCAACATCGTTGTAGATTACTTCCGGGAAAATGGCGAACAGGTAGGTTTGAACTTCCATGTTCATAGTTGCCATAGCGTTAACAGAATCCTTGAAAAATGCACCGAATGTAGCTTTAGCGGTGAACATTTGTGCAACGTCACTATTGGTAATATCGACGCCAGCTAACAGATCGTTGATGTCGAATGATGGAGCGTGCCACCACCAGCGACTGAACGATTGTCCGGCCATGTCCCAGTCCAGATCTGTTTCATAGTACAGAGCATTGCTGACGCCGGTTTTGATCTTTGACTCGATCCGTGCGCAGTGGGCATTGAACATCATGTTGGCGAAGCGGGGCAGGTCG
>JAYEOA010000039.1:0-19816 GCA_034722515.1 Thermodesulfobacteriota bacterium | reverse complement strand
AACGCTTCGCCGCCATTCTTACGAATGACCGACGCATGACTCGGGGCTATAGCTGGTCGCTAGCCTTTGCTATACAGGGACTTTCACCCTTCGATCTTTACCGGCTTTTACCGGCGCTTTCGACTTGCCCCTTTTTCTTTTTGATGATGATCGGAATTTTAGTTACCTTGTCAAGAAAGTGAATATGTAAAGAACGTCCCCTTTGCTCCAAGAACGTCCCCTTTGCTCTCTCGGTTAAGCGGTGCTATATCCAACAGCCTCCTAACCCCGCAGCTTTTTACACAACAATTCGTTGACCATGCCTGGGTTAGCCTTCCCCTTACTGGCTTTCATCACCTGACCGACAAAGAAACCTAGCAACTTGTCTTTCCCTTCGCTAAATTCCTGCGCTTGACCGGGGTTGGCGGCGATAACATCGTCGACCATTTGTTCGATGGCTCCGGTGTCGGTCACTTGCTTGAGACCTTTTTCGTCGATGATGGCGTCGGCGCTTTTACCACTAGTCCACATCTGATCGAAAACGGTTTTGGCTATCTTACCGGATATAGTTTTATCGGCAATGCGTGCCAGCATGGCGGCCAGCATCTCGGGGGTAACCGGAACCTGAGCCACACTAAGACCTTCTTCGTTGCGCCGCCGCTGGACATCACCCATCACCCAGTTGGCACACACTTTGGCATCGTTATGCAAACGGGCACAGGTATCAAAATAATCGGCTACGGACTGTTCAGCCGTCAAGATCTCGGTATCGTGAGCTGGCAAAGCATAATCGGCCATAAAGCGAGCCTTCTTGGCCTCAGGCAGCTCCGGCAGCTTCGAGCACACCCGCTCAACCCATTCGTCATCAATAATCAACGGCACCAGATCGGGATCGGGGAAATAGCGGTAATCGTGCGCCTCCTCTTTACCACGCATGGAACGGGTCAGACCGCTATTGCTGTCATAGAGGCGGGTTTCCTGCACCACTTGTCCACCATCTTCAATCAGCTCGATCTGGCGGTCAATCTCGAACTCGATCCCCTCTTTGATAAAACGGAACGAGTTAATATTCTTCAATTCGGCACGGGTGCCGAGTTCTTTTTGTCCCCATGGGCGCACCGACACATTGGCGTCACAGCGAAACGATCCCTCTTCAAGGTTGCCGTCGCAAATACCAAGATAGCGCACAATCTGATGCAATTTTTTGAGATAGGCAATAGCCTCATCGCTACTACGCATATCGGGTTCCGACACCACTTCCAAAAGCGGAGTACAGGCACGATTGAGATCCACCCGTGACCCCGTAGCAGGGTTATCACTATGCAACAACTTGCCAGCATCTTCCTCCATGTGGATGCGGGTAATACCGATGGTCTGCACCCCCCCACGGCTTCCCTCCTGTTCCTCGGTTTCGATCTCAAGATGTCCATGCTCACAGATTGGCAATTCAAACTGAGATATCTGATAACCCTTGGGCAGATCGGGATAAAAATAGTTTTTACGCGCAAAGATAGAGCGTGGCGCGATCTGGCAGTTGGTCGCCAACCCAGCCTTGATAGCATCTTCCACCACTTGGCGATTCAACACCGGCAATGCACCGGGCAAACCGAGGCATACCGGACAGGTTTGCGAATTGGGTTGGTTACCAAACTGGATGGAGCAACCGCAAAATATCTTGGTATTAGTGGTCAATTGGACATGGACCTCTAAGCCAATAACAACTTCGTAATGTTTTCTCATATTATTTCAACCTTTCAAACGACTTAACTACTTGTACAAGATGGGCAGGTGTCGCCCATCGTTACCACTACTAAACAAACCTTACAATTGTGGCTGATTACGATGCCAGTCAGTAGCTTGTTCAAATGCGTAGGCCGTTTGCAACAACTGAGCTTCATCAAATACTTTACCTAACAACTGAACCCCAATAGGCAAGCCCTGCTGCGTTAAACCGCACGGGAGGCTCAATCCACAAATTCCGGCCAGATTGGCCGACATAGTAAAAATATCGGAGAGATACATCTGCAATGGATTGGCGGTTTTGTCGCCGAGGCCGAAAGCTGCCGTGGGCGCAACGGGGGTCAAAATGCAATCTACCCGCTCAAAAGCATCAATAAAATCCTTCCGGATCAATGAACGTACCTTTTGCGCTTTAAGATAATAGGCATCGTAATATCCGGACGACAACACATAGGTACCGAGCATAATGCGCCGCTGCACCTCGTCACCAAAACCTGCGGCGCGGGTGCGGCTATACATATCTATCAAGCCATTACCTTCATCGACACGCTGACCATAACGCACACCATCGTACCGCGCCAGGTTACTCGACGCTTCGGCAGTAGCCACCACGTAGTAACACGCCAGCGCATACTTGGTATGTGGCAAACTGACTTCGACAATTTCAGCGCCGAGTTCACGATATTTGGCTACGGCGGCATCCACCGCTTGCTTTACATCATCATCAAGCCCATCAATAAAATACTCTTTGGGCAAGCCGATTTTCTTACCTGCAACCCCTTCTTCCAAGGTAGCCAAATAATCGGGAACCGGTATATCCACCGAGGTTGAATCGGCAGGATCGTATCCGGCAACGGCACAAAGCATGATAGCGCTATCACGCACGTCTCGACTGAATGGACCCACCTGATCTAATGATGACGCATAGGCGATCACCCCGTAACGCGATACTCGACCATAGCTGGGTTTAAGACCAACTACGCCGCAATGGGATGCTGGCTGACGGATGGAACCACCAGTATCGGTTCCAAGGCTGGCCGCCGCTTGCCGTGCAGCCACGCAGACAGCACTGCCACCCGATGAACCACCGGGAACGCAATCGGTATTCCAAGGATTATGTACCGGACCGAAGGCGCTGTTTTCATTGGAACTGCCCATGGCAAACTCATCCATATTGAGTTTGCCGACAATCACCGCCCCCTGCTCCTTGAGCTTACGCACTGCGGTGCCATCGTAGGGGGGGATATAATCACCCAAAATTTTGGAAGCGCAAGTGGTGCGAATTCCGGCGGTTACAAAAATATCTTTTAAAGCGATGGGGATTCCCGTCAACGGTTGAACATTACCTGCCGCTCGCTGGGCATCGGCTTCACTTGCTGCGGCTATCGCTTGATCATTACACACGGTAATAAAAGCATTCAAACCATCATCTATAGCATGAATCCGTTTAAGAAACGATTCGGTCAACGCCACGGCTGTCGTCGTACCAGCAGCTAACTGCTGCTGCATTTCATGGATGGTTAAATCTATTAAGTCCATTATAACTCCACACTCTAACCGCATTCGGTTAGTTACATTTTTTATTCTATAACTTTAGGAACCCCAAAACAACCATCTGCCTGATCAGGCGCATTTTGTAACGCTTGCTCACTAGTCAAAGAAGCCGTCACCTCATCATTGCGAAAGGCATTCTCCAACGGTACTGCATGAGACATGGGAATAATGCCGTCGGTATCTACTTCATTGAGTTGTTCTACATGCCCAAGAATAGCGTCTAACTGACCAGTAAAAGCATCCAAATCCTCTTCACCAAGTGCCAAACGGGACAACCGAGCCACTTTTTCAACGTCAGCGCAGGTTATTTTCATCAATTTTTCCTCCGATAATTTATTTTATGCATACTAACTAGAACGTAAAATAGACCCATAAAAATAGCACGAAACAGGGGAGAGATTCAATAAATTGCCGACTTCAATTAGAATCCTCAATCCGTACCGGGCGCAACACCACCAACCCCGGCTTTCCAGATAGATATGAAAGCAATTCACTGTCAATCACACGCCGAAATTGTTTTTTTGATGAGGCGTGGCGTAAATAAACCAAACCATCTTTTTTAACAATGATCCCGACATGGGAAACATCCAGCCCTTCGCTCGGGCTGTACACACCAACATAATCACCGCTATGTAACTGATTGAGGATATGGTCGTCAAATATCTGCGCAGGTATATAGCAAATTGATCTGCTTTTTAGCTCAATACCCGGCAACAGGAAACCACCATCAGTGCGACTGTTCAATATTTTCAACACCGGTACCGCTCTGGCGCCACCGATCTGCGCCGTTACATCAATCACCGTTGTGGGACTATTGATCAGCCAATCACTGAAAAAGTGATTGCGCTTTGTGAAACTCACCTGTCCATTACTATAACGTACCTGCTTGAGGCTATGGCTAAACGCATCCATATTGCCACAGCGGCGCATGGCTTCCACATAATCCAACAGGGTAAAGCAATCGACTCCGGATAGATCTATCACCAACTGTTCATCGGTATAAATATCCCCTATAAGGGTATGGGGACAATAAGAAACATCGAGAAACTGCGCCGAAATAAAAACGATCTTCTCCCCGATATCTTCAATAATATCGCTACGATCGAGAATTATCTGCCATTGGCCGGTAGAACTCTTGCCAAGAGTATAAATCCCGTCTTGTGCCATCAAAGACAGCGGCACAGCGAAAAAAAAATCACCAACAACACCATAATTCGACCATGTAAATATTGCATAACGATCTAAACCCAGTTCTTGAAATAACGTAACTATTCAGCGTGATGGGTAGTTACCAAACAACAAAAGCCCAACCATTGATGTAGTCAAGCTTTTATCGTTCAATTATGTAAAAAAGATCAACGCCCTACATTCAATACCCAAGGTGTAAATTATACACTAAAATACCACATTAAATGCCACGAATAAAAACTTTTCCCACATAACCTTCTGCTATTATGGCAAATTCACCCAAAGTAGACACGCTATGCGGTGCGCACTGCTGCATAGCTGGCGCCATTGCTGTTTCGGCGACAAACTGCTGTAACACCCACAATGGTGCACCATGGAGCAACGCACCGACAGCATGAATTTCATCCTCTTCCACCAAACCGGGAACACAGGTAGTACGAAATTCCACCTCGATATCGACCTGTTTGAGCAACATTACACTACGCATCACCGCATCGACATCAACACTGGAATGATGAAGTTCGGTATAGCGCGGCAATGCTGTTTTAATATCGATACCGACATAGTCGAGCAACCGCTGATCTAGCAATGACTCTAACACCGCTGGGCGCAAACCATTGGTATCCAACTTGACCTGTAATTCCAATTGTTTAATCTGCCGTAGCAATACAGCTAGATCGGGATCAAGGGTTGGCTCCCCACCAGAGATAACCACACCATCGATAAACCCGCACCGTTGCTCAAGCATTGCCATCACATCGGCAATGGGAATATCGGGATAATGATGCGGATTTTGTACCAAGGCCGGATTATGACAAAAGGGGCAACTGAGGTTGCAACCGCCGTAAAAAATAAGCGAAGCAACCCGTCCGGGAAAATCGAGCAGGCTAGTTCCCTGAAATCCTTTAATCGCCATAAAAAACGCTATTTCTCTACTGCGCTGTTTTCAACTACATACTCACGCCGCTGAACGAACTCTTCCTGCTTCCCCTTATTCCACTGCTGAACCGGGCGAAAGAAACCACACACGCGGGAATATACTTCGGTTTTTTGCTGACACTTGCTGGACATCATCGTTCTCCTTTTATGTTTACAGATTGTTACGCCACCTTTTCACCATAATTATGGGGACATGAAAAATGTTCACCGGCGATATAGCCATGCTCTGGACAGATAGTGAATGTGGGACTTATGGTAAAATAAGGCAGCTTGAAGTTCTCGGCAATCCGCCGCACCAACAGCCGCGCACTGCGCCAATCGTCAAGTTTTTCACCCAAAAAACCATGAAAAACCGTGCCACCGGTATACTTGGTTTGCAACACATCCTGATGTTGCAATGCTTGAAAAATGTCATCGGTGCTACCCACCGGCAACTGAGTCGAGTTGGTATAAAACGGCTGGCTATCACCGGCAGTAATAATATCGGGATATTGCTGACGATCTCGTTGAGCGAGACGGAAGCTGGTTCCCTCGGCAGGTGTCGCCTCGAGATTATATAGCTGCCCAGTCTGTTCTTGAAACGCTTCGAGCTGTCTACGCATAAACATCAATGTTTCTTCTGCAAATTCAGCACCTTCAACACTATCAATGCCATGTCCTATCAAATTCATGGCAGCTTCATTCATACCGATCAAACCAATGGTAGAAAAATGGTTATCCCAAAAACGACCACTACGCTCATAAATAGCCCCAAGGTAATATCGGCTATATGGATACAACCCCTCCTCGGTAAAACGCTCCAACTGCTTGCGCTTAATATCTAACGATTGAGCAGCAAGATGCATCAGATCAGAGATTCGGCTAAAAAAGGCGTCTTTATTATCGGCAACATAAGCAGCACGGGGCAAATTGATAGTCACCACACCGGTGGAACCCGTCAGTGGATTGGAGCCAAACAATCCACCGCCACGACGACGCAGTTCGCGGTTGTCCAAGCGCAAACGGCAGCACATAGAGCGTGCATCTTCGGGATCCATATCGGAATTGATAAAGTTACTGAAGTAGGGGGTGCCAAACTTGGCCGTCATCTCCCATATTGCCTGCCAGCGGTCGCTATCCCAGTCTAGATCAGCAGTAATATTGTATGTTGGAATAGGAAAGGTAAAAATCCGCCCCGACGAATCACCTGCCATCATCACCTCACAAAAGGCACGATTGAAGAGATCCATCTCAAGCTGAAAATCGCCGTAAGTTTCCTCTTGAAGTTCACCACCGATCACTACTGCTTCGTGGGCAACATTGCGCGGCGGTGTCAAATCGAGGGTGATATTAGTAAATGGGGTTTGAAAACCAACACGGGTGGGCACGTTCATACTAAAAACGAACTCTTGCATCGCCTGCTTAACCTCTGCATAACCAAGTTGGTCGTAGCGGATAAATGGAGCAAGCAAAGTATCGAAACTGGCGAACGCTTGAGCACCGGCAGCTTCTCCTTGCAAAGTATAAAAGAAGTTGACTGCCTGCCCTAACGCCGTGCGAAAATGCTTGGGGGGTGCGCTCTGCACCTTGCCATAAGCACCAGTAAATCCCTGCAGCAGCAGATCCTTTAAATCCCAGCCACAACAATAAACCGCCAGCATTCCCAGATCATGAATATGGAAATCACCGTTTTTGTGAGCTGCCGAGATCTTTTCGGGGTAAATTTTATTCAACCAATAATTACTGGTAATATTTGAGGCTATATGGTTATTCAACCCTTGCAGAGAATAACCCATATTGGCATTTTCTTTGACTCGCCAATCTTCCTGAGTTAGATAAGAATCGATAGCGTCAATCGATTCCTGCATAAACGACTTGGTTTCACGCAATTGTTCATGTTGACGCCGATAGAGGATAAATGCCTTGGCCGTCTGCGCATGTCCACTCTCGATCAACTGCTTTTCGACCAAGTCCTGTACATTTTCTACCGTCGGCACACGATCATCTTTATAGATGATCTCAAGAATACCGACCACCTGACGTACAACTCCATCAGCCTTATCCATGTCCTTGCCATCAACAGCACGCACAGATTTCTTGATCGCCTCAGCAATCTTCTTCTCTTCAAAAACAGCCAGACGACCATCACGTTTGCGAATATATTCCAGCACGCACATCTCCCCAGTTAGGCTTTAACCACACCCTGACAGTAAGACAGGATTGACTTTTAGCAATGGAAAGAAACTAGCACATACGCAAACAGGCTAACAAGGAAAAACACTAGATATAGAGATTAGAATTTAGGCCACCCACAACATGTTGTTGAAATGCTGTGGTTAAGTGTGTGGATAAAGCGGAAAATCAGCTAAGTATTTAACGGTAAGACATAACTATTTAGCGTGATGGGCACGCAATCCCCATATCAAGGGACGCAACAAGCCCATCCATGGGGCTTATTGTCGCCATCCATGGCGACAAATACCCTTGCTATGGGGCTTACGTACCCAAATTGAGAGGTGCTGAGTATTTACAGTAAAACAAAGAAAGCCGAGGAAATCCCCGGCCTTCTTAAGCTAACCATGTAAAATCTGTTCGAGACAACAACTCATCTCGAACTGGCATCAATTAATGCTCGTCATGCTCTTCCCAGCCAGTCCACATCGGCTTGAAGTGGGCAAAAGGAGTATGACCCAAAGTGGCCAGATAAAAATGGGTTGGCACAAAAGCACCCAGAGCACAAGCCACCAAAAAATGGATTCCAACAACAATACGAACCCCGCCAAACAACATCAGTGTTTCACGCAACGGCTCCATATTCATCAAAACGATCCCGGTAATAATCACCAGCGGCACCAGAACCATCATGATCGCCACATATGCCCCTTTTTGCATGGGATTAAATTTATTAGTCGGGCTTTCGTGGTGAGGATTCTCTTTAGTTCCGGTGAAGAAGTAAAAGAAGTAATAAAGCGCCTGATTGATAATTCCGCTCTGCAAATCTTTAGCGGTAGGTATATACAATTTCACCAGCATCTTGGCAATTACCGCGTAATAAAACAGCCACAGAATAAATGATAGGGCGACAACTATGCCTGCCGTGTGGTGCAAACTGACCGCACTTCTGTAGCTACCGAAGATATTGACATACTCAGGAAAACGAATCTGCGCTCCAGTTATACACAGAGTAACAATTCCTAAGGCATTCAACCAGTGCCAGATCCGTACTGGCATGGGTGTTAAATAGATTCTGTTTGTGTTTTCCACTTTAGTGTTCCTTTCTTCTATTCTTACGAGTCAAAAAGCGCATAGTTCCATGCCCTACAGGTAAGGCCAAACCGCCAAGCAAAATCAACAGTCCAAGGATATCCATGACCTTACTGCGAGTTGCACCAACCATGTAAAAGTCTGGTGTACCAAACAACACGTCAATGGTTGCTCCTTTTTCCAACGGCAGACGCTTAAAGGTTCCATCCTGTTGCGGGAACGCAACGTAGCTGTCTTGCATCGATTCCGGCCCTGCAGCATGGCAATAGGTACAATCAAAACGATTATCTATCGTCCGGAAATCATGGTCAACGGTTTCCGGAGTCATCATAGCCTGTAGACGCAAACCAGATTCTTCGTTTCCAGCATAGAACGTAGCCATCTCGTCGAGAGAGATTTCACCATCTTGAACCGCATCAAGCAACGCTGTAACCGATTGTGTCCCTACCAGTTGTTGCAGCTGAGCATAATCCACGATCTCATAATCCGCATAGGTACGATTTTCCAGGCGCCGAGTAACATACAGGGTAACTGCAAGTTTCTCTGTTGAGCTATGACAGGAAACACAGGCAACTGAAGCCAAATGCAGATCTGTCTGTGGCAACCAGCGATCATGCACACTTTCCATATCTGCGGTTTCATGGCAAGTCAGACATGCTGCATTCATTTGTGTACCAGACATGTTGACAGGAGCCAAAGCCTTATGTGGGTTATGACAGTCAACACATGTGGCATTTTCACCATGAGCACTGGCTGCATAAGTTTCCCCGATATCATAATGGCAATCGACACAGGTAGCGCCCATAGCTGACTGCAACTCATAAGGATGTTCATCACCAATTTCGTGGCAGGCGGTACAACCCTCGTCGGCATGAGCGGTCTTATTAAACAATTGCTCATCAACTGCATTATCTTCACCAACATCGTCTGCGCTGGAATGGCATGCCAGACAGTCCTCAGCTTCCATCGCCCACACTGGGCTAATCCCGAACGTCAAGCAGGCTGCTACCGCAACCAGATATAGAATGTGTGTTTTCATTGTGTACCGAAGCTCCTTTTCCTCGTTTAAACCCCTAATTACATATCAAATGACACATACAAATGAAATTTGCTTGTGGAAAGCCATAATCTGCACTTCCCTCCTTCTCCCCAAAAGTCTGTCGAATCTAGCAGGAACCTACTCAGGTTCTAAAAATAGTAAAATACTTTATTTTAGCTGGTTGTTGCAACGGAAAAATCAAATAAATATCAACCGAATAATGGTATACAGTATACAGAATAGTATGAAAAATGCAAACGCTGCAACGCAGATGGACGGACTTTTACAACTCCATCATGTTTGTTTATGAAGCTGTGCCATGAACGCATCCAAACTATGCGAGCGACAGCAATTCGGGCGCTCGCAACATGACACCGCCGGTTTTGCCAGAGGTGGTGCGCCCAGAAGGGCGACCATATTGATATGACATAAACCCCCTGATCCTGAACCATCTGCGCCGCTTCAGCTAGCGATGCGGCGGTATGACCTATCAATTGGACAACAAGGGGTATTATATTTAAACCTTTGCCTTAGCAAAAGCCTGTAAAAACGTGTTTAACTTGGCGGATTGATCCGCATAGAGAAGGTCAAATTCGATACCACTATTCGACATCCCATTTCCGTCATCAACACTATGAACCACTTCACCGCCAAGTTCGACAATATTATCACCGAAACCAACACTCAGGTTCAGCCGCTGACCAATAGGTAGGGGAATATGTGTCTCAATCAACAATCCTCGTTCACTGGCATCCAGTGTACGCCCCATGTCTTCGACACAGCTCTCGCCACATCCTTCAAATACATAATGAACAAAGTTCAACGTAGGATAACGCTTATCGCACCGACGCTCTTTCATATCCATTTAGGACTCCTTTATGACCTACCAGCTTAACTACTCAGCACCTCTCAAATTGGGCACACTGAATAGTTACAATATGATGCTTTCGCAGAAAGTAAAAAATCAGATGGCTAAGCAAAAAGCACCAAATGCAAGGCGCATGATTGTCTCTGTAGAGACGTTGCATACAACGTCTAATACGTACATCGAAGCAGCGAGACAATTACGACTGTTTTGTAATGGCGCAGCAGTTGGTGAGTTTTTTGCTTAGCCATTACAATATTACTCTTTTACTGCCATAATAATATACACGGGATTACGCGCCTCAAACACCTTATAATCTGTTGTGCCACTGGTACGGGCAACATTCAACGTTGTCACTTCTACCCGATATCCAGCATTTGCAAAATAATCCGTAGCTGCCACCAGGGTATCTAATGTTATCGCGGTAAGAACCACCCGCCCTTGTGCTGCCAGACGAGTATCGACGGCTTCCAGCATCTTCCACAAGTTTCCACCGCTACCACCGATAAACACTCGATCAGGATCGGGGATATCTTCCAAACAGGCAGGCGCATCCCCTTCAACCACACGGACATTGCGAGATTGAAACTTATTCAAGTTTTGCCGCAAAAACTTCAGATAATCATTATTGCGCTCAACTGCATAGATGCGCCCCTCGGGCAACAGGTAATCGGCCTCAATACTTACCGAACCACTACCGGCACCAATATCCCACAAGGTCATGTTGCGACACAATTGTAATTTAGCCAGTGCAACCACCCGCACCTCTTCACCGGTCATCTGTTTTTTTAATGCAGCAAATTGGTTATCACCAATACCAAATGTGCGCCGGGCGTCACGAGTATCACCGTCATAACGTTTAATCAGGATCAGCACATTCAACTCGGCAGCTACAACCGTGGGCAATTCTTTGATACTGGTCTGCACGATACGCTCTTTGGCGCTGCCGAGATCTTCGCACAAATAGGCGCTATAACCATCACGTCCCCGCCGGAGCAACTCCGTCGCTATTGTCGCCGGAGTATGCCGGACATCCGTTAAAATCGCCGCCTTATTATTGGCAATCACGCGATCAACAACATCTGACAGCGACCGCCCATGGGTAGAGATAAATACTGCATCATCCCAAGGCTCTTTAATGCGGGCAAAAGCAAACTGCACCGAACTGACGTTGGGGATAAACTCCAATTGATCCTTGGGTAGATTACGCAACAAACTGCGTCCAATACTAAAAAACAGCGGGTCACCTGAGGTTAAAACCACAGTCACCCCCTCATGAGCACCTACCAAAGCCGAAAGATCATCATCGTCCTTAAGAACCACCTTACGAGCCGGAAGATCAGCAAACAAGGTCAACAGGTGCTGCGTCCCATAAAGAACCTGTGCCTGCCGAACCAAACTTAAAGCCCGGGCGCTAAACCCTTCCTGCCCTTCAACTCCGGCTCCAACCACATATACGACGCCCATATAATCTACCTTCCCTTACTTATTAACACACACCCGTACACTAACCATTTCAACCCTCTTCGTCAAACTCTGAGGAGTTCGATATAGCCACATCGAGGCGCTCCCAAATCTCATCACGCCCTTCCTTACTCAAGGCAGAAAACAAGGTAAATGCCTCTTCCGGCAAGCCCGTGGCTTCCAAAATAGGCTGAATCTGCTTTTTGCGCCGATTACGGCTAACCTTATCTACTTTGGTGATCACCGGAATGGTCGGGATATCAAACTCCTCCAACCAATCGAGCAATTGGAGATCTTCATCCCGCGGCACCCGACGGATATCAAACAACATCACCACCGCACACAAGGTATCACGCACCTGCAAATAGGTGCGGATCATCGGCCCCCACTGTTTTTTTACCGCCATCGGCACTTTGGCAAAACCGTATCCCGGTAGATCGACCAAAAACAACTCACCGTTCAGATCAAAAAAATTAATGAGTTGAGTGCGCCCCGGTGTCGATGAAGTCCGTACCAGATTCTTCCGATTGATCAGCACATTTAACAACGAACTTTTGCCCACATTACTGCGACCGGCGAAGGCAACTTCAAGACACCCAGGTTCTGGATAATTGCCTGGTCGCGTGGCACTTTTGATAAAACTTGTGGATCTTATTATCACGTTCTTACCTATTTTGAAGATAGCGCTCCAGAAGACTGTCGGAATTTACGCCAATGTTTTCGCTATACTTAATTGTGTTGATTAACTGCTGAATTGATACTACATCAGAATCTGGCAACGAAGCAATGCTATAACACAGTGACACCGCCAGCTTCAACCCTGTCGGTTCAAATAACATCAGATATCAACCCCCAGAAAGATGCGTACCACGTAACCAATCAGGAAACTGAGTCCGGCCACCCCGAGGCTGAGTCCGGCCATTTCACGAAAGCGATCTTTAAAGGTCAAGTCTTGAGCAACGGATATATAATAGTTGAACACAGCGATGATCAGCACCGCCACCAATAGGCTACACAACAAGCAGACAAAGTAGTTGTCGAACACCAGAAATGGGATAATCAGCAAAAAAACTGTAGTTACATAAGCAGCACCGGTGTAAGCCGCACCCTTGAGGGGATGATTATCCTCGTTGCTACGGCTTTTCATGGCCAGATATTCGGAGCTGGCCATGGACAACGAGGCGGCAATGCCGGTAATCAGGCCGGTCAAAGCGATCAATCGGGTGTTTTGCAGCGCCAACGTCAATCCGGCCAGCACGCCGGTCAATTCCACCAGAGCATCGTTCAACCCCAGCACTATCGAGCCAGTATAGCGCAAGCGTTCCTCATCCAGCAACGCCAGTAATTCTTCCTCATGCTCTTTCTCTTCCAGAGCGATCTGCCCAGCTTCAGGAAATTCATCCATGAGCTGCTGATAGCTGATCTGAGCACCTACTTCGCCCCGCTCCATCAGCTTCATACCGAAGGTAAAGCCGAGAACAATGCTGATCAGATAATAAAACCAGATCTTGACCCGGTCGGGAGCAACATCGGCCAAGGTGTGTGTTTTCCAAATTTCATAATGACGCAGCTCTTCGTCAGCGATGCGGGTGAGAACCTCAGCATTGTGGGTGCTGCTAACCGATTTAGCCAAGCGCAGATAGATATGGTATTCGGTAATTTCATTTTTTTGCAGGCTAATCAGATATTGGCGTGTTTTGTCATGTCGAGTAGACATAATATGGTTCCTCCAAATATTCATTTTAGTATCCAAATACTTCAATGCCCCTCACAGAACCAGACTTGTGGATTTCCCACATCCGGCTCTTCGGACTAACTCACTTCACATGTGACGCGTAAAAACTATGTGCTATCTTTGGTTTGGGAAGCGGATAATGTTGCAGATAGGCTGTATACTTTCCCCAGCTCATCTTCCGCTTCTGACTGCGTCGATTCAACCATCTCCGTACTATTTTGATGGCAAACTGATAGTATCGTTTGATTCCGTCAAAATTTTCACTCACTCCGTAATACTTAATAGTGTCCCCGAAGCTTGGCTTGCAAAATGATCCACCATTCTTTGGTCTGCACCAGCTTGTTTAGCGCACTCATATGATCACCTCATATTCTCTGGAGCCCTAACGTATTTCTCACTTGCAGATGTGGAGCGGTAGCGTAATACCTGTCAAGTGCAGAAAATGATTATGAAAAAGAATGTTGATCTCTTGGAATTGGTTTCAGACGATTGATATGTTTTGCTTCAGGGCTATTCATGGCATGCCAAAGATCCCAATCCTGTTGTAAACCCAGCCAGAAATCCGCAGACATATCCAAAACACGGGACAGCCGCAATGCAGTATCCGGAGTTACTGAACGCCTGCCCTTAATAATTTCGTTCAGGCGAGGGTAAGATACGCCCAGCAGACTTAAAAGTTTTTATCATAGGTCATATTATAATGAGACCCATTATATACATCAAGCAATTTGCAAAATATGCTAACGTTCAGGGTAACTTGCCGTGCCGTGAAGCCCAAAAAATTACGGGCGGCTATTCACGATCAAGTTTACCCGATTTTTGGAAATGATGGATTTACTTGTATGTTGTATGGTGTGAATCTACATAACGATGAAGAACGTCATTGATCTTTGTTTGCCAGCCTTTACCCTGGTCTTTGAAAAAATCCAACACATCTGCATCCAGACGAATAGTGGTAGACTTTTTGGGATTAGCTGATTTCGGACGACCACCAGTTTTTCTTATGCCTTCATACATTTCCAGCTTAGTTAATGGGCGGTCATCCTCATCTTTGCCGTTCCAAACAAAGTCACCATCCTTAGGAGGAACCGCCGTTGCTTTTATGGTATCTTTTTTTTGCTCATTCAAATTCATTTGCAAGCCATTCATGGTATACCTCCCTTTCGTTACGACTAGCACGACGAAAACTGATAATACGTTCTTCTTTGATTGTATATACTACTGTCAGCACTGCCAGTTGATCGAATACATAAGCAAAGGACTGAATTCGTTGCTCATGATTACGTATAATTGCTACGTCAAGTTTGAACGGGTTTTCCAACACGATGCCTGCATCGCTAAAGTCAAGACCGTGTTTAGATAAATTTTTTCTGCGTTTTGATTCGTCCCATTCCATAGTAGTTATTGTAGTAACAAAAACATTGTTTGTCAAGTTGTAGAATTTTACAAGTGTGGATTAAGCAGGATTTTCGGCTAGACACTGAGGCTTTCTAACGACCAGCTTCACCGGCAAAATAAAGTGAAGTGAGGAACGAACGCAGCTTATTTTGTCCGAGTACATGTTTTTGTTATGTGATTTCATTCGGTTACCAGCTCGCTCGCCAATAGTTCACTTTGCTCTAACACCCTGTCAGCTTCCATCTTGGCAACATCAGGTGGATAGCCATATCTCATCAATACTTTTTTAACCAATAGCCGTAGCTTTGCTTTAACATCCGCCCTTTTATTCCAATCAACCGTTGCATTTTTTCGGATAATATCAACGAGCAAGTGAATCAGCTCTTTCATTTTATTGTCTTCCAAATATTTAGTAGAGCTATTTTCTGAAAGAATAGAGTAAAAGGCATATTCCTCTGGTGTTAAACCAAGTTCTTCGGCTTTGTGATCTTCTATTTTCATCTCTCTAGCGATTTCTGAAAGCTCTTTAATAACCTGTGCGGTATCAATCTGATTGTTGTGATACCGTTTTATGACCGAGGCGAGCATCTCAGAAAATTTTTTACCCTGTACTGTATTTTGGCGTTTTCTTGTTTTAACTTCTTCGTTTAATAGTTTTTTCAGGAGTTCAAAGGCAAGATTTTCATGCTTCATATTTTTTACTTCAAGCAGGAACTCTTCTGACAAAATATCAAGCGTTGGAGAATCAACGCCCGCAGCTTCAAAAATGTCAATCACCCCATCGGAGCTTAAAGCATCATCTACAATTTGCCTGATTGCTGTGTCTACCTGAAAATCTGTTTTTCCGTAACGAAGCGTAAATTTGTTAATCCTTGTCTTGATTGCCTGAAAAAAAGCAACCGTGTCTTTAATAAGCTCTGATTCATAGCTTGGAACAGCCATCACAAACAATTTAGAAAGAGCGGTTACCTCAGATAAAAATCGTTCCTTTAGCTTTTCGTCTTTAAGAATGAAATTTTGCGCACCAAGCAAAGTTTTAAGTTTTTCACCTGTAGGCGCATCAAAGTATTGCCCATAATCAAAACCGTGAAACATTTGGTGCACCACTTCAAACCTTGCATTCATGGCACTGATGATTTCCGCAAGATCAGGGGCAACATTACCTTGACCGCCACTGTCGGTATAGACCTTCATTGCCGAGCGTAAATCCTGCCCAATGCCGATATAATCGACAATCAACCCGCCGGGCTTGTCCTTATAAACACGATTGACTCTGGCGATAGCCTGCATCAGTGCCGCACCCTGCATTTTCTTGTCGATATACAGGGTATGAAGTGGCGGCGCATCAAACCCGGTCAGCCACATAGACTGTACAATGACAAGTTTCAATGCATCATGGCTGTCTTTGAGTCTGGCGGCAAGTAACGCCCGTTGCTTCTTGTTGGTATGATGAGCCTGGAAACTTTCAGGGTCATCACTGCTACTTGTCATCACCACCTTAATAGCCCCATTATCCAGATTATCATGATGCCAATCAGGTTTCAGCCGGGTAATTTGAGTGTACAAATCCACCGCAATCTGGCGGGTCATGCAGACAATCATTCCCTTGCCTTCAAAAAACGCCTGTCGTGCTTCAAAATGGGTCACAATGTCTCTGGCAACATCTTTCAACCGTTGTGGATGCCCTACAATGGCATTAATTTGAGCATTTTTCTTTTTGGCTTTTTCCAACTGCTCTGGGCTAGCGCCCTCAATACCGTTGATACGTTCATCTATCTTGTCGCTCGCTTCTTCATTGAATTTAATCTTGACCAGGCGGCTTTCATAACTAAGCGGGACAGTTGCGCCATCTTCTACCGCCTGAGCAATATCATAAATATCAATATACGATCCGAAAACCTGTTGTGTATCTCTGTCCTCTTTTTCAATCGGTGTGCCGGTAAAACCGATAAATGAAGCATTGGGAAGCGCATCTCTTAAATGCTTGGCATTCCCGTACTTAATGTTACCATCCCTATCAACCTTACCTGCGAAACCGTACTGACTGCGGTGTGCTTCATCAGCCACTACAACAATATTGGAACGATCAGACAATCTATCAAAAACATCATTACCATTTTCCGGGTAAAACTTCTGAATGGTGGTAAAGACTATGCCGCCGCCCGTCACCTGTAACAGTTCTTTCAGGTTTTCCCGGCTGGATGCCTGAACCGGCTTTTGTCTTAAAAGGGATGAGCAATTGCCAAAGGTTGAAAAAAGTTGGTCATCCAGATCGTTTCTGTCGGTCAGAATAACAATGGTCGGATTTTGCATGGCAGGCTGTACCACCAGTTGCCCTGCATAAAACACCATAGAAAGTGATTTTCCGCTCCCTTGTGTATGCCAGACCACGCCAATTTTCCTATCTCCTTCTGGCTGGTCAGCCACAGAGGGCAATCCATAATTTGCTGGATCTCCTTGTACAGACAAGGCAGGCCTTGTCTCTGCCGAACTTTCTGCTGCCCTTTTAATAGCTCTTAATGTGGATTGAACCGCTTTTTCTACCACATAATATTGATGATAGGCTGCTATTTTCTTTATTTTAACCAGTGACAAAAGGCCGGTTTTTTCATCTTTTACCTCTTCACTCTCAAATACCGT
Organism: Thermodesulfobacteriota bacterium; assembly: GCA_034722515.1. Lineage (GTDB taxonomy): Bacteria > Desulfobacterota > Desulfuromonadia > Desulfuromonadales > Desulfuromonadaceae > Desulfuromonas. The sequence goes on along the minus strand of JAYEOA010000039.1, from coordinate 2,032 downwards.
ATTAAAGCGGATAAGGTTTAAGACAACCTGTTGTGTAAGCATACGTTCTGCCAATATCTGCAATTCCGGCACAACTCCATTTTCTTGCTTTTCTGGCGATTTCCACGCTAAAAAGCGGGAAAAAGGGGCTGAAACAGAGGATGTTCTGGCATCTACACCATCAGAAATAATACAAAACGCATTGTAATAAAAAATAGTCGGTATCGCATTTTTATAGTTCTGAATCTGGGTATAGGCTCGCTCCAGGGTTGCCTTTTCATCAATGGCACTTTTCAACTCAACCACAATCAAGGGCAAGCCATTTACAAACACCACCACATCAAGCCGTTTCGACTGATTGTTCTCCTTGATAACAAATTGATTGACCACCAGAAAATCATTATTTTCGGGATGGGTAAAATCCATCAGCTTAACCTGTAAGCCAATGGTTTCTCCCGCTTTGAAATACTCAACCGTAACCCCATCCGTGAGCATCTGGTGGAATTTTTCATTATTGGTCATGATCTCATTTGAACCCAGGTGCAGGACATGCTGGAAGGCTTCACTTCGTGCGGATTCGGGTAGATCAGGGTTCAGTTTTTTTAAGGTGGTCTTAAACTGATTTTCTAAAATAACGCCATCAAAGCCTTTCCGATCCAATTCAGAGCCTTGAGAATAAGCGTAGCCCTGCTTTCTGAGCAGATCAATCAGATTTTGCTCTATGGCATTTTCGGTTAAATCAGACATTGTCTATCTGCTTTTTCAGTTCTTCCTTGCTGGATAGATAGGTTTTGTATTGACTGGCAAAGATATTGATTGAAACCATTTTAGATTGGTCAGACAGTGTCTGACCTTTGGGGTGTCTTCCCAATTTTTCAAGCTGATCATCAGAAATCCTCAACAGTGTCGAGGATTTTGATGTTTTTTCAGAAATAACAGACGGTGTCTGTTGTTTTGAGTAGGTGTAAACAATTGTGGTGTTCACCTGCTGTACTACCTGTTTTCTGGCTTCCAGCAACAACTTTTTTATGGTTGCGGTTATAGGGGGTGATAGTTGCTTGTTTTTCACAATAACTCCCAATAACCTGACTTATCTGAACCAACACGGCGTAACTTATTATCTTGCTGTAGTTTCTTGATGGCTCTGCCAATCGTGCGTACATCTTTACCTGTTTTCTCAGCCATTTCATTTCTGGTAATATTTTGATTGGCTGAAATTAACTTTACAATTGCCTCTGGCGTTTTGAGACCTTTAATATTTACAAGGGCGTTTACAGGGACGTTTACAGGGACGTTTTTATCAATGGTCGTTAAAATGGCTTCCAGCATAAAAACAATAAAAGCGGTTGCGTCTGCATTTCTATCAGATTGAGCCAGTGCCTGATAATATTCCTGTTGATGATCCCGCACAACACTTTCCAGCGGTAATGCTTTAAATATTGCTTTCCAGTTAGATAACAGCAAAGTTTGCCACAACCGCCCCATCCGCCCGTTACCGTCAATAAATGGATGAATAAACTCAAACTCATAATGAAAAACGCTACTGACAATCAAAGGGTGATCTTCCGATTGTTCTAACCATTGAAAGAGATCAGCCATCAGTCCAGATACCCGATGAGCCGGTGGTGCAACATGAATTATTTTTTCCCCCTGATGGATGCCAACCCCTTTTGTTCTAAAATGTCCTGCATGGATCAGAATTTCGCCCATTAACCAACCATGCGCTTTTAACAAATCATCAAGGCTCAATGGGTCAAGTTGGGATAACTGCTCATAGGTCTTGATAGCTCCCTGTACTTCTGACAATTCACGCATGGTTCCCAATACCCTTTTGCCATCCAGTACAGCAGAAACCTGTTCTTCGGTCAGTGTATTTCCTTCAATTTGCAAAGTTCCGGTAATGGTTTTGATTTTATTCTTCTTTCTCAGTTGTGGCGAGATGATGTTGTAACTTGTTTTTAATTCCCCGATTTTTTCAGAAATCAAGCTGACCAGATTCAAAATAGAAGATGTTATTTTAAAAGGGGGCTGGTAACTCATAACGCTACCCTTA
>JAYEOA010000038.1:13937-19820 GCA_034722515.1 Thermodesulfobacteriota bacterium | reverse complement strand
TGCCGGCACCGGATGCCGCTCCGCATCCGCCGGCAACCAGATTCGCGCTGCCAGCTGAGTACCATCCAGCAGCGGTATCCGTACATTTTCCAAAACTACAGGATCTCTATCTAACTGGTCGTCCATACCTTATAACCCTTTGTTTTTAAAGCAAATAAATTGTCTGTTGGCACTCAAACCCTGCCCCGATAAGCGATCAACCCAGAGCAAACCCATATAATTGGCGCATATATATCAGCACACTTCTAAGATCAATAATTATAATAAACCGAATAGATTAGGGAAGCAAATCTACATTTAACATATCGTATTTACGAGGGGACGTTCTTTAATTTACGAGGGGACGTTCTTTACATATTAACTTTCTCGACAAAGCAACTAATGAGTATCGCACAACAATACAGCGAAGCGATTAACAAAATCTTCACGGACATGATCATTGATAAAAATATCGCCCCCAGCAACACCTCTAACGATGACATGCTGGAGCAGACCGGGATTATCTATGCGAGGTAAGCGTGACATTCTGAGTCATATTTACGTTTGTTACGCTGGGTGTAAAGTAAAAATTGTAAAGAATGTCCCCTTTGCTGAGCTAACAGCAGACTTGACCCCATCTCCTTCATCTCACTTCATCTCACTTATCAAGTCCTTGTGACTTTGTGCGTAGCCATCGTATTTAGTTTTTGCGAGACCATCACAGGTTAGCGTTTTTTTTTTGCCTTAGAGGCTAGAAAATGGCATAATTACACTTTTGGACAAAATACTTCTACAACTCAAATATTAATTGAATGGCATCTAATTACTATGGCGCAAAATCTCCCCCACAACTCTACAAAAACACTCGGATCATGGACACCTGATCAACAAGCAGAGCAAAGAACTTTGGCAACGTCAATACCTACGGCATTATATCAAATTAACCGGTCTGTTTATGTCACCGAGGATTGTGATGGTGTTCATGCGTACACTTGCGGTCAAGCTCGGCTTGGTGTTGCTACAACAGCTATAACAAAACCGCTGGTGGGATACGCTCCGGCTCTGGCGTTAGCTAAATGTGGTGATTCAAGTTTTCTAGCCACCCATGGTCTACGTTATCCGATGATTGCCGGATCGATGGCCAAGGGGATATCGTCTGCGGATATGGTCATTGCCATGGGACAAGCAGGCATGCTTGGCTTCTTCGGTGCTGCGGGCTTACCATTGGAGAGCGTCGAACAAACCATCATCCAGATTCAGAGCGCGTTGCCGAACGGCCCCTACGGTGTCAATCTAATCCATAGCCCACACGAGACCGATCTGGAACAAGCCTTGGTGGATCTATATATTAAACTTGATGTTCATCTTATTGAAGCTTCGGCGTTTTTAACCTTGAGTTTGGCTGTTGTTCGCTACCGCATTCATGGTATCCATAAAAATAGTGATGGAATAATCGTCACCCCCAACCGCATTATTGCTAAAATTTCCCGTGAAGAGGTCGCCAAACACTTCCTGTCACCACCACCGGAAAAGATGCTCAACCAGTTGTTGGAGCAAGGGATCATTACTGATGAGCAAGCCGAATTGGCTCGTCAGATCCCCATGGCAGAAGATGTTAGCGCTGAAGCTGATTCTGGCGGTCATACCGACAACCGCCCTGCTCTATCGCTGTTTCCCACTATTTGTTCGTTGCGTGATCGTCTGCAACAACAATACAACTATCCTGTCACCCCACGCATCGGTCTTGCCGGTGGCATTGCCACGCCTCAGGCGGCGGCAGCAGCCATGGCGATGGGTGCTGCGTATCTGGTGACCGGCACCGTTAATCAAGCCTGCATCGAATCGGGTACCTCCGATATGGTACGCGAGATGTTAGCCGACACCAGACAAGCCGATGTCGCCATGGCACCGGCTGCCGATATGTTTGAAATGGGTGTTGATGTTCAGGTACTGAAACGGGGTACCATGTTTTCCATGCGTGCCGCCAAACTGTATGAGCTATATCGGCAAAACAGTTGTCTTGATGATATCCCCGCCGGTGAGCGCGAAAAATTGGAAAAAACGTTTTTTCGCGCACCGTTAAATGATGTTTGGAGCACCACCCGCAACTACTTCCTGCAACGCGACCCACGGCAGGTCGAACGCGCCGAACGTGACCCCAAACACCTTATGGCCTTGGTATTCCGCTCCTATTTGGGGCAGGCAACCCATTGGGCTAACGCTGGAGACGCCACGCGTAAAATGGATTTTCAAGTTTGGTGTGGCCCCGCCATGGGGGCATTCAACGAATGGACTCGCGATACATTTTTACACCAAAGCAATAATCGGCGCGTTGTATGTGTCAATCTCAACATCCTGTTTGGTGCGGCGGTACTTACCCGCGCCAACACCTTGCGTCGTCATGGCATTGCCATTGGCTCTGCCGAACTGCCTATTTCCCCAATAACCACAGACCAGATCAAGGAGTACCTGCGTGACTGATACGGGTGCACAACACAATACAACCAAAGTAACAACCACCTCTGCCAACTCATTATCTAATCCAATTGCTACCCCGCTAGCTATTGTCGGTATTGGCTGCCTGTTTCCTAAGGCCGAAAGCAAGGATACCTACTGGGCCAACATCAAAGGCGCAAAAGATTGCATCAGTGATATACCGGAAACACACTGGCGCGTGGCAGATTTATATGATCCAGACCCAAAAACTCCCGACAAAACCTATGGCAACCGGGGCGGTTTTCTCGATCCTTACGAGTTTAACCCGATGGAATTCAGCATTCAGCCTAATATCATCGAAGCAATTGATACCTCGCAACTATTGGGATTGATTGCTGCCCGCGAAGCCCTTAAGGATGCCGGTTACGATCCCGCCGGAGAGTTTGCCCGTGAACGTGTCAGTGTGCTCCTCGGTGTTACCGGCGCACTTGAAATGGTGATTCCCCTCGGTGCCAGGCTCGGTCACCCGATTTGGCGTAAAGCACTTAAAGATGCCGGGTTGCCTGATGACGTAGTTCAAGAGGTTGTCGAACGGATTTCGGATAGCTACGTTCCGTGGCAAGAGAACTCCTTCCCCGGACTATTGGGCAATGTTGTCGCTGGACGGATCAGTAAACAATTTGATCTTGGCGGTACCAATAGTGTCATCGATGCGGCCTGTGGCAGTTCCCTGAGTGCATTGCACATGGCAGCGATGGAGCTGACCTGTGGGCGCAGCGATATGGTGATCACCGGCGGTATAGATACCTTTAATGACATTTTCATGTATACCTGCTTCAGTAAAACTCCGGCTCTGTCGCCTTCCAACCTTATTCGTCCATTTGATAGTGACTCTGACGGCACCATGATCGGTGAAGGATTGGGACTTGTTGTCCTGAAACGTCTGGCTGATGCCGAACGCGATAATGATCAAATTTATGCGGTAATTCGTGGCATTGGTACCGCCAGCGATGGCAAAAAAGGGGCGATATATGAGCCTAACGCCAACGGTCAAAAACGCACACTCCTTGACGCTTACGGGCAATCTGCTGTTGATCCAAAAACCATCACCCTGGTTGAGGCTCACGGTACTGGAACCAAGGTTGGCGATGCTACTGAGATCTCTGCTCTGCGTGATGTCTATGGTGAGAGCAACGGTACTCCGTGGTGTGCGCTGGGTTCGGTAAAGTCGCAGATTGGTCACACCAAGGCATCAGCAGGGTCGGCTGGACTAATCAAGGTTGCTCTGGCTCTGCACAGTAAAGTACTTCCTCCGACCATCAATGTTAATCAACCTCAGGAGGTTATTACTACAGGCAATACCCCATTTTACGTCAACACCACCACGCGCCCATGGCTATCTAATCCCGATCATCCCCGCCGTGCTGCGGTGAGTGCCTTCGGTTTCGGCGGTAGTAATTTTCACTGTGTTTTAGAGGAACATCAAAGCGAGCGTAGCACTTGTGATTGGAGCGGTGCGCCACAAATTATCGCTCTGTGTGCTGCGGATAAACCAGCATTGCAACAGCAACTACAGCAGGTTCCGGTTACAGGCACGGCGGCGCAACTACGCCGTTATGCCGCTCAAAGTCGAGCTGAATTTGATTCGACAGCTGGGCAACGGTTGTTATTTGTTATCGACAACGATCAGGATGTAGCCAGCATAATAGCCAATGCTGAGAAACTGCTTTCCGGCGATAAGGCACTAGCCAGCACCCCTAACGGCATCTGGTACGCCAATGATAGCGCTACACCGGGTAAACTGGCGGTATTATTCTCCGGTCAAGGGGCGCAATATCCCCACATGCTGCGCGATTTGGCCTGCCACGCACCACAATTACTCGACACACTCAATGAAGCTGATCAAACCCTCAACATAGATGGTGGATTGAGTAACCTCATCTATCCCCATTCTCTGTATAGCGATGCCGACAAAGCTGTTGCGATAAAAAATATTCAGGCCACACAGGTAGCCCAACCCGCCATCGGTACTGTTAGTCTCGGTGCTTGGCGCTATCTACACAGCTTTGGTCTCAAGCCTCAGGCGTGGGGAGGACATAGTTATGGTGAACTAACCGCTCTGTGTGCGGCAGGTTGTTATAGCGCTAAAGATCTATATAAATTATCGCAATTACGTGGTGAATTAATGGCCGGTGATGGCAGCGACAAAGGAACAATGCTAGCCGTTTCTGCCTCGCTGAACAAAATTGAGTTGTTGTTATCTGAAGAAAAACTCGATTTGGTTTTAGCCAATCGCAACACTCCGAATCAGGGCGTGTTGTCCGGTTCGCGCAGCGAAATTGAGCGTGCCACCAAGTTGTGCAAAGAACGTGGTCTGCGCTGCGTCGCTCTGGATGTTGCTGCGGCTTTCCACAGTAAACTTGTCGCTGCGGCGGCGAAACCATTTCTTGCTGCATTGCAACAGGTTGAGGTCAATCCACCAGCGGCACCTGTTTATGCCAATAAAACAGCAGTCCCCTACCCCGGTGACAGTGCTAATATCCGCACCCTATTGGCCGAGCAGCTCGCCAGCCCGGTTGAATTTGTCCAACAAATTGAACAGATGTATGCTGATGGTATGACCACCTTTATTGAGATTGGCCCCGGTGCTCGTTTAACCGGAATGGTGGATAAAATCCTCAAAGGAAAAAATATTCAAGCACTGGCACTAGATTCATCTAACGGAAAACGCTCAGGTCTTAACGATCTTGCCCGCTGTCTCATTCAATTAGCTGCCATTGGCTATCCTATGCAATTACAACATTGGGATGGTGACTATGCCCAAAAGGAACTCGCCCTGCCGCAGCCAAAAGCGCCACGCATGACTGTTACTATTAACGGGGCTAATTATGTAAAGAAAAAAACCGCTCGCCCTGTCAGCCAACGTAAACTGGTAGATGCTAACACTATGCCGCCAGCAGCGGCGACACCGTCAGCACCGGCACTGGCACCGGCGATCCAGCCACAAAGCACCCAAGCGACCAGTGATTCCTTGCGTTCTTTACAGGAAAATATGGCCATACTGCAACGAATGCAGGAAGATACAGCCAAGCTGCACAATCAGTTTCTTGAAGGACAAGCTGCTGCCGTACAAACCATGCATGCGTTGATGGATCATCAGATGGGTGTTACATCATCTGTACCGGCAGCGATGGCTGCTTCTGCTCCCCCAGCGACTCCACAAACACCCATACCCGTCATGGCACCTACCAGTGCAGCATCGGCGCAGCAACCTATACCACAGACTACTGCTGCACCACCGGTAACAGTCATACCGGAAAGTAATGGTGTTGATATTGATGTTTCCGGCGCCCTGCTCGAAGTGGTGGCCGAGAAGACCGGCTATCCACAGGAGATGTTGGAACTGGATATGAGTCTCGATGCCGACCTGGGTATCGATTCGATCAAGCGGGTGGAAATTTTATCCGC
>JAYEOA010000038.1:0-13837 GCA_034722515.1 Thermodesulfobacteriota bacterium | reverse complement strand
GAGATGTTGGAACTGGATATGAGTCTCGATGCCGACCTGGGTATCGATTCGATCAAGCGGGTGGAAATTTTATCCGCCATTCAGGAAAAACTGCCGGAGTTACCGGCACTGCAACCGGAGCAACTCGGTAGCTTACAAACCCTGCGCCAGATCGTTGAAGCGATGGGTAGCGTTGCAGCGTCAATCTCGACCTCGGGCACTGGCGCGGCAGTTTCTTCGCCAGCGGCAGTCGCCAGCGGTGTTGATGTTGATGTTTCCGGCGCCCTGCTAGAAGTGGTGGCCGAAAAGACCGGCTATCCACAGGAGATGTTGGAACTGGATATGAGTCTCGATGCCGACCTGGGTATCGATTCGATCAAGCGGGTGGAAATTTTATCCGCCATTCAGGAAAAACTGCCGGAGTTACCGGCACTGCAACCGGAGCAACTCGCTAGTTTACAAACCCTACGTCAGATCGTTGAAGCGATAGGTAGCGTTGCAGCGACAACACCTGCTCCAGAGAGCACAACTCAGTCGGCATCAATACCTACCGACCGTGAACAATCGGCTACACCACTACTTCAACGTCAGATTATCCAAGTTGTTCCGGTGGCTGCAGATCGCCCGGCGTTAAAGCTGAACAGCGATGCTCCAATCTGGGTGGTCGATGATTGTTCACCGTTATCGGCCGCTGTGGTCACCCAACTCAAACAGCGTAACTTTCAGGTACAATTGATCAGCCCTGGTCATAATGAAAAACCGGAACAATTGGCGGCACTGGTTATCGTAGCTCCGCAAATCGGCACCGATAGCTACTTTTTACGTGATGCCTTCTTACTTATGCAACGCTGTGGTGATGCTCTTAAACACAGTGGTGTCCAAGGAGATAGCAGCCTGATCACCGTTTCACATCTGGATGGGCAATGTGGTTTTAATCGTCAATCACCAATTATCGATCCTCTGTCTGGTGGATTGGCAGGTATCAGCAAAACCGCCCATCACGAATGGCCACAGGTCAACTGCAAAGCCCTTGATCTCGGTGCAGACCTGAGTGAAACCGCACAGGTAGACGCCATTGTCAGCGAGCTTTTGTGCGCCGGACCGGTAGAAGTTGGTGCTAATCGCGGTGGACGAGTAACCTTAACGTTGACTCAGCACGATCTGTCTGCCGATAGTCCCTCCCTACAATTAACACCAACCGACGTGGTAGTTATCAGCGGTGGTGCCCGGGGGGTAACCGCTGAGGTTGCCGAGGCGTTAGCTAAAGCTGGACAACCTACCCTACTATTATTAGGACGTAGTGCCAGACCAGAAGCGGAAACAGACTGGCTGGCAGCTGCCAGTGATGAAGCAGCAATCAAAAATGCCTTGATGATTCACGCCGCGCAACCGCTCAAACCGAGGGAACTGAACGCAGCGTGCCAAAAAGTATTAAATAACCGGGAACTTCTCGATAATCTGCAACGGTTACAACAAGCTGGATCGCGAGTAATTTATCGTAGCGTCGATATCCGTGATGATCAGGCCGTTAGCGCAGCCATCGACGAGGTACGCGAGTTCGGCACCATCAGTGGTTTAATCCATGGAGCCGGTGTTCTCGCTGATCGTAAAATTGAGGATAAAACTGCCGAGCAATTTGCATTGGTCTATTCAACCAAGATTGCCGGACTGCAAGCATTATTACACGCCACTCAAAATGACCCACTTGCCTTCATTGCCCTGTTTTCTTCCTCCACCGCTCGCTTTGGTCGTACCGGACAGATAGATTATGCCGTTGCCAATGAGGTGTTGAATAAAAGTGCCCAAGCTCTGGCACGTCAGCGTAACGACTGTCGCGTGGTTTCCCTCAACTGGGGGCCATGGGATGGCGGCATGGTGACACCGGCACTCAAAAAGATCTTTGCCGATGAAGGAATTGAGGTGATCGACCTACAACTCGGAGCACAGTATTTATTACAGGAGTTGGTCGGCACTGATGATCAAGTGGAATTGGTTATTCTCGGTGGTGCGGGTGATGGATCGACGCCTGAATCAACTGAGTCGAAAAAGGCCGATGCTTCGCTAGACGATTCTATCTCTGGTGATCTGCTACCCAATACGCTACTTACTCTAACCGTCAGCAGTGACGATATGCCGTTTTTGCAAGATCACGTCATCAATAGCAAAGCCGTTGTTCCCATGGCGATGCTGGTGGAATGGCTGGCTCAAGGAGCGCTGCACAACAATCCGGGATTACTGTTTCATGGTTTTGACAATCTGCGCATTCGTAAAGGGTTAGTGCTTGAAGACGGTAAACCTCTGGACATCGAACTACGTTGTGGCGCGTTAAACAACGCCGACGGGTTGTTTGTTATCCCAATGCAAATTTGTAATCAGGTTGATGGCACCATTTACGCCAGTGCCGATATTGTGCTGGCAGACAGCCTCCCGCAACAGCGTCCAGCCATCGAACCACTAGTAGTTGATGGTGGAGAAATTCCCACCAAGGATGAAATCTACGCCTCGGGTAAACTATTCCACGGGTCGAAATTACAGGGATTAAAACAGGTTATTGGCAACAATAATGAGGGTATTATCGCCCTGTCTGCAACTGCTCCCATACCATCAAAATGGATGGATAAACCGTTACGTAGTAGTTGGATCACTGACCCACAGGTGATTGACAGTAGTTTTCAAATGATGATTTTATGGAGCTTTGCCCAGAAAGAACTTGGTTCACTACCATCATTTGCCGGTCATTATCGCCAATACTGTGAACAATTTCCCGTTGGCACCACGCGTATTCAATGCCGCGTCACTAAAGCCAGCAAGCACAGTGCCACGGCTAATATCGACTTTATCGACGAACAAAGTCGTCAATTGTTGGCACGAATCGACGGATACGAATGCACCATGACCGAAGCCTTGGAGCAGGCGTTTTACAACAACAAACTTCATCGCTAGACTTATTGCAACTATTTCGCTACCCATCACCTTGAATAGTTGTAACTATTCAGCACATCTCAAGTTGGGTACGTGATCCCCATAGCAAGGGTATTTGTCGCCATGGACGGCGACAATAAGCCCCATGGATGGGCTCGTTGCGTCCCTTGATATGGGGATTGCGTACCCATCACGATGAATAGTTACGAACAGTTAACACTACAAGGCTTTGCACCACAGCAGAGCCTTGTTAATAAGGAAATATTATGCGTACATTTCATGACTGTATCCCCTGTTTTGTCAAGCAAACCCTTGCTGTGTTGAATATGCTCGATCTTGATGATGCCAAACGTGAGAAAACGCTCCGTGCTGTTCTACAACAGTTGAGTACCATCGATTTTCATCTATCTCCACCGGCTATGGCTCGCAGCATACACCATCTTATTCGCGATATCAGCGGCAATCCAGACCCGTTTCTCGCCGAAAAACAACGTTACCAAAAACTGGCTCTACAATTAATGCCACAGCTTGAACAGGATGTCCTGCTAGCGGATGATCCACTGCTCGCCACAGTGTTATTGGCCATTGCCGGTAATAGCATCGACCATGGCGTATATCATGACATGACCGAGGCTCAAGCATTAACCAGTATTGAACAGGGATTGTCCGCCAACCTTCAAGGTAACCTACACCAGTTTGCGACGGCTATTAACCAAGCGAGTTCTATTCTATATTTAGGTGATAACGCTGGAGAAATTGTCCTCGACAAACTTCTGCTTAAGCAGTTGCCCCTCGACAAAACCACCTTCGTAGTACGCGGTGCCCCTATTATCAACGATGCCCTATGGGTAGATGCCGAACAAGCAGGAATCACCGAACTGGTATCAGTTATCACCAACGGAGACAACAGTCCAGGAACCATCCTTGAACATTGCAGTGACCAGTTTCGCCAAACATTCAACCAAGCAGATCTCATTATTGCCAAGGGTCAGGGCAACTACGAAACCTTAAGTGACGTATCGGGGAACATCTTCTTTTTACTCAAAGCAAAGTGCCCAGTGATAGCATCTCATATTGGCTGTGAGTTGGGCAGTGCATTGCTATATCGCAGATCTGAAGATTGATGATCTGAGCAATAGGCTGTGTATTGCTACGTCTAACCATGTTACCCGTTTTTTCAATCATGTTTTCCTCAATATAATCAGCCAATGTACGCAACGATTGCAACACTTCCCGACCAGACTGCTGACCACCGATACGCACGTCATAGTGTTTTTGTATAGCGACAACTATTTCGACAGAAGGAAGCAACAGAAGGAAGTGCCTGTCCTATAGTTTTTTAAATATCCCTCCCCCGTAGAGGTGTTACGAGTTTTAGTGCGACGAATATACATAAAACCCATAATACAAGAAAAAAAGAGCTAACTCAACCCCAGCATGTACGATTATGGCACTACATTGCAATATCGGTGATGAGTTTGAACAATTTCAAGTAGTTGCATTGCAGAACAGTGTTTTATTTGCGATTAAGTGTTAAACATGGGTTAGCGTTAGCATTGCCAACCTTTCGGCGCACCTAAAGCAATAATTTCACCTCACTCCACACCATATCAACCGAAATATCCTTAATACAACGACCACCTTCCACACACTCCGGGGTAGTGCCAAATTTTGTACATGGTGCACATGGCAAGTTCAAGCTAACAATCCGATGTTTTTTACCACGTGGTGCCCATTTTTTTATAATCCCAGGACCAAACAATGCAACCGTTGGGCAATCAACCCCGACAGCCAGATGCAGCACCCCGGAATCACCACTAACAAGTAGTTTCGCTCCCTTGAGAATGGCTGCTGTTTCTGCCAGCGATGTTTTCCCTGCCAGACTTACCCCCTGCAGATCGGCAATAATCATCTCACCGACCCGGATGTCATCGCCACCACCAATGACAACAACAGGATAACCCAAACCATTACAACGTTGAGCTAGTTCATGAAATGCAGCACCACTCCAACGCTTCTCCATGATACTGGCCCCAGGAAATAAAACTACATATGGGGTTGTATCCAGATGCGGCAATAAATCATGAGATCGGTTCTCCAATGTAGTTGATATTTGAATAAATCTCCCTACTGGAGGGGTCTCAACGTCAATCTCTAAAGCATCGAGTAATGCAAAAAAACTATCAACCTCATATTCATCATGACTATAGGTGGCGGTGCGGGTAAATAATTTTTGCCGTTCATTGGTAGCAAAGCCACAGCGGATAGGTGCACGAAGCAAACGAGCAATAATGGCAGATAAATAATGCCACTGCTCGGTATCAATAATCACATCATAGCGACTGGCAAATATTTTCTGCCAATCACGCCAGTTATCATAACAAAACACCTGCTCAACTTCTGGGCACAATTCAAAAACTGTGGTATTACGCTTTTCGGCCAGAACCTCAATGGTCGCATGCGGAATACTTGCCTTTAAAGCTTGAATAGTTGGGATTAATAATACCGCATCACCGATTCCACCGGGACGGATAAACAGAACCTGTTTTATGTCTGCTGGAAGTTGATTTTCAGCGGTGGCTGCAGGTAGAACACGTACCAGCAATGACCCAACTATAGCATCCAGTTTTTTCAAAAATACGATCTTGTTCAAAAAAATCCTGTCAGAACTGATGGTCTTGCAAAAAAAATCAATTTTCTGCCTCGGGCAAATGTCGCTCTAAATCCATTGCCTCATGGAGGATTCGAAGCACATCAATTGTAGGTGCAGAAACAGAATGTCCAACTCTAAAAACCAAAGAATGACGGCCTCGACGACCCTTACGTGCCACATGGAGGGTAAAGATTCCCGAGCCGACATCTTCACGTTGTCTAACTCCAAGAATATCAGGTCCATTGGACAGATCGCTTATAGCCATCGTAAGAATTTTGGCATAAGTTTTGCCTTGCCGCCGACCGAAATGAGTAACAGTCCAACGGATAATATGCTGAAAGTCAGCCTCTGCGGTTTGGGTGAGTCGAATATTCCAGACAGAACTCACGATGCACTTATCATAGATAATCCATCAAGGTGATCTTCGAGTTCAGCAACGGTCTCAAATGTATTGTAGCGACCCGCCTCCAAGTCCATATCTCCAGCACGAACTAATTCCTGAAGTGCCCTCAACCGTGCAGCATTCTCTTGTTCAATCCGCTCAACAAGTCGCAACCCTTCGCGTAGCACTTCACTGGCATTTTGGTAGCGACCAGAAGATACAAGTTGCTCCACAAGTACATTTTGATGGTTAGTTAATACAACGTTCCGTGTAGGCATGGCATCTCCTCCCCTATAGCTTTATGGCATAATATGCCAACACCGTGTGACGGTCAAGTTGGTTAATTTTGGTTTTAGAAACAGTAAACACCTGACCCCGGATTATGTTCTTCAAACAACAATAAAGTGCCTGTCCGATAGTTTGATAGTTTGCTGCTAAAAGCAATCCATTGAATTACTCTTTGCTACTTCTTTAATGCTATAATCTCTGATTCAGACAAACCAGTTTTAGCTGATATTGTATGTACATCGAGAACATCCAGCAATTTTTTTGCTATAGTTATAGACTCTTCTTTTCTACCCTGCTCAATGCCTTCTTTTTTACCATCAATCGTACCTACAGTATATGATGATTCCACCATGCTGGCTTGGTAATGGAGGTCATCTTGGTAGCGTTCATAAGCAGCGCGTTCTAGTTCTGGGAGCTTAAGGATGTCGAGTTCTCGTTTGGCCTTGGTTAAACCTTGAGCTTTAAACTCTTCTTTAATCTCTTCGTTTTTCAGGAAGTAGATCCATTCATCCAGGGTATCTTTAGCTGTATCGTTGAAGTTGTTCACTTTTATCAGGTAGTATTCGGGAAATATTTGATGAATCTCTTGTTGTTGGTATAGGTGTTGTTGTTTGTCTGATAGTTGGAGTTGATCGTTATCGTGGAGTCCTTTGAAGCTGGTGGTGCCGTGGTAGATGTAGTCACTTCCATGTCCCAGATCGAAGTAGAGGATGTTTACTGATATTACTTTTACAATGTCGGCGTAGGGGTCTTTTTCTTTAAGGTGTTCGGTTATTACTTTGGAGGTTCCGTAGAGGATGCGTTGCAGGTAATCGAATTCATGTTCATATTGTACTTCGATTATGATGATTTCACCGGCAGCGTTTTTTACTTTTAAATCGACGCGGTTAAATTTGTCGCTGCGGTCGATCTTGTTGCTTTCGCTTTCGAGTATTTCGAGGATGTGAATCCCTTCTTTTAGGAGTTCACTTAAGAAACCTTCGAGTATTTCAAAGTTTGCTTTGCTGCGTAGGAGCTTTTTCATTGCCCAGTCAAAACTGATTAGTCTTCTTTTTGCCATGGCATCCTCGCTGTTGCGGTTGTTTTGATGATGATCTTTTTTTACTGTTTTGATTATGCCGTTGTGGTGAAGATAATGCAAGGTTGACGTGGTGGTGGTTTGTGCCTAAATCAACCTTGAGTTGCGTAACTCAAGAACGTCCCCCTAGACTTTCCAAGAATTGTAACCTCGTAATCATTAATCTCAAAAACAACCCTGTAGTTACCAACTCTAATACGGCGGAGCCCTGACAATCCACCCTTGAGCTGTTTTCCACAATGTGGATTGTCTACTAGCTGATCAATTGCCTGAACGATACGATTACGTTCTTTCTTAGAAATACTTTGCAACTCTTTCAAGGCACTTTTTTTAATCGTCAGCGAGTAGGACACGACGTGCCTCCTGCCAATCAAGTGTCTCGTCTGCTGGATCTTTTAAACGGTCAATAGAGACTGAAAGATCATTAAAATCTTCAAGGTACATCTCTACGGCTTGCCTAACAATATCCGCTCTAGAGCGATGCAATGTTTGTGCTACATGATCAAGAGAATCAACAGTTAAATCAGAAAGGCGTGCAGTAATTTGTGGCATACTATACTCCATCGTTAAAAGTAAAAAAATAGCCAACATCACATGACTGTCAACGACATTATAACCACAAGCAGCGTTAAAAGCAATCCACCAGAAAAAAGGGTTATTTTGTTCCTCACGGAAACTGCCTTATTGAGGTATGCACCGACACGAAAGTTGAAAGAATGGTGTAAAAACAAATTACTAACAACGCATAGAAACCAATCTGCAACCCAAATGCCGGGATACCTAATAATGGGCACAACACAAAAACAAAAGCAGTATAATCGGGAAAGGAAAAAAACGATTTTATATTGCGATTGAAAAACCATGTACGATAACGATTGAACCAGCGAAACAAAACAAAATTGTCTAGCCCACCTTCATGATGGATGATAATAAAACCGTTCAAATAACTAATATAACATTCCGCCACTTGCATGAACACCATCGCCCATATCCACGGTGCAAAGATAAGGTCTTGAGACCAAACTAATGCCAGCAGGATGAGCACATCGCCCAGCAGGTCAGAAATATGATCGAGATAGCGACCAAGTTCAGATGTCTTTCCCGTTAAGCGTGCTACCGCACCATCAGTACAATCACACACATATGCAGCGATGTAGGCAAGCGCACCAAGCATCAAGGTTAGCGGAGTTGCCAAAAAAAATAATACTGCTGTTGATAATCGCAACAACAAACCAGAAAGCGTAATCATGTTAGGTGACCACGAAGTGCGGTTGACGATAA
The DNA here is from genome assembly GCA_034722515.1 of Thermodesulfobacteriota bacterium. Classification (GTDB taxonomy): domain Bacteria; phylum Desulfobacterota; class Desulfuromonadia; order Desulfuromonadales; family Desulfuromonadaceae; genus Desulfuromonas. The sequence goes on along the minus strand of JAYEOA010000038.1, from coordinate 5,254 downwards.
AACAGATGAGGCGGACGCTCAGCGGCAATACCAACAACATTGCCCACCATGTTTTTAATGGTAATCGGGATTTAATATCTGCTTGATTTACAAAATAATTCAATATTTCCACCAATCTCAATTAATATCAAAAACACTACCCGTCGTCTCTGTTATCAACGCAGCAGCAATCTTTCGTGCAACTATATCTGGACACAATAAGCTGCCTTCTGGTTCTTTACCAAAATTGCGTTCACGTAAGCCAGTTTTCACCCTGCCAGGGCTAGCAACATTTACCCGTATTCCAGAGGATGCCAATTCTTCAGCCAATGCCTGACAAAAATTGACCACTGCGGCCTTACTGCTACTATAAGCAGCATACCCAGCACGACCACGAGTGTAAGAACTCGATCCTATAAACATAAGCGAACCAATTTGTTGACGGTTAAAAATGGGGATAATCGCATGAGAAACATTGAAACACCCATCCACATTCACGGCATACAACTGTCTCCATTGTTCCGGTGTAGTGAACTCAACATCACGGCGGATTAAATCACCGGCACAATTGATCACGAAATCAATCCGTCCAGTAGCGCCTATCACATTATCAACAAATACATTTATGCTATCTGGCACCGTCACATCCACCGCAGGTTCAGTATGGCGACCACCAACATAAACCCGACCACCATTATCACGCATCAGTTGGGCAAGGCTGGCACCGATACCTGCGCCACCACCAAAAACAACCACCACTTTGTCGCGAAAGAACTCCGACAAATCATCTTGATCAGATAATACCGTTTGGCTATTTAATTGAAATAATTTGTCGGCAATATGCAGATCAATAGGATAAGTGATCTTGATATTCTGCTCGTGACCTTCAACGCAATACACCTTATGCCCCAAGCGCATCACCAACTGGCAATCATCGGTTGCATTATCAATACCATCCGCAATAGCCTGCTGATGGGCACGTAGTATTAGTTCACGCAAAAATGCCTGAGGGGTTTGACCACGACGAAAACGATAACGGTCTGGGATATTGGCAATAAAGCCCTGATCATCAACCTCAACCAAAGTATCCGCCGAAGGGATCACCGTATCCACAGCGTGGTACTGTTGAACAGCGTCAACAAGTTCTGTGATTACTGCATGAGATAAAAAAGGGCGAACACCATCATGGATCAGCACATAGTCAGCTTCTGAACAACTCTGAATGCCAACAGAGGAAGATTCTTGGCGTGTCGTACCTCCGCAAACAACCTTGACTACTTTTGACAGAGCATACTGGGATACCAGAGACCAAACATCATCAACATAGCTTTCATGACAAACGATGACAATTTGATCAATGGCAGAATGTGTCTGGAATGATTTTATAGTATGCACCAGTACAGGCATGCCCGCCAATTTCATGAATTGTTTGGGTTGCGTTTCCTGAAAGCGTTGGCCGGTACCGGAAGCTAGGATGATGGCAGAGATCATCCTGCAGCCACCTTTTTGCTCTCTAAAACAGCACTCACAGCATCAAACAATTCGTCAGCAGTAATAGCTGCCATGCACGGCTTGGGCATCTCTTCGGTAAAGCACATATCACCGCAGCCTGAGCAACCAAGCTCATGTTGAATGATTGTGCAATTATCGGTCACGGGAGCAAAATGTCTCAAAGAACCAGCAGTAAAATAAGCTACAATATGAATATCTGTCATCGCAGCTAAATGCATAGACCCTGTGTCAGATGTTACTAATAGAGGAGCCTTTTTAAAAATGTAAATAAGATCATCAACATTTGTTTGACCGACACAATTTTCAACCCTTTCGGGGAATTTTGCAAATAGATCTGCAGCATACGTAGAGTCGTTGCTTACCCCAATCAGAACGACACCGAGATGATTAAAAGAAGAAAGAATTTTTTCAGTCAACTTGGCAGCAACATCAATGGGCAATTGACGCACTGGGTCACCAGCACTGACATTGAAAATAAGTTTTTCTGACAAATCAATCGAAAAGTTTTGCACTGCAACATTGCGATGTGCTAATGTCAATGGTTCCAGATCAACCTTTTTAATCCCTGATGAAAAAGCGCACTCTAGATTTTGCCTCATCACATGGACATCACGACCCCTTTCATTTATTACGACAGCGTTGTCTACGAAATTAATCAACAACCTAGGGAGTAACAAGTTTTTATCTACTCGAGCCACAACCCTATCGGCTCTCAACGAGGTCGCAAGTAACGTCCATATCCCAAGTGAGACTGGCTGAAAAACATAATCATAAGAGTTTTTACGTAATTGATATATTTTTCCTAAAATTAAAAAAAAATGCTTAGCATTTAAAATTAAGCCTCCATGCATATCCCATATACCATTCCAAACTATTACATTATCTACAAGATTAGGTTGTGTGTTTAAAACAACAGCACCACTAGGTGAACAAAGAACTGTTAACTCAGCCGCAGGATAGTATTTGCGCAATATTGACAACGTTGGCAAAGTGAGAACCATATCACCAAATCGATCCAATCGTATATAAAGTATTTTCTTTGCCGAACTAGACCTTTTGCGCCTCCTTGCGATTAGCATTGGGAAAAAAAATAAATAAACAATTAATACCTTAAGTGTCATAATTGCTTTTCTACTTAATGATCTTGCAATTTTTTTTATAAATAAAAAGTTGAGTTATTGAATTGTTGTTTTTATTGCTCCCCCTAGGAATAAGTTTAACTAACGGCATAAAAGGCAATAATGAAAGAAAACAAACAAGAATCTCAAGTGAAGAAAGGAAACGACGGTGCACGACGTAAAAACAAGAGTTACTTTGCAAAATCAAGAAATTAAAAACAGAAATAATTCCACCGCTAATAGATTCAACACCATCAAAGATGGTTGATTCTACTTCTGTTTCATCACTAACAACTATTATTTTAGACTCACCGTGTTTTTTTCGTATAGTTTCGACTAAAGCCTTGTAGTTACTATCTAAGCATTCCGACCAATCACAAAAAACATAAACATTATTATTCAACACGAAACTCCTAAACACTAATCAAGAAAAATATTTTTTAATACTCAAATATTTTGGATGCATGTACATAAATGCTCTTCTATGGTTTTTAAAGATATAGTCGGCAGCGGTTCTAAAAACATCTAGAAAGAAAGATTTATATACATAAGGCAAAAAAGGCATTGTCATAAGTGATTTGACTATTTGAAATGCGAATTTAAGATATTCTAAAAACCTAAATTCCGTACGTAAATTGTTGTAATGTAAATGAATACTACCATCAGCCTGCAGTTCTACTTGCGTACGTCCTTCAAAAGGAACCTTTTTATCAAAAGTATACATGGACAATAATTCAAATTTCTCACCTAAAGAAACAAAAGGTTCCCTTGAAGAATCAACTAAAAAAGTTTTAAAACTTTTTCCATCTGTGGACCATTCGATATTTTCTTGCCCACCAGGGATGGCACACCGGTCAACCACACACGGTATTTCATTTAAGCCAAACCTAGACATTGCAATGAACCTTTTAAAACCGTCCATTCGCATATACCGACCGTTAGACTGCGGAACTACAAGTATAGGTGGAACAACAGCACCACTGTTAAGTTTTGACAGCCAAAACTCAATACCGTCATAATGTTTCTGGGTTTCATAATCGCTGCCACACCAAAAACCATATTTATTTTCTGACAACACATGACCTTCATCATAGGCTTCTATGTCACCAATAGGTATTTCACATACATCGGGAGAAGAGTGCCACTTCCATAAACTATTACGAGCCATCGCCATAGCAGAAGACAAACGTAAAAAATCATCTTCACCTAACTCAAAACGTAAATTTCTAAAATGGACATGGACATCCTCGCACCACTCAATAACAACACGTTGACCAAACAGTTTGGGCGCTAATTTATCATTAGTGGCCAATTTATTTTTTATTATTCCCATTTCAAAACCCACTAAAACAATACAGCCACTTGGCCACATCAGCTATTCAACATAAAAAAATGAACAAATAACCGACCCCAGAGGAGCCGGTTTTGAATACTCCTTGAAGGGGATACTTTACCTTTCCCCCAAAGGGGGCAAGGATGAGTTTTCCCCAGCTTCTATTTAAATTTATAGTTCTTTAAACGAATCTGTGGGTAAAATAAGTCAAATAGCATGGATGAAATTGAATTAAAGGTCAAGACTGCCCTGCGGGTCGCTGCGCGAACCTCGATTTCAATTTAATCCATGCTCAATCTGTAGTGATTGTTTTTCAAAACAAAAATATTTTGAAATTTTTTTTCTGTTGGAATAAAACAAAAAATTAAAGCTATATTTTCTCAAATAGGATTGCTCCGTCTTCCTGACCTTTGTCATACATTTCTGACAAAGTAGAAGCAAAATCTTCACTATTTACAGCTATTTTTTTTGTCGGAATTGTTAACTTAGAGAAGTGAGGCTTTAATAAGGAAACAAAATCCAAAACATTTACTCCGCTAACGTTTTCAAGATGATGCGGCAGAAATTCAATAGCTAGCAATTGTGTATTAGAAAGAATTTCTTGCATACCCTGCAAGGCAAAATATTCAGACCTCTCTATATCCATCACAACAACATCAAACTTTTTATCTTCTAGACAATCATCAAGGCTTACGGAGTCAACTATTATTTCTTCAGGATCATCATAATAATAGATATATTTCTTCTGCTTTGGAACACGCTTGCTTCCTCCTGAATTTGTTCTACTCAACAAAAATTTAATTTTTTCTGCAGTGTTATTTGCTGCAATATTTATTGTTTGACAATTGTTCACACAATTTAAAGCAATATTTTGCATTAAAAGCTCATACGTATTTGGATTTGCCTCTATAGCAACAACTTCTTTACACATCCTTGAAATAGGTATTGCTAATGTCCCAATATGTGCTCCCACAATTAGAGCCCTACTATGAGAGTTTAGATAAGGGCTAAGCCTATCAATCTCGTCAAACCCATATTCACCCTTCATTCTTAGCTGTCTACCAACCGCCATATCTTCGGGATCTACAGCAAACAATCCATTCTTTGTTTTTGTTATTATTGCAGATACATATGACCCATTGACTTTTTTAGTAAGCAATCCATACAGAAAAAAAAGATAAAGCATTATTTTTCGTTTCACTATTATATCTCCACTGTAAGCATTAATCAGCCAACGACGGCTAGGAAAATATGTCGATAAAAAACATCAAGGGTCAGGTCTTGAAAACATCAAGAGGGTCAGGTCTTGAAA
>JAYEOA010000037.1:0-4515 GCA_034722515.1 Thermodesulfobacteriota bacterium | reverse complement strand
ATTATGAGGAATTGACCACCAGCACCATTGGTACATAAATGGAGCACGTTTAGCAAAATGTTTACGAAGGGTAAATTTTCAAGCGCCCTGTTTAAGCGGGTTTGTGACCTGTCTGGGAACTGCTGACTAATTCTGCTGTCCATAACCCGCTCCTAATGTCTTATAAATACAGGGTTTCGCCGTCGTCTAGCAGCTTGACAGAATCGAACAACTCCAGGTAGCGCTGCTTGTATTCTGTGTGAATCGGGATCAACTGTTTCGGCTTGAGAGCCTTGGCGAAACGCTGCAGATCCTTCAGAGTCGCGTGGCCGCTGGTATGAATTGAATGGAAGTTGTCCGACCCAACAAACTGTTCAGTATCAGCAAGCTTCTGGAAGCCGTCCGGATTGTGCTCCTCCAGACGGTACCCTTCCCACTGCGAATAGATCGCACTGACGTTTGCTTTTTGCAGCGAACGAAACAGATCGCTGAAGTTGCTCACTTTGAGAAAATAGCGACTGCCGTTGAGCAGAACGTCTTTGACCGTTATGGTTTTCCCCCCGGAATTGAGCAGGTCAAGAAATTCGCGAAACTGCTCCGGATGCGCCTCGAACGCTTTTTTGTGGAAATCCCAGGTTAATCCTTCGGTCAGCACCCTGACGTCCTGCTTGGTCACAATGCTCGGCACTCCGGGAAAAGTCTTGGATACTCGGTACAGAATGTACGCAGTGTAAGCGTCAGTGACCAGAATACGACGAGGGTTGGCAGTCATACAGGCGGCAAAGGTGTCCGAGAGTCGATCAATATGCTGTCCGGAGCAGATCAGAAAACAAGGACCGCTGGTTTGCTCAAGCACAGTTGCCATCTCACTGGTAACCGCTGCCTCATCATCAAGCTTTTGCTTGCTGCGCCCGAGCATCGTCCCTTCCATCAATAACAGATCGATATCGGCAGGTGGTTTCGCTACAAACTGTTCAAAGATCTGGTTGCGACGACCGTGAGCGCGGAAGTCACCACTGTAATAGACCCGCTTGCCTTCCGCTTCGATCAGAAAACCGAAGGCATCGACCGCAGAGTGATCCATCAGATAGGGCGTCACCCGGAACGGTCCGACTTCAACCGGACGGCGATTGACAAGTGGACAAAAACGGTTATTCAAGGGTGCTGTGCCAAGAAAGGTCCGGGTGGCGGCGATCAGTTCACGGGCGATCCCGCCGATATGGATAGTGCGGGAGGAATCAAGCCCTTCGATCATACCGTAATGATCCTGATGCGGATGACTGATGAAGGCGTCCGTGAACTCAAGTCGGGTAAGATCGACCGGACTCTGGGTGTCGCCTAACGGCGCACCGGCATCGAGTAGAATTGATCGGTTGCCGGAACGAAGCTGTACACAACTCCCGCCGATCTCACTGGTGCCGCGATGAATGGTGATTTCCATACCCCTCCTTTTTGGCTTTAATGCCGTTCAAATAATAGATCGATCTCGCTGCTATCGGTGGTGTAGTGCAGGTCGGTTCGCCATGAAACCTTGCAGCTTGCAAGTTTGAAAAAAATGCTGACAAGTTGCTTGGCCGTTGTGGTGAACAAGGTTTTGTCCATGTAGACGATAGACTGTTTTTCGCCCGTTGCGTACAAAACCCGGCCCCGTGGAATATCTAGGTATTCGTACAAACGGAGCTCTGGAAACAGCCTGAGATATTCTGCATCACTGGCCCAGAAATCATTGTGATTATCCGGGCTGTCGATAAGCCCCTCGCTCCGTTCTTCACCATCTACAACCGGAATCGCTCTGCCGAAAACGGTATCGTTATAAACCCAGAAGATACCGATCAAATCTGCACCATCATTTCACGCCCATCTGGATAAAATTCATAATGAGTCAGCTGCAGTTTGTCCGCAGTCAGATTGTCTTTCAGGTGCAGAAGAAGTCCCTTGTCGTCATCAATCACCCTGATTGCAGGCTGTGGGTGGGACTCTGTGGCCCTAGCAATAATGCTGCTTTTCCAGTCATAATATTCCGCCATGACATAAGAATTTTCTTCGGGGTAATAGAAAATCTGATCAACTTTGATGCCATGCTCGCGCAGGATTTTTTCTGTAGTGGCTGAAAGGTAAGATTTCTTGCGACCGGTGATGATATTCACCGCGAAACCTTGCCCTTTATAGTCGGCAATGACTGCCCTGATCGTCGCGCTCGTCACCGGGTTGTCGTTGTAGGCTTTTGTGACAAGGTCAGCAAATTCTCCAGGCGGAATATTGGCCGTGTTTATGTTGTGCATCTCGTTACTGACGATGACTCCGTCAAAATCGCACCATAGTTCTTTCATACTCATTCTTATCCCCTCGTTGGCAGGTTACGATCATTGATTTTCCCGTTATTATCCCAATCCAAAAAGATATTGGCCAGCACACCATTCGGATTCTTTGCAACGATGATTTCAAGCTGATTCTCATCGGGTGATTCCGGGCCACCGTAAGATCCATAACGCTCGCCATACCCCCCGACACGTTTGCCGAAAATATCCCGGTAAACAAAGAATACCCTGTCAGCATAATTGTCGATCAATGCGGTTTCCGATGCCTTCATGTAATCCGCTAAAACAGGTCTGTGTTGCTGACATTCCATCGTCCGGCACGCAGGGTAAAGTAAAGACTTTATAACCAGCGGAACTTTTTCAGTGTAGGCCAGATCTTCGAGCTCAGAAAGAATCTCGTCAATTTCATCTTTTCTTGGCAGCTCTTTCCCCCAGGCAACAATGAGCTGTAGATAGTCGACAATAACCAGAGCGGGTTTCACCCCATATTGCCCTTCCAGGCATCCTTTCAGATGACGGCGCATGTCATGAACCGACTGCCCATTTGTGTCATTGATGAAGAGCGGAACATCAACAAAAGAATCACTGATGGTCGCAAGGCGCTCTTTTTCATCATCCCGTAAATATCCTGTCCGGATTCTCGCAGAATCGACTTGAGCCATAATGCCGATCATCTCGTGAACCAGGGGATCTCTTTTCTGCCCCAGACTGAAATATGCGACAGGGCGTTGTTGATCTTGAGCAACATTGAGTGCCAGATTCTGTAAAAAACAGTCCGCCAAGTACGGCCAGGGGGCTGAGACAATGATCAGTTCACCCTCTTTAAAACCACCGGTAGCTTCGTCCAGATATTTATAACCGGAACTCAGCCCGCTAGCTGCGCCGCGCTTTTTCGGCAAAACCTGTAGATAATCTTTGACGATGTCCTCAACGCGCAAAAACGGATATTGAGGGTCAGGCTGTTCCAACATCGGCTTTTTCCTCTGGATCTCGGTAAATGTTGTGCATCTTGCGACAGTTGTCAGCCATTTCGCTTCTCAAACTCTCAGGCGAAATAACCTCAACTTGGTGGCTAAACCCAAGCAGCCACCAGCGCAACTGCGCCGTGTCGTGGGCTTTGGTTTCAAGCTGGATTCGACCATCATCCTGCTCGGTTAATATTTGATTTTTATCCAGTTGTGATTCTTCCAGGTGTCCGGCAACGGTTGCCTCAAACAGGCATTTCAGGTGAATCGTCTCTTCGCTCTGCGGAATCCCGAAATGACCTTGGTCAATGTAGTTCTGCAGGTTGAAATCTGCCGATCGTTTCGCTGGTTCATCAAGCAACCGTACCGATTCGATGCGATGTAAAGCCACCTGACGCAGATCCTTGTATTCCCAGAATGTGCAGACCAGGTAGATAACATTGTCGACAAAAACTAGCCCCAGAGGATGAATCTTCCCTTCCTGCGAACTGTTTGAGTCGCGCTTGCAGTAAGCGATCTCGATCTGCCGCTCCAGCAACAGACCATCGTAGATCGTCTCCAAAATAATCGGATCGACCGCAGGTGGTTCGAGGGTCAGGTAGCGTGAAATCCGGGCGACCTTATCCGGCCACTTGGCGATACCGCCATAGCCAAGCTGTTGAAGAACAACTTCAGCGTGTCTGCTGTGAGGCCGCAAAAAATTCAGACAACTTGCCGGCAACATTTTGCTGAGATGAACCTCAATCATCTTAAAGGCCAATGCGGCCTGCGGGTCCATACCCGGGATGTCGAACGAGGGCGCGTCTTCCGACCATTGCCAGCCGGAGATCCGTTCCTCATCGCTCAGCAGAGGAAAGTAGCGCGAAAGCTCTTTCAGGTCTCGTTGGATGGTTCGCAGAGAAACGTCGAACCCAGCAGCCTGCAGTGCCTCCTGAAAGTACTTGGTTCCCTTTCTGCCGCGTCGTGGTATCCGGTTCAGCAACAACCATTGCCGCCTGAGAGATTCATGATTTTTATTACTGCCCACACCCCTACTCCTTCTCTTCCTATCTATAAAACCACAACAGCGCGTCAAATTGTGACGCATAAGGTATTGGGAGAGTCTAACATGTTGAACTAAATAAACTAGGGACACTCCGAAAGCGCCGGTAAAAGTCGGTAAAGAACGAAGGGTGCAAATCCCTGTATGGCAAAGGCTAGCGACCAGCCATAGCCCTGAGTCATGCGTTGGCCATTCGTAAGGATGGCAGCGA
>JAYEOA010000036.1:0-20104 GCA_034722515.1 Thermodesulfobacteriota bacterium | reverse complement strand
CTGTAGCTTATAAGAAGTTGCCATCGGAGATTGCTGAGTAACCTAACTGCACAATTATTGCGTTGAGTTAAAAGTTGATGTAAAGGACGATGCTGATGAGATGTCCTAAATGTAAAGGTCGTATGTATTTGGAACTGTATTTTGATTTTGTGCGCTCGTTTGAAGCGTGGAGGTGTAGCCAATGCGGTGAACTCCTCGATGCTACCATTATTTCTAATCGCGCACGTAATCGGAAACATCAATTAGGTTAGTTGTTGTGCTTGCGTCTGGTAAATTCAATATTTTTATTTAGATGATTAGCTTCATTGACCCCACCTGTTTTATATGGGTGGCGATGGTGAAGGTAACGTTGTGCTTTAAAAGGGGCTTTATGTACGATGTCTTTATAGGTCGTCAGCCTATTTTTGATCGTAAGATGCGAGTTTATGCCTACGAATTGTTGTATCGCCATGGCTTTGTTGATCATGCCGTTATCACCGATTTTGATGCGGCTAGCACAGAGGTGGTGGTTAATTCTTTGATCGAGGTCGGGCTGGATCGCTTGGTGGGGGACAAAAAAGCTTTTTGTAACTTTACCCGTAGTTTTCTCATTAAGGGTTCGACAATACCGTTTAATTCTGATCAGCTAGTTGTCGAAGTGCTTGAGAATGTCACAGCGGAACCTGAGGTGTTGGAGGCGATTCGTAGTTTGTCGCATAGCGGTCACCTGATTGCCCTCGATGATTTTGTGGTCACCGATGAGTTGTTGCCCTTGGTTGAATTGGCCGATATTATCAAGATCGATGTGCTGGCGTTAACCAATGATGAGGTGGTGGCTCAAGTCGAGCGCTTGCGCCGGGGGAAAAGGCTGCAATTATTGGCTGAAAAAGTTGAAACAATTGATGAATATAACTTTTGCCGCGATTTAGGCTTCGATCTGTTCCAGGGTTATTTTTTTAGTAAACCTCAGGTGGTTTCCGGGCGCAAGATGCCCCCGAGTCGTTTGGCTATGTTGCGCCTGTTGACAGAGTTGCAACGGGTGGATATTGACTTGACCAAGCTAGAGGAGATTATCCGGACCGATGTGAACCTGAGTGTCAAGTTGCTGCGTCAGATCAACTCAAGTTTTTACAGCCTCCTTGCCGAGGTTAAGTCAATTCGTCAAGCGATTATTTATTTAGGTTTGCAGCATATTCGAAATTGGGCCTGTATTGTTTCAATGGGTAGTGTCAGTGATAAGCCGCAGGAGCTGATGGCGATGGTGTTGCTGCGGGCTAAAATGTGTGAGATTATGTCTGGTACAGATGATAGTGATCAGCGGGGGATGTTTTTTACCGTTGGTTTGTTTTCACTGCTTGATACCTTATTGGATATGTCCATGAGGGAAATATTAAGTAGCCTGCCTTTGACTGAAGAGGTGAATAATGCTTTGCTGGAGCGTGACGGCATACTTGGACGTACCCTCTCGTGTGTTGAGGAGTATGAGCGTGGCAATTGGGCTACTGTCGTTGCGTATGGTTTTGAAGAGAGCACGCTGCGTGAGGCATATCTCGAAGCACTGGACTGGTCGACGGCAGCGTTGGAAAGTATAAATTAAAGTTTTGTAGCTACTCAGTGTGCCCAGTTTTAGAGGTGCTGAGCAGTACGGTTTTATATTTGGTGGTCTTTGATGGAACTAACTAGCTATTTTGCTCCGGCAAAAGTCAATCTGTGTTTGCATGTGAATAGTAGCCGCGCCGATGGTTACCATGAACTACAGATGGTAATGCAGAAGGTTTCTCTGGGTGATAAGCTGGAAATAGCTGTTTCTCCCGAGCCGGGTGTACGCTTTTGTTGTGATACTATGGCGTTGGATTCGGGAGAGGAAAATCTCGTTGTTCGAGCTGCCAGAGCGATGTTGATTTATGACCACGATCATCATCGTGGTGTTGATATTGTTTTAACCAAGAATATTCCTGTTGCTGCCGGACTCGGTGGTGGTTCATCTGATGCTGCAACAACGCTTCTTGCTCTAAACCAACAGTTGTTCCTCAACCTTGACGCTGCGCAGTTGCATGCGGTAGCATTATCTCTCGGGGCCGATGTTCCTTTTTTTTTGTATGAAGCGGTTGCCTGGGCGTGTGGCATTGGAGCCCGATTGCACCCCATCAAGATTCAGCCCAAATTTTGGTTAGTGCTGGCAAACCCCGGTGTTAGCGTGTCGACGGCGCAAGTGTATAATGCTATTGGGTATGACGATTATTCAAGCTGTTCCATGCCCGATGTTATTAGCACTCGCAATGAGCTTATTTCCTTGTTGCATAATGATCTTGATGGTGCTGCTATAAGGTTATGTCCTGTGATTCAGACCATCACAGATGTGCTGGAATTGTTGGGTGCTGATGGTACACTTATGACGGGGAGCGGGGCAACTGCTTTTGGTGTTTTTTTTGATGAGCAGCAGGCGCATACGGCTTGTCATGTGTTGAGGGAAGACTATTCATGGTGGTCGGATGTTGTGACACCATTATGACTTTCGTGGGCAATTTGCTCTTGAGTGAAGTTTTTTATTTACACCACGAAATGTTTGATGTATAACCTCCTCGAATTGAGCAGGCGAAAGCACTTGTTAAAGCAATGCGCTGCCAATAAAAATAGATCCATGATGGGGCGTCGCCAAGCGGTAAGGCACTGGATTTTGATTCCAGCATTCCCAGGTTCGATCCCTGGCGCCCCAACCATTTTCTAAAACCTCTTACGATGACAGTTTGATCGGAACATTGGTCATGCGTTGAGAGGTTTTTTTTGTTTGTGTTGCCTACCGTTGTGGGTGGCATGTTGTTGTTTTAAGTAAATATCAGGATGTGGCGTGAATAAAATCAAGATTTTTGCAGGAAACTCTAATCCCCTCTTGGCTCGGGACATTTGTGATCATCTGTCTATGTCCGTAGGAAACGCCAACGTCAAGAATTTTTCCGACGGCGAGATCATGGTAGAAATCGGAGAGAATGTCCGTGGCTGTGATGTCTATATTGTTCAATCTACCAGCGCTCCAACCAATAATCATCTGATGGAACTATTGATTATGACCGATGCCCTGAAGCGGGCATCTGCTGCGAGTATTACCGCAGTTATTCCTTATTTCGGTTATGCACGCCAGGATCGTAAGGTAGCTCCACGAACACCTATTAGCGGTAAATTAGTCGCCGATTTAATCACCACAGCAGGGATAAATCGTATTTTGACAATGGATCTTCATGCGGGTCAGATTCAGGGTTTTTTCAATATTCCTGTCGATAACCTTTACGCTGCTCCGGTGTTGCTTGATGATATGCAGTCAAAATTTTCTGAGCGTGTTGTTATCGTTTCCCCCGATGCCGGTGGCACGGAGCGAGCACGAGCCTTTGCCAAGCGTCTCAATGCCGGTCTGGCGATTATCGACAAGCGTCGCAGTGGACCTAATGTGTCTGAGGTGATGCATATTATTGGCGATGTCAAGGATCAGGTGTGTATTATTGTTGATGATATGATCGATACGGCAGGTACGTTATGTCATGCCGCTCAGGCGTTGCATGATCATGGTGCCAAGCAGGTGTTTGCTTATGCTACCCATGCCGTATTGTCCGGTCCGGCGATGGAGCGTATTGCTGGTAGTTGCCTCGAAGAGGTAGTTGTTTCTGATACTATCGCCTGTTCCGATAAGGCGCAGCAGTGTTCTAAACTTCGCCCCTTACCTGTTGCTCAGCTTCTTGCGGAGGCTATTCGGCGTATTCACTCGGATGAATCTGTTAGTTTATTGTTTGTTTAAACAAATCAAAGCGTATTGTACGTTGAGTCGGTGCGCTGTTTTATCTGGAGGTAGTAATTATGGCACAAGCAGAATTGAATGTTGCCCTGCGCGAGCGGGTTGGTAAAGGTGGAGCACGTAGTGCACGTAGTGCTGGTCTCGTTCCGGGTGTAGTGTATGGTCCCAATATGGAGCCATGTACCATCAGTGTAGAGCCAAAAGCATTAGGTGTTGCTATCGGTGGTGATGCTGGTTGGAACACATTGCTGACCCTGAAAGGTGTTAGCTCGCTTGATGGCGTATCTGCTATTGTCAAGGATATGCAGATAGATTCGATACGGCGCACTGCTACTCATGTTGACTTGCAGGCTATTGATACTAGCAAGTCGGCTTCATATATGGTGCCGGTTAATATCGTTGGTACCTCTGTCGGTGAAAAAGAGGGAGGCAACCTGCAGGTGATTCGGAAAGAACTAGAAGTTTTCTGCTTGCCGACAGCCATACCCAGTGTCATTGACATTAACGTCGAGGCCATGACCATTGGTGACACTGTGCATATTGACGATGTTGTGGTTCCCGCAGGAGTTGAGCTGCCCCACGATGTGAATTTCACCGTTATCACTCTTGGTGCAGCCATAGTTGGAGATGAAGATGAAGAAGGAACAGATGGCGAGGCTGAAGAGGTAGCGGCTGAAGAGGAGTAAAGTCTTGCATTTGATTGCAGGTCTGGGTAATCCCGGCGAGCGTTACGCATCGACACGGCACAATGTTGGCTTCATGGTTGCTGCCTTATTGGCGGCACGCCACGGTATAGCGCTAAAGAAAAAAGGCCACCAAGCCCAATACGGGGTCGGTCGTTGTGCCGCAGAGCAAGTGATGCTGTTGCAACCACAAACCTTTATGAACTTAAGTGGTGCCAGCGTGGCATCTGCGTGTAAATCCCTCGGTATAGCGCCGGGGGATGTAGTCGTGATACACGATGAAATTGATCTACCGTTCGGAGAAGTGCGTGTTAAGGTTGGCGGTGGTCACGGTGGTCACAACGGTTTGCGTAACATCAATCAGACTATTGGTACGCGGGAGTATATCCGTGTGCGTGTCGGGGTTGATCGTCCACCTACCGGTGGAGATGTCGCCGCCTATGTGCTGCGATCATTTTCGTCCTCTGAAAAAAAAGAATTGGATACGGTGCTCATGAGTGCCGCTGAAGTTGTTGAAACTGTAATTGAATTCGGTGTTCAACAGGCGATGTGCGATTTCAATGGGCGCAATGTTTTAAATTCATAAAAACAATTATTTAACAAGGGAGATTGGTAATGGCATATTTTGCCGTAATTCTGGGGATAGTCGGTTTTGCTGCAGCTATCATGTTGTACAACAAGGTCAAGCAAGAGCCTGTAGGGAATGAAGTCATGGCAGAAATCGCAGAATCTATCCACGATGGTGCGATGGCTTTTTTGCGTCGTGAGTATCGTATTCTGGCCATTTTTATTGGCGTAGTATTTTTGTTGATTTTAGTTGGCTTGGGCATTCAAACTGCGATGGCATTTCTGGGCGGTGCCCTCTGTTCAATGACCTGTGGTTTTATTGGTATGAAAGCCGCTACGCATGCCAATGTGCGCACAACCGAGGCCGCCCGCGCACAGGGTGAGGCTAAAGCGCTGGAAGTCTCTTATAGCGGCGGAGCTGTTATGGGACTATCCGTTGCGTCCTTGGGTCTGGTTGGTGTCGGTGTCGTTTATATCTTCTTTGGTGGTGATGTCGAGACCGTTCGTTATATCAACGGTTTTGCCATGGGCGCATCTTCAATTGCTCTGTTTGCCCGTGTTGGTGGGGGTATTTATACCAAGGCTGCTGATGTTGGTGCTGACCTAGTTGGTAAGGTTGAAGCCGGTATTCCTGAGGATGACCCACGTAATCCCGGTGTTATCGCTGATAACGTTGGTGACTGTGTTGGCGATACTGCTGGCATGGGTGCGGATATCTTTGAGTCATACGTTGGTTCCATTATAGCGACTATAGCGATAGCCGCAGCGGCAAGTCCTGAGCTGTTGGCGCAACTTGGTTCTGGTGACGGAGTACAGGCTGCAGCCATGGCTCTGCCGCTAATTCTGGCTACCTTTGGTTTGATATTTTCTGCTGCTGGAATTTATTCCATGAAGCGCTTTCAGGATAAAGATCCCGCTGATGCGTTGCGCCTGACCACTTTTGTGGCTGCTGGTATGCTGATTGTTGCCTCTTTGATCATCATTTTGATTATGGGTCTTAAGTTCGGCATCTTCCTAGCGCTGGCCGGTGGTTCATTGGCGGGTATCGCCATCGGACTGATTACCGAATACTATACTGCTGGCTCACCGGTTCGGCGTATTGCTGAAGCGAGTAAAACGGGCGCGGCTACCAATATTATCAACGGACTGGCCGTTGGTCTTGAAAGTACTGCTGCACCAATTTTAATTATCTGTGTGGCGATACTGGGTGCTAATTATTTTGCCGGACTTTACGGTATCGGTATCGCTGCTGTTGGTATGTTGGCGACGGTTGGTGTTACCATGACCGTTGATGCTTATGGTCCTATCGCCGATAATGCTGGCGGTATTTCTGAAATGTCGGGACTGGGTACCGAAGTTCGTGTGATCACCGATAACCTTGATGCGATTGGCAACACTACCGCAGCAGTCGGCAAGGGGTTTGCCATCGGTTCTGCTGCACTTACCGCATTGGCATTATTCTCTGCTTATGCAACAACGGTCGGTCTGGAAACGATTGACCTGATTCAGCCACGTACAGTTGTCGGTCTGTTTATTGGTGGAGCGTTGCCGTTCTTTATGGGCGCACTGACCATGACCAGTGTTGGTAAGGCTGCGGCTCTGATGGTCGATGAAATTCGTCGCCAATTTCGTGAGATTCCCGGTTTGCTCGAAGGTAAAGAAGGTGTTAAGCCCGAATCGGAGAAGTGTGTTGATATTGCGGCACAGGCTGCATTGAAGGAGATGGTTCTCCCCGGTGTTATCGCTATTGTTGCCCCAGTTCTAATCGGTTTCATCCTTGGCAAAGAAGCGCTCGGTGGTATGTTGGCGGGAGCGACCCTGACCGGTGTTCTTATGGCACTGATGATGTCTAACGGGGGCGGTGCTTGGGACAATGCCAAGAAGTTCATCGAAACCGGTAAGATCGAAGGTGAGAAGAAGGGTACTGACGCTCACGCTGCAGCCGTTATCGGCGACACTGTTGGTGACCCATTTAAGGATACTTCTGGTCCAGCTATGAATATTCTTATCAAGTTGATGAGTGTTGTTGCTTTGGTTATTGCGCCACTATTGGCCTAGAACTGAATGTAAATTACTGTGTTAGCGATAGCCGGGACAAGTTGTCTCGGCTATCGTTGTTTGGAGAGTGTTATGGGATTCAAGTGTGGCATTGTTGGATTGCCCAATGTGGGTAAATCAACTATATTTAATGCGATTACCTCAGCCGGTGCAGAATCGGCAAATTATCCGTTTTGTACCATTGAGCCGAATGTGGGTATTGTTTCTGTCCCCGATAGCCGTTTAGATGCCTTAGCAAAGATTGTGAAGCCACAACGGGTGTTGCCAACGGCGATGGAGTTTGTAGATATTGCCGGGCTGGTAAAGGGAGCCAGTCGAGGCGAAGGGCTGGGCAATCAGTTCCTTGGTCATATTCGTCAAGTGGATGCCATTGCCAACATTGTTCGCTGCTTTGAAGATGATAATGTCGTCCATGTTGATGGCAGCGTTGATCCGTTACGCGATATCGATGTTATACAAACAGAGCTGAATCTGGCCGATTTGGATTCGGTTGAAAAAAGACATACCAAAGTTCAGAAGTTGGCCAGAAGTGGTGATAAGGCGGCTCAGGCAGAGGTGGTTGTGCTGGAGAAGTTGGAACAGTGTCTCAATGATGGTCGGCCTGCTCGCGCTGTTGAACTGAGCAGCGATGAGGCAACACTGATTAGTGACATGCATCTGATAACTATTAAGCCTGTTCTCTATGTTGCTAATGTCGCTGAAGATGATTTGGAAGGTGAGCATCCTCATGTGGACAAGATTCGCACCTATGCCAAGGATCAAGGCGCTGAGTTTGTCACTATTTGCGGAAAGCTAGAAGCTGAAATAGCTGAACTTGAAGCCGATGAAAAAGCTGAATTTCTGGCAGAATTAGGTTTACAGGAAACGGGGCTGGATCGGATGATTCATGCCGGTTACCAATTGCTTGGGCTGATCACCTATTTTACCGCCGGGGTTAAAGAGGTGCGTGCCTGGACGGTGTCGAACGATGCCTTGGCACCACAAGCTGCAGGTGTTATCCATACCGATTTTGAAAAGGGTTTCATTCGTGCAGAGGTGATTGGCTACGATGATTTTATTGCTGCGGGTGGTGAAGCTGGTGCAAAAGAAAAAGGGGTATTGCGCGTTGAGGGTAAAGAGTATCCAGTAAAGGACGGTGATGTGATGCACTTCCGTTTTAATGTGTAAATCAATTACTTTTTTTGAATAGACTTCAATCTCTATTTATGCTAAACTTTTTAATTCTGCAAGTCGGGCATTTACAGTGAATGCTCGCTCCTTGCTCCGGGGGAGACTGGGGCTAATATCCATGAGGAGGTTACGCATGCGTACCTATGAAACAATTTTTATTGTAAATCCTCAGATTGCTGGCGATGAATACACTGCCGTAGTTGAAAAGTTTAAAAGTGTATTGACCGCTCAACAGGCTGAGCTGCTTAAGGTCGACGAGTGGGGCACTAAGCGCCTTGCTTATCCCGTTAAAAGACACGAACGGGGTACTTATGTTTTGGTTGTTTTCAATGCTGGAAACAGTGTTGTTAAAGAATTTGAGCGCCGTATGCGCTTGGATGATGCGATCCTCAAGTTTCAAACAGTGATTCTTGAAGGTGGTTTTGAGGCGCCGGTAGAGGCTGAAGCGGTAGCTGCTGAGGAATCAACAGAAGACGCTGAAGAGGCAACGACCGAAGATGCTGCGGAGTAATTCGTAACGAAATGATTTGGAAGGATTTAATAGTATGGCTTTTGTAAAAAAAAGGACCCAAGGTCGTCGTTTTGGCCGTCGTAAAGGTTGCCGTTTCTGTGCAGATAATACCTTAAAAATTGACTATAAAGAGGTTCGCACCCTACGTTATTTTGTTTCTGAGCGTGGTAAAATTGTGCCTCGGCGTATTTCTGGTAACTGCGCAACGCACCAGCGTAAGGTTACTCAAGCAATTAAGCGTGCACGAAACATTGCACTGTTGTCATTTACTTCAAATCGGACGGTTGATTAATTGGCAATTAACTTTGCTGTGCAAGAAAAACTCAATAGCAGAGCCGTGTTGCTGATGATTCTTATCAGTGCAGCTATCACCTGTGGATTGCAGTTGTTTTCTCAGGCTCTTGGGCCTGTTGGTGTGATACTGAACTTGGTTCTGGCGTTTCCGGTTGCTTATGTCGGTATGCGTACCGGACCACTCATGGCTTTGGTCGCTTTGTCGATTGTTGTGGTCGTGATGATTGGGTCATCAGGTTTAACTTACGGGGTGTTATATCTCGTTGAGTTTGGTGCGGCTTCGGTTGTTTTACCATTATTGCTTCGTCGTGGAGTGAGTTGGTTAAAGACTATTGTCGTTTGTTTGTTGTTGACAGGTTCAATTGTCACTGTTGTTGCTGTCGGTTATACCGTGCGCATAGAGACAACTGTGTCAACCGTAGTGGCGACGTATATTGCCGATGAAGTAAGCGGTGCCCGTCAAATTTATGAACAGGCGGGGTTGACCCCAGAACAATTAGATGAATTGCTGGCGGTTTTAGATACGACAGCATTATTTTTTCAGCAGACCTATATTGGTTTGGCTATTGTCGCATTCGCCATTGTTATGGCGGCAACGTTGATCTTACTCGGTGTTGCAGCAAGGGGACGATATGTCATCCCGGGGACGTTGTTTCATGATATACGTTTGCCTGATTGGCTTATCTGGTTGTTGATTAGTGCCGGATTTGGTCTGCTGATTAATGTGGTGCAGGTTGAGCGAATTGCACTAAACATGCTGACGGTGATGTTGCCGCTGTATTTCTTGCAGGGTATTGCCATAATGACTTTCTTTTTCAGGAAGAAATCATTTTCGACTTTATCGCGAGTGTTTGGCTACGTGCTGGTGCTTGTGGTTAATCCTTTGCCCTTGCTGGTAACAGCTATCGGGGTGTTTGATATGTGGTTTGATTTTCGAAAACCGCGTGAAAAAACTACGTAGATCCTTTGTGGAGGAGAACGATGGAAATCATCTTAAGTGAAAGTGTTGATGGGCTAGGCGAGATTGGCGAAATGGTAAATGTGAAGCCTGGTTTTGCCCGTAATTATTTGCTGCCTAAAGGTTATGCAGTTATTGCAGACAAGAGCAGCGTTAAAGAGTTTGAGCATCAGAGGCGTCAGTTAGAGCATAAAGCTTTGAAGTTGGCCAAATCATCCGATGCAATGAAAACTAAAATTGAAGCGGTATCTTGTGTCTTTGCCTTGCGTGCAGGGGACGAGGGTAAGCTGTTTGGTTCAGTCACTTCGGCGGATATTTGTGCCAAACTGGCCGAGGCTAATGTTGAAGTTGATCGTAAGAAAATTCAACTTGATGAGCCAATTAAGAGCTTAGGTGATCATCAGGTTGAGATTAAGCTGCCTGCGACTGTTGTTGCTCAGATCGCAGTTTCTGTGGTTGCAGCGGAGTAGTTTTGCTATATAGGGCTCTATGGCACAGAATATTGTTGCCGTAGAGCCCTTTATAACACCATCAAACTGTGATGGTTGCGCTTGTCTTCTTGATCCTGAACAAAGACTCCGATGATTCAAGGAGAAGTATTGGTCTTATGACTGACATGCCTACCCATAAATTACCCCCACAAAATCTCGAAGCAGAGATGTCTATTTTAGGTGGGGTTCTGCTCGAAAACGACGCCATTAATAGAGTGCTCGAACTGTTAATTCCCGAAGATTTTTATCGCGAGAGTCATCGTCAAATCTTTCTTGCTCTTATTGCATTATCTGAGCGTAATGAGCCTGCCGACCTGGTCACCCTTACTTCTGAACTTAAACAACGCGATCAACTTGCTGCCGTTGGCGGTAGCGCATATCTGGCGACGTTGGTTGATTATGTCCCCACTGCTGCCAACATTGTTTATTATTCACGTCTGGTAAAAGAAAAATCGGTTGCTCGCCATTTGATCAATGTTGCGACAGAGATAGCCACCCGTGGTTATGCTGGTCAGGAGATGGATAAAACCCTCGATTGGGCGGAAAAGTCTATTTTTGAAATTGCTGAAATGAAGATACGCCCTTCATATTTTTCTACCAAGGATATTATGAAGGACACCTTCAAGGCGATAGAGAAACTGTATGAGCGCAAGGAATTGGTGACGGGGGTACCAACCGGCTATATTGAGCTCGATAAGATGACAGCGGGTTTGCAGGGTGGAGATTTTATCGTTGTAGCTGGTCGTCCCTCCATGGGAAAGACCGCTTTTAGCGTTAATGTTGTCGAGTATGCTGCAATGTCTATCGAAAAACCTATATCTGCCCTTATTTTTTCTCTGGAGATGAGTAAGGAGCAGTTGGTGCAACGGATGTTGTGCTCGGTTTCCAAGGTCGATGCCAGTAGATTGAGGACGGGTAATTTGGGTGAGTCCGATTGGCCCAAGTTGACCAATGGTGCCGGTTTGCTTTCAGAGGCTAAAATCTATATCGACGATACTCCGGCGATCTCGGTATTGGAGCTACGTTCCAAGGCTCGTCGCCTTAAGGCTGAGCACGATTTGGGTTTGATTGTTGTTGATTACATCCAATTGATGCAGGGGCATAATCCAGAAAGCCGTCAGCAGGAGATCTCCGAGATCTCCAGATCATTGAAGGCGCTAGCGAAGGAATTGAATGTTCCTATTCTGGCTTTATCTCAGTTGAATCGATCTCTGGAGAGTCGTACCGATAAGCGTCCGCTGATGTCCGATTTGCGTGAATCTGGTGCAATTGAGCAGGATGCCGATGTTATCATGTTTGTTTATCGTGAATCCGTTTACTGCGAAGCCTGTCGACGTCGCGATGGTAGCTGCGATAAAGACCATGAACAGGATGCCGAAGTGATTATTGGTAAGCAGCGTAATGGTCCTATCGGCACAGTGCACTTAACATTTCGTGGTCAGTACACTCGCTTTGAGAACCAGTCTAATCGCAGTGACGGTTAGTTTTCTTTTTATCGAAGGTTATTCCTAAAATCTGCATTTTCTTGCGTAATGTATTTCTGTTGATACCGAGAACTTCGGCGGCACGAACTTGATTGCCGCGTGTTTTGTCCAAAGTTATCTGGATTAGCGGGCGTTCCACTTGATGTAAAACCATTTCATACAAATTGCTTATCTCTATGATATCTCTTGGTGCTAGTGCTGCTCTAAGTTTGTTTTCTACCAATGCTTCAAGGGCACAATCCTCATCGTTAACAACATGAATACGTTCATGTGACATTGTATGACTCCAAATTTGCTAAAGGGTGGGCTGCTGGTATGAATCACTGCTCCGCAGAAAAAAAGTCGATAATGCTTTTATCAAGCTCTTCCATCTGTTGAATATGGTTGACCTGTGAACGGAACTCGCTGGCTCCGACCATTCCGCGTGCATACCAACATAAATGCTTACGCATCTCACGAACGGTCTTGCGGCTGCCAAAGGCGTGTTGAAATAATTTTATATGCTGTTGGATCGTTTCCAATCGTTGCTGCGCTGAAACGGGCGTAATTGGTTCGCCGTGTTGCAACTGAAGTATCTGCTTGATGAGCCATGGGTTCCCGTAGCCACCTCGCCCAATCATCACGCCATCGCAGCCGGTTTCGCTTTGCATCCTCAGTGCGTCTTGTGCAGTGACGATGTCGCCGCTGCCGATGACGGGAATATTTACTGCTTGTTTGAGCTGGGCGATGTGTGTCCAGTTGGAATGACCGCTGAAGCCTTGGCAACGGGTTCGAGGATGTAAAACCAGCGCATCGGCGCCCGACTCTTGGGCTATTACACCCATTTCGCGAAAATTGATACTCGATAAATCCCAGCCGGATCTGAACTTGACCGTCAGGGGGAGGTTGGATGATTTGCGCATGGCGCTAATGATCTTACCTGCGTGACGCGGGTTGCGTAACAGGGCGCTACCGGCGCCGGAGCGTACCACTTTTTTAACTGGGCAGCCCATATTGAGATCCAATACTTCACCATACTCAGAAACGATGGTCGCGGCCTCAGCGAGCACCGCAGGATCATTTCCGAATAACTGTACGCCGAAATGGGTTTCTATAGGGGAGCGCCGTAGTAATTCAAGGGTGCGTTCACCATCACGAATAAGCCCATTCGCACTAATCATCTCGGAATAAACCAGTGCTG
Source organism: Thermodesulfobacteriota bacterium (assembly GCA_034722515.1). Lineage (GTDB taxonomy): Bacteria > Desulfobacterota > Desulfuromonadia > Desulfuromonadales > Desulfuromonadaceae > Desulfuromonas. The sequence continues at coordinate 6,945 of JAYEOA010000036.1, read as the reverse complement.
CACCGGCTATTTTGCCCAGTTGTCGGTATGGAGAGTTGGTAATCCCGGCCATCGGGGCGAGGATGACATTATTGTTTAAGGATAGAGATCCTATGTCGAATGCAGATATGCTCATTATTTAGGCATTGTAGCATGGACGGCGGGGTGAGTGAACGGATAAATAGATCTACACTGATAAATGCGCTACGAAGTTATTTGCACGAAGGTAATTATATATTGCATACAAAAAGACCTTGACGATACAGATTGAGTTTGCTAAAACTTCTAGTGCAAATTGACTGAGTTTTTAATTTCGGTCAAAATAATTAGCAGTATTTTAAGCCTACAGGTTGAGTGGTCGGGGGGATTGCTCGTCTGAAGGTTATGTAGTTGGTTGGTGGTCATTTGGGCCACTTTGTTTTCATTTCCATTTTATAAGGAGAGAAAAGAATGTCGACATTGAAACAAGTACTAGCGCAAAAAATTGATGCACATCGTCCTCGTACTGTCAAATTGATCAAGCAGTTCGGTGATGTATCATTAGGCGAAGTAACAATCGGTCAATGCATTGGTGGCGCTCGTGGGATCAAGAGTTTGGTTACAGATATTTCTTATCTTGATCCGGAAGAAGGTATCCGTTTCCGTGGTATGACCATTCCTGAGACATTTGCTGCTCTGCCTAAAGTTCCAGGTAGCGAGTATCCTTATGTTGAGGGTTTTTGGTATCTACTAATGACAGGTGATGTTCCTACAAAGGAGCAAACACTTGAAGTTGTAGAGGAGTGGAAAGAACTATCTGTACTTCCACAATATGTAATCGACGTGGTTCGTGCTCTTCCTCGCGATTCTCATCCTATGGTTATGTTCTCTGCTGGTATCTTGGCAATGCAACGTGACTCTGTATTCTCAAACAACTATGCTGCTGGTAAGTTCAACAAGATGACTTGCTGGGAAGACATGCTTGATGATTGTACCTTCCTGATGGCCAAACTGGCTCCTTTGGCAGCATACATCTATCGCATGAAGTACAAAGCAGACGTACATATTCCTGCTGATCCTGAGTTGGATATGGGTGGTAACTTCGCTCACATGATCGGTCAGAGCGAGTCTTATAAAGATGTTGCTCGTATGTATTTCATCCTGCACTCTGACCATGAGTCCGGTAATGTTTCTGCGCATACTACTCACTTGGTTGCTTCTGCTCTGTCGGATATCTTCTACGCCTATTCAGCTGGTATCAACGGCTTGGCTGGTCCACTGCATGGTTTGGCGAACGAAGAAGTTCTGCGCTGGACTCAAGCCTTTATGGGTAAATTGGGCGGCGAGCTTCCAACCAAAGAAGGTTTGAAAGAAGCTCTGTGGGATACCTTGAACAGTGGTCAGGTTATCCCTGGTTACGGTCATGCGGTTCTACGTAAGACGGACCCTCGTTATACTTCACAACGTGAGTTCTGCCTGGCTACAGAGGGCTTAAAAGACTATCCTCTGTTCAAGCTGGTATCCATGATTTACGAGACAGCTCCTGATATCTTGGTTGAGCAAGGTAAAGCTAAGAACCCTTGGCCTAACGTTGATGCGCAGTCCGGTGTTATCCAGTGGTTCTATGGTCTCACTGAGTATGAGTACTACACAGTTCTGTTCGGTGTAGGTCGTGCTTTGGGCTGCTTGCCTAACGTTACATGGGATCGTGCTTTGGGTTACGCTATCGAGCGTCCGAAGTCTGTTACCACTGCTATGCTTGAGAAGTTTGCTGGCGCTTAATAGCAAGTATTACTTAAATTTATAATATTATATTTTATGGGGTGTCCTTCGGGACACCCTTTTTTTGTTTGTAAAGTTAAGTTTAGTTGACGATAGGTGGTACTGTGGGTAGAATGTTACCAAAAGTAAACATACTGGAGGTGGCATGCAGCATTCATTCTCATCTGTTTATCAGTCTATCGTCGAAGATATGACAGAAGGCGTTGTCTTTATTGACGAAAACGATATTATCCGTATCTGTAATCCTGCTGCTGAGCGTATCCGTCGCGTCAAGGCGGCGAGAATACTCGATAAAAGTGTTTTTGTCCTTCACCCACAACGCATGCATCATCGGATCCGCGAGCTAATTACCAGCCTGAAAAATGGTAAAATTTCATCGGGTAGCCGCATTGTCCATGCTCAGAAACGTTTTTTCTCCAACTCATATACGGCGATTCGTTCCCCGTCCGGTGATTTTCTCGGAACGTTATTGATTAGTCGTGATGTTACCGAACAGAAACGTTTGAGTGCTGAGAATGAATCCCTGAAGAATCCTGCGATTCGGGATAAGATGAAATGTCTGGTTGTCAAGAGTGCTGCGGCGCAAAAGATTATGGAACTAGCGATTTCGTTGGCGTCAATTGATTCAACGGTGTTGATTACTGGTGAAAATGGCACCGGTAAAGAATGTGTTGTCGATTTGCTTCACCATCACAGCTCGCGTTGTGACGCCCCACTGGTAAAAGTTAATTGTGCAGCCCTGCCGGAAAATTTAATTGAATCTGAGTTATTTGGTTACGCTAAGGGGGCTTTTACCGGCGCAGTTACTGATCGTAAAGGGAAATTGGAGTTGGCTCACGGTGGAATTTTTTTTTTGGATGAAATCGGTGATTTACCCCTTTCTGCTCAGGCCAAGTTGCTGCGGGTAATTCAAGAGCGAACGGTTCAGCCCCTCGGGTGTAAAAACGAGGTGTTGGTTGATGTGCGAATTGTTACGGCAACGAATCATATTCTTGCCGATGATGTCGCAAATGGTAAATTTCGTGAAGATCTGTTTTATCGCCTGAATGTTATCCAGATAGAAGTGCCTCCGTTGCGGGAACGCACCGATGATATTGAGCCGCTAGCGCAAATGTTTCTTGAAAAATTTTCAACACTGATGAACAAGCCGATGCGCCGGTTGTCCGCAGAGGCACTACAAATTTTGTTAGTACATCGTTTTCCCGGCAATGTGCGTCAGCTGGAACATGCCATGGAGCGAGCTGTTGCCTTGAGCTCTGGCGAATTAATTCTACCCGATGATTTGCCGAAGGATTTATTAGATGACGCCAATTCGGTGGCAAGTTTCAGTTGTGGTGGTGAGCATGAATTAAAAGATGCTGTCAGTTTTTTTGAACGCGACTATATCGCTCAGGCGTTGAAAGCCCATGATTATAAAAGGGGGGAAACGGCACGAACCTTGGGGATTTCAAGAAAAAGTTTGTGGGAAAAAATCCATAAATATCAGCTAGGCGATGGCAGTGTAACTTGATGGTAACGCTGCTTGGGGCAATTGTTACCTGCGGGTAACGGTTTGGTGGGGTATAACAGGTTAACGTTTGAAAAGGGAAATCCAGAAATGGATTTCCCTTTTTATTTCTGTAAGTTATGGGTGGTGCTGGTGTTTTGGCATGTTCATTGTATAACCAAGATAGAACTGTGCAAAGGCACACTTATCTATTGTACTTTTACACTTTACCTAGCAGCCTGTCGGGCTGCTAGTTGACATTAGTTTGTTGTAGAGTAGGGTTGTTAGTGTGAATGTTTTTTCTTAACGAAACTGACTGAAGGGAGATTGAACAATGAGTATGTTTGTGAGGGTGTGGATTGTTGTTGTAGTTATGGTTGTGGGTTGGGTTACTGTTGCTGGCGCTACAGTGTTGGATGATTTTACTACCGCACTAAAGACCGGTACGCCTGATCTTGATGTTCTGGCCAGTTATGAATATAAGCATCGAGATGATGCAACGAGTCCCGGTAAGCAATTTAGTCTACGCACCCGCCTTGGCTACCGCACCGGAACATTTTACGATGTGGAGTTGTATGCACAATTTCATAATTTGACCAATGTTCAGGAAGAATTTCGTTTTCCCGGTGGTGGGGACGCAGATCGCGACATTATCGCTGATCCCGACGGCAATCGTCTTTATAAGGCGTTTCTCGACTATAAAGGGGTTCCAGATACGCTGATTCGTGTCGGTCGTCAGGAAATTATTCTTGATGATGCCCGTTTGCTGGGTAATATCGGGTGGCGTTTGAATGGTCAGTCCTTCGATGCGGTTTCGGTAACCAATACTAGGCTTAAAGATTTAAAGATTTACGCCGGGTATGCCAATCAGGTAAATACCATTTTTCTTACTCATGTGGATCTGGATCATTTCTATTTGTTAAACGCCAAATACTCACCGCTAGAACACCACAGTATCTCGTTTTACACCTATCTCCTTGATACCGAGAGTGCAGCGGATACCGCGCGTGACTGTGCCACCTATGGATTCCGTTTTGTCGGTAAGCCGGCTCCATTTAATTATTATATCGATTATAGCCACCAGTCTGACTTTGCCGATGGTGAAGATCACGACGCCGATATGTTGAATCTGTTTGTTGGTGGCAAAATTGCCAGCAAGGTAGATCTTGGTGTCGGTTATTCCTATATTTCAGGTCAGGATGGTAACGACCGTCCCTTCGATACTCTCTATAGTACCGCCCACAAGTTTAATGGTTTTGCTGACGCATTCCTAGCCACCAATGGCGGTGGTTTGACGGGTGGCTTGCAAGATTATTATGTTAGCGCCAGCACCAAGGCGTTTGGCTGCAAGTTTGTTGCTGTTTATCACTATTTTGATACCGTTGATGATGAGGCTTTTGATGGCATCTACGGTGATGAGGTTGACTTAGTGTTTGTTAAGTCATTAAATAAAAATATTAAATTATTGATTAAGTATGCCAATTTTATGCAGGATGATAATGCATCGAGTGGTTTTGCCAATCCCACCGTTGACACCGAAATTTTAACTGCGCGTTTACAGTATACGTTTTAAGTTGTTGTTTAAAAAACTCATTTCATATCTGCTACATGAAAGGGAGGTGATTGAATGTCGAGCAGAGGAACACCGGTTAAATCTAAATCAAGGAAAACTTGGATACTCGGAGCTGTCTTTGGCGTGTTTTGCGCTCTGGTTGTGGTGTTGGCTTCCGGTTTTATGGTGGAAACAACTAATACCGATGAGTTCTGCGCTAGTTGCCATGTCATGAAGCCGTTTCGAACGGCCTGGAAGGATGCAGTGCATGGTGGCAAAAATCGTCAGGGTTTTGCGGCACAGTGTGTTGATTGCCACTTGCCCCACGGTAATTTTGTTGAGTATTTGGTTACCAAGGCGATTACGGGCACCAGTGATGTGATTCATAACATGACCATTGATGGCAAATCGTTTGATTGGGCGGATAACGCAGAACAGCATCGACTAATGTTTACCTATGATAGTGCTTGTAGGCATTGTCACTATAATTTGACTGGTCCGGGGTTGCCCAGTGGTGGCTTATTAGCTCACCGCAGCTATCTACGCGGTGAAACTGATAAACAATGTGCCAGTTGTCATCCGCATGTTGGTCATAAGGATATGCTGCAACAGGTCGAAAGATTTTATCGTAATCAGTAAGAAATAATTCAACACAGGAGGACAATGTGAATCAACTTTATGGGAAAATTGGTTTGATCAGTGCCGTGTTATTGCTGATCTGGACAGGCTTGGCTTGTGCCGAAAGTCCGAATTTAGCGCCGCGTAAAATTGAGATCAAGCGCGGCTATACTGCTGATGCCTCAAAATGTATTAGCTGTCATGCTGATAAAACACCGGGAATTATTGAAGATTGGAAACTTGGGAAAATGGGTCACGCCGGTGTGTCCTGTTTTGACTGTCACGTGGTGGAAAAAGATTCCCCCATGGCTAGCCAGTGCTCAGGGCTTAAGGGTGGTAAAATTTTTATCTCTCCCATGGTTTCATCAAAAACCTGCTCTCGCTGTCATCCGGCAGAAGTGAAAGAATTTCTGAAAAGCGGTCACGCCGATCTGTCCCGTGCTGCTGTTTATGACAAAAATAAGGCTGGTGGCAAGTTGATAGCATTGCAACTGGTGCATGAAGGTGCTGGTTTCCTAGGTATTGAACCAGGTTCACCAGTTAATGAAGCATCGCGTAAGTCTGGTTGTATAATGTGTCATGGTTCTGAAGTTGAACTCGGTTCAGACAATAAGCCCATTAACAGCACTTGGCCTGCTGGTGTTGGTACTTTATATCCCGATGGTTCTGTCGGTACCTGTACCGTGTGCCATACTCGTCATCAATTTTCTCTAGTTGAAGCGCGTAAACCGGAGGCTTGTGCTAGTTGTCACTTAGGTCCTGATCATCCAGATATCGAGATCTATCTGGAGTCCAAGCATGGTCAGCGTTACCTGACTGAGGGCGAAGATTGGGAATGGGATAGTGCTCCAGGTGCGTGGCAGCCCGGTGATTATACCGCACCGACCTGTGCTACCTGCCATATGAGCGGCATCGGTGAGTTGGAGACCAGTCACAATATAAATGATCGTCTCAAGTGGGATCTGATGCATAAGCGCAGTGAAATTCGTAGTGGTGTGCGTGGTGATGGTGTTAAAGGCGAAAAGTTGATGGCTAAAGTATGTATCAATTGCCATTCGCAGAGCCATATTACAAATACCGCTCAGACTCTCGATAACTCGGTTGCCCTGTACAATACCTACTGGGATGGCGCGGTGAAGATGAAGAAAGGGTTGGCTGCTAAAGGGCTGCTCAAAAAAGATCCGTGGCGTGATGGTTATCAGGAGTTGATGTATTATCTGTGGCATCATACCGGACGTCGCGCACGTCAGGGTAGCGCCATGAATGGACCTGACTACGCTCACTGGCATGGATTCTTTCAGGTATTCCAAGTGTATAAAGATATGCAGGATATCTATGATTACCGTATTAAGAATAATAAGATAGAAGAACTGAGTACGGTGATGAGTTCCGGTCCACTATAGTTCGACAGGCTGCTAGTGCATGGTGCGCAAGAGCACCATGCACTTTTTTATGCTTAGCAGTCTTACAATTGTTGGAAATAGATTCATGGTTGGTGTCTTTGTTTGTAGAGATACAGCGTGAAGAGAGGAGATAGGAGTGAAAAAAC
>JAYEOA010000035.1:0-4557 GCA_034722515.1 Thermodesulfobacteriota bacterium | reverse complement strand
ACGGTTTTGACCAGTAGTTCCAATCCTGAAGAATCGCTAAAATTGATTTTTTGTCCATAATTCCCTCCGATTGTTTTGTATATCGACTGATAATATACTGAAATCAGTAGACGTGTCTACCGATTTTAACCAGAAATAGCAGCAGTGTCTCATGCGAGAAGTCATTCCATGCGAACATGAGAGCAGAGGGGACGTTCTTTGAGAGCAGAGGGGACGTTCTTACGATTTTACTTTCCTCTCAACGTAATAATAAGTATACACTGTTCAGTGTGCCACGCTTACCTCGCATAGATAGTCCCCGCCCGCTGCAGCATGTCATCGTTAGAGGTGTTGCTGGTTGCGATATTTTTATCAATGACAATGACCGTGATGATTTTGTTAATCGCTTCGCTGTATTATTGTGCGACACTCAAACTCGGTGTTTGGCTTGGGCTCTACTCGATAACCATTTTCACCTTTTATTAGTACCCTAAAAGTCGTATAAGGCGTACGCTTTAAGGGTTATATAGCGACACGGCGTCATGTCATTGCCAGCAAAGATATTGCTAAGGCGGTGGGATACTCGCCGCTACGGTGAGTCGAACAACTAAGGCGTGGTGGGGGATTGTTCGATGATAATCAGAATTTGAGTTGCTCTGTCGAGAAAGTGAATATGTAAAGGACGTCCCCCGTGCCCAAAGCGTCAAGAGGCAACAGGAGGATTGACAGCGCCAAGCCAAGCGGCTACTGTCGCTTAAATCTTTTACCTTTTCGGAATATAATTTATGAGCAGACAACAGCCTCGCGGCGGCAAAAAACGACAACAATCGGTAATCACCTGTACCGCCACCATCAACAGCCTCAACAGCGATGGTGTCGGTGTGGCTCAACATGAGAACCGAGAACTCCTCGTTGCCGGCACCCTACCCGGTGAAGAGGTCAAGGTCGCCATCGAACATCAAGGGCAACGGCGCAGCATTGGTCGCCTGATGAAGGTGCTTAAAAAATCTTCCCAGCGGGTAATCCCCGGCTGTTCGCTGGCTGGCGAATGTCCGGGCTGTCCCCTCATCCACATGGCCTACCCGCAACAACTGAAACATAAACAACAGTTGATCACTGCCGCACTGCGCTACTATCCCAGCCTCAACGATCTTAAGCCAAACAACATTTGGGCCGCGCCGGAAACATTCGGTTACCGCACAACTGCCAAACTGGCCATCACCAAAATCCGTGGTAAAGCCCATGTCGGTCTGTACAAACGCGGCACCCATGATGTGATCGACATCGGCAACTGCCCCCAGCAGCACCCGTTAATCAACAAGGTGGTGCAAGCGCTACGTGAAGAGATCGAAAAACAAGATGTCTATGTCTACAACCCAATCACCCGCCGTGGATTATTGCGCTACCTTGCCGTGCGTGTCAGCCCCGGTGGCAACAAAGCCTTGGTCACTTTGGTATGTGCGGAGCGCAATTACCGCGAGATGACCCATCTGGCTAAATGGCTAAAAAAGAAGGTACCCGAAATTATCGGTGTTCACCAGAACATCAATGGCTCGGCGGGCAATGTGGTCTTTGGTAGCAACACGGTAAAAATTATCGGCGGCGGCGACCTTATCGATCAAATTGGTGATATCCGCTTGCGCCTATCTCCCAGTTCCTTCTTTCAGGTCAACCACACCCAGGCGGCTAAAATCTACCACCTGGTCACCGATTGGGCGGGGCTAGGCAAGCAAAATGCTGCCCTAGACCTGTACTGCGGCGTCGGTGGCATTGCCATGCACTTGGCCAGCAGTGGCGCTAACATTATTGGTGTGGAGATCAATCCCGAAGCGATATTCAATGCCAAGGCTGCGGCCAAGCTCAACAACATGAATAATTGTCGCTTTATCGTCGGTGATGCCACTGAGATCATCCAAGATCTGCAAGAGGATCTACCAACCCTCAAGGCTGCCGTGATCAATCCACCCCGCAGCGGATGCAGCGAAGAGGTGCTCGACACCTTGGCAAAGCTCGCCCCCGAAACGTTGATTTATGTCTCCTGCCATCCCCTCAGCTTAGCCCGTGATCTGGATTTGTTGAGTCAACGCGGTTATCAGGCGGTGGAACTACAACCGGTGGATATGTTTCCCCAAACACCCCATGTTGAATCGGTGATACGGCTGATTAACGTACCAGAATCAAATTAAAAAATACCGTCAGAGGATAATACCATCATGATAACACTCGATTGCCGCGACATGCTGTGTCCACGCCCGGTGCTGGAAACCCGAAAACAACTACAAGCGCAGCCAGATGAAAGCATCACCGTACTGGTTTCAAATGACATTGCTCAAGCCAATGTCACCCGCTTAGCCACCAAGGAGGGTTTTCAGGTCGAAGCCACGGTATCTGAACAGCAGATCAGCCTAATTATCAGCCCGAGCAAAAAGACTGCGAGCGCTCCGTCCCCGGCTCATGCAATTCAACAGTCAACAGAGATCAGTGGCTCCACCATCATCTACATCTCCAGCTCATGCATGGGTTCCGGCAGCGATGAACTTGGGGAGGTACTCATGCGTAACTTCATATTCACTCTGGCCGAAACCGACGATCTTCCAGCAACAATCCTCTTCGTCAACAGTGGCGTAAAGCTCACCTGTGAAGGGTCAGCTGTGCTCGAACCACTGCACCATCTTGCCGATGCCGGGGTAACCATCTGTTCGTGTGGACTGTGTCTGGAATTTTTCAAATTACAGGACAAATTGCAGATTGGTCAAATATCCAACATGCTGGAAACCGTTGAAGCGATGCAACAGGCTAAGCGGATCATCCAACCCTGAACAGATTGCGCTAAAAAAACTTGAACCAGCGAGTTCGAGCTGATATACAGAGCTTACAAAATGTGTGGGGGAGTAGTCAGTAGCCTGGTGGCGCTCACGGTCTTCAAAGCCGATGGGGGGCGTATCCCGTCCCCGGTGTGTTCGATTCACATCTACTCCCGCCATTAACAATCCGAGCAAGTCCAGCAATACCCATCAAACCCGCTCCTACAGCGGGTTTTCTTTTGTCTAGCGTCCTTTGGTGTCCGCTGTCATCCTGTTGAATCCCGATTATTTGTTGGTATCTGGTATACGTTGTTGGTACGCGAATGGAACTTATACCAACGGGGGTCGCTAATATGGGCAAGGCGAAATAACACCACATGGTTTTAGGGCTATGGCAAGAACCCTGCTCGATGAATTAGCTATGATGCTAAATCGCTACGCCTATCTAGACGGCGCAAATAGGAAAAGACCTAAGAGTTCAAAGAACAATATCGTTATCGAGCCGGTGTCGAAGCGAATTTGCGAGGGCATCATCTGTAGTGATCGCTTCAAAACCCGACACCACATCCAGTAGTTCGGCAGTGATGGCGTTCTGGCGGGCGCGGCGATAAGTCATGGTGACCTCTTCCAATCGTTCATCAAGGTTCCGTTCTGCCGCCTGCATCGCCGCCAGACGGCTGGCATGTTCACTGGCTTGGGACTCGGCACAGGCGCGGGATAGCGTGACAAACAGATATTGTCGCAACAATCGGCTGAATAGTGTTTCGCTTGCCATGGTAAATGTCGGCAGGCTGCGCGATGGCCAGGATCTCTTTTCCAGATGGTGAAAACGTCGCAGATTGATGGGCAACAATTCGAAACCTAAGGGTCGATACATCTTGCCACCAGAATGACGGTTGTAAAACAGGAAAACGTAATGGACACCAGACTGTTCACGCCATTGATCGATCTTGAGCAGGATCTTTTGCACGGTAGCGGTAATCTGTGCAGCTGATCCGGGAACCAGAAAAGTTTCCTCCACTGCCTGACCTTCAGCCTCCAGGCTGGCAACCACCCGGTCACCAACGGCAAGCAGCAAACGGCTTTTTCGCTCAGCTGCCGTAGAGTCCATGCGCTGCAGCGCATAGTGGCTGATCTCTTCGTTGAAGCGACCACAGAGACCGTGATCCGAGCCAAATACGATGGCACCCAGTTTGCCGGTTCTGTGGCGATCCGGTGCTGGCTCCGCAACATCCATATCCTTCAAGACCACATGCAAACCGTGCTCAACAGTGCGATAGTATCCTGTAAGCGCGGTGACCGCTTGCTCATATTGGTGAATACTTGCCGCTGACAATGCCTTCATCGTCTTGACGATGGTGCGTAGCTCATCGAAGCTGTCCAGTTGCTTGTGCAGCTGTTCAGGGGATTCCATTGGTTTAATTCTCCCCTTCAGGATTCGACAGCACCTCACGGGCGACATCCAGCACCTGCTGCCACTGTGAATCATCCAGTTCCTTGCCGGTCTCCATCTGCCCACAGAGTTCAGGCAGTTTATCGAGGACTCGCTGCTGTATCAACCCTTCAACATTGCCAACCCGATCCACCTCCAGCCCATCCAACAGTCCGGCATTGACCGCTTTGAGTACAGCCATCTGCTCACTGGCACGCAAAGGCTGATGTTCGCCCTGTTTCAGAACTTCGCGAACGCGGCGCCCGTGCTCAATGGTGGCACGAGTCTCCGCGTCGAGACGGGTGGCAAAACGGGCGAAACTCTCCAACTCCTCGAACTGGG
>JAYEOA010000034.1:0-4786 GCA_034722515.1 Thermodesulfobacteriota bacterium | reverse complement strand
GGCTGTTGGCTGACCTTCAATTTAAAACCAATTCTCTTCGGTTCCCAGTGCCTTACTGGCGCTAGTTGCCAAGCAAATAACCCCCAATAAGGGCATGAACTTTCCCTGCACCACTGCATCATTTACGCTGACCGTTAGATCACACGGCTTCGTTGTCTTGTGCCAACTCGCCTCCAGCCTACGCCTTATATGATGTTCTTGTTCATCAGTCCGCAGTTTTGCATCCGGCTTCCTCCAGACATCTCCTCACGAATATGCCCTTGCCTTTTGCTAGTTGTTAACGCCATACTCACAACATGGTTTTCTGGCGGTGATCTTCCAACAGGGGACTTCCACCCCATGAGTTCATGCCCATGCTGGGCGTACACAAAAGCATTCATCCGACCGCGAATAGCCGCCCGTTTTTTATTTGAGTATCTCGGCGCGGCGGCTGATGCAGGTCGTTATGCTAAAGAGAATAGTTCACTACTTGTGAATATTTGTAGGTGGTGCTATAGTTCACTTTGAGTGAACAAAAGTAAGGTAATTATGCATGTAATCTCAAGGAAGCCCTTTAATGATGCTGCTAAACTGTATCCAAATGATAGAGTATCAATTGAAACAACATATAAGTTGCTTCGAAATGGCACTTTCAATGATCCTAATGAACTAAAGTCTATTTTCCCAAGTTTGGATAACTTTAAATATAAAGACAAGTGGTGGGTAATTAATATAGGTGGAAATAATTTACGTTTAATTGCCTTCATTGAGTTCCGTGATAATCGGCTGTATGTAAGACACATAACAACGCATACAGAATATGACAAACTATGTGATAAATATGCAAAGGAGTCAAAAAAATGAACTTCTTAGAAGTTAAAAAACAGGCAAATGCTTTATTTTCTAATGCGGGTTTTCTCGTCCATATTCAAAATGACGAAGAATATGGGTTAGCTTTATCCTTAATGGATGAGTTAATTGAAGAATATACTGTATACAAGCAACTTATTGAAATTCTTGCGAGTTCAATTGAAAACTGGGAGAGCTCATCAACAGAGTTTTCAGAATTTAATAGCCAAATAAAGGGAATTGATAGTGGCGTTGCAGTTTTACGAACACTTATGGAGCAATATGAATTGAAAACAAATGATTTCAAAGATGAAATTGGTGGCAAAAGTATGGTTTCTATGATTTTGAGTGGATCTCGTAAGTTATCACGAGATCATATAGAGGCTCTTGCGAATCGTTTTCATATAAGCCCCTCGCTCTTTTTTAAACAAGCATAACGAATAAGGATAGATAGCGCGAGAAGCACAGGGGACGTTCTTTACAATTTTACTTTCATCCCAGCGTAACAAACGAATAACCGACGGAAGGAGTCAAGTCGGATGTTGGCTGACCTTCAATTTCAAACCAATTCTCTTCGGTTTCCAGTGCCTCACTGGCGCTAGTTGCCAAGCAGATCTCCCCAGATAAGAGCATGAACTTTCCCTGCACCACTGCATCATTTACGCTGGCCGTTAGATCACATGGCTTCGTTGTCTTGTGCCAACTCGCCTCCAGCCTACGCATTATATGATGTTCTTGTTCATCAGTCCGCAGTTTTGCATCCGGCTTCCTTCGGACATCTCCTCACGAAAATGCCCTTGCCTTTTGCTAGTTGTTAACGCCATAATCACAACATGGTTTTCTGGCGGTGATCTTCCAACAGGAGACTTCCACCCCATGAGTTCATGCCCATGCTGGGCGTACACAAACAAATAAACGCGGACGGAATATACGTCTGCTATTTAATTCGAAAAATGTGGTGGTGCACGCAATGTTGCGTCGCCGCTGGTTATCGCAACTGTTCGGCGGTGACGACGTAAACGCTGGGCGAAAATGAAAATAAAACAGTTTCAATCATCATTAACACCTTGTAAATAGGGAGAACCATAATGAGGACATTTACTGCAGTTATTGAGAAATGTATAGAAACAGACCTTTTTGTCGGATTTGTTCCCGGGTTTCCTGGAGCACATTCCCAAGGTGATACCTTGGTAGAATTAAATAACAATCTAAAGGAAGTTATTGAGATGCTTCTTGAGGATGGAGAACCTACACTGGTAGGAGAATTTTGGGGAACTCAAAATGTAATGGTGGCATAGTTATGGGTACTATGCCTGTTTTGAAGCCCAAAGAAGTGTCTGCTATACTTTTACGTCTCGGGTTCCGTGAAGTGAGACAAAAAGGATCACATAAACAGTTTCGTCATTCGGATGGTCGGGGAACCACTGTGCCATTTCATAAGGGAAGAGATATTTCACCTGTTTTACTCAGACAAATCACCAAAGATATTGACCTTACAATTGAAGATTTTCTTCGAAATCGATAACTTGCTGTGAAAGTACTTATGAGAGCAGAGGGGACGTTCTTTACATATTAACTTTCTTGAGAGCAGAGGGGACGTTCTTTACATATTAACTTTCTTGATAAGGCAACTAAAATTCAGATCCCCATCAAAAAAAATAAAGTTGAGCAAATTAAAGAATCAGGACTATGGCGATTACATTAGGTTGCTTTTAAAGGTTATGAAGTATAATGATATCGTAATTGTGCAATCAAAAGAGTTTCACCTTGAGCTTTATAAACAATTCTATGCTCATCATTAATACGGCGAGACCAATAACCAGAAAGCCCATGTTTGAGAGGCTCTGGTTTGCCAATACCGTTATAAGGTGAACGTTTAATATCTTTGATAAGGAGATTAATTCGTTTTAGTATTTTTTTATCGGTATTTTGCCAGTAAATATAATTTTCCCATGCAGTCGAGGAGAAAGCTAAAGTCATTCTATAAGTTCTTTTTGTATGCCATTGCCAGCTTCCAGTTCAGCAATAGATTCAAGTAACAGTCTTGCATTTGCAGGGGAGCGAAGTAAATAAGTTGTTTCTTCCATAGCTTCATAATCTTCAAGAGACATCATAACTACAGGGCTTTCACTTTTGCGGGTTATAATTATAGGTGAATGATCATTACAAACTTGTGCCATAGTTTTAGCAAAGTTTGCACGAGCAGAGGTATAACTGATAACATCCATAGGGACTCCAAAATGTGCATGTACTTAGTTACGTACTTTAAAAACTAAGTATAATCGCACATAACAATCGTGTCAATCTGGAAAAGCACAGGGGAAAAAGCACAGGGGACGTTCTTTACAATTTTACTTTCACCCCATGAGTTCATGCCCATGCTGGGCATACACAAGGCTAATTCAGCCGACACAAAAAGCCGCGCGGCTGATTAGCAACGATAGGCTCGGCGCTTCGCACCGACCCCATCGGGGCGCTATTGAGTGTCGCAAGATGCAAAACGCGACCCATCAATGCGATTCGAGCCGGTCACACTTCGTGCGCCGCTCAATCGCGCCCCGTTATCTATCCTTATTCGTTATGTGGTTTTTGCTTTTAAAGGGAATCTTTTTGGATGTTCAATTATTTCTTCAGTTAAGTCAACATCGATGTCAGGCCAATAAAAATGACCTAAAGAATGTTCTTCCACCGTGATGATTGATTTAACTGTCTGATCCTTAAACCATGGAAAATCTTCATACGATAAAAACAGTTCTTTATCATGGGCTAAGAGCCATATTCCATGGGTGGTAATATTGGTAACTTCAACAGTGAAAGTGCTTGTTCCATGCGCTAACGAGCTCATTATAATGCTCCTCTATAAGTACCTCGATTGCTTTTAATTGTTTTCGAGAATAATGATGATTTTTGGAAAGTTCAATTTCAGGTTTAAGCCAAAATTTTGCTTCTCCATCTCCAGATAATACATGAACATGCATACGCTGTTCCTCCCTTGAAAAAAAGAAAAACCTATATCCACGCTCTATAAACACAGTAGGACTCATTTTTATTTTTCCTAAAATTCATTATCATTTTTGCACATTAAGTGTTTTCTCGTTCACTATCTTTCATTGTCGCACACCAACCTTATGGCGCACCCTATAGAATACGCTATTTCTTGGATATAGTAGCAGAATGAGAAACTACATTGTAGGGGAATGTTGCGTAGCTGCTGTCAACGTCCAGATAAAAAAACTAATGGCGATTATGCGAACCTAGCATAAAGTGCCTGTCCTTTAGAAAGCACACCCTTGCCTTTTGCTAGCTATTAACGCCATACTCACAACATGGTTATCTGGCAGTGATCTTCCAACAGAGGATCTCCACCCCATGAGTTCATGCCCATGCTGGGCTTACACAAGTACATGCACTCGGACAAAATAAAACTACGCCGCTCCGCTATGCAGCTTTATTTTGCCAGCGATGTTAGACGTTCGCTGTAAAAATCATCCAAAGCAAATAACATCGTTTTAAAAAATTTAATTGACTCAAATTGCCGGTGAGTTTACACTTCTAAATATAAACTTAACCATAGGAGACATCATGAAAGCCACAGCAAAAGATCTGAGGTTTCATTCAAAAGAACTCATTGATTCTGTCAGCAGAGGTGAAGAGGTCGTTATAACTCTCCGTGGAAAGCCTTGCGCCAAGCTTGTTCCCTACCAAAGACTGAAGAATAAAACAGAAGAAAATGAAGCGTTCGGAATGTGGAAAGATAATGACATGGTCGATAATGTTAATGAGTACGTTAGAAATTTAAGAAAAGGAAGGTTCTAAATGCTCGTCGATACAGATGTCCTCATTTGGTATTTAAAGGGAAATGAGAATGCATATCAAGTCATTGAAAATTCCAGCAATTTCTTTATTTCTGTTGTGACCTATATGGAACTTGTCCAAGGAATGAGAAACAAAAAAGAAT
>JAYEOA010000033.1:0-4799 GCA_034722515.1 Thermodesulfobacteriota bacterium | reverse complement strand
TCTTCGCGTGTCCGCCCTTGCTCTTCGCGTGTCCGCCCTTGCTCTTCGCGTGTCCGCCCTTGCTCCGGTTCCAACCGTGTAAACCCACAGGCGGACGAACACACAGGTTCGCCCCTACGGAGCGGTTTGAATATCGACAATCGTATTCATCCCTCGCCGGCTTTACCCTTGTCGAATTGGTGGTCACCATTGTCATCATCGGTATTTTATCCTCCCTTGGTGGTATGTTTATCAGCCGCCCCATTGAGGGTTACATCGATTTAGAGCGGCGCACCGAACTGGTTGATCAGGCAGAGATGGCGTTGCGGCGCATGCAGCGCGATATTCGTGCGGCATTGCCGAATAGTGTGCGCGTTAGTGACGATCAAAAAAGGGTCGAATTTTTACATGTGGTGGATGGTGGGCGGTATCGGCGGGCTGTTGGTGATGGTACTAATGTGTTAAAATTTACATCACCTGATTCCGATGGTTTTGAGGTGTTAGGTGGTTTGCAACATAGCGGTGATGTTGATTTGGGAGATTGGATCGTTGTGTACAATCTTTCTAGTGATAAAGATAATAATTCAACTAAAGCTAATGCATATTGTGATTCTGGCGATGTTAGTAATATAGCTGATATGAATCGAGTTCAGCATGCTGGTTACGCCGAAGATCCTCCAGGTTCTGGGCATATGGTTCTGTCGTTCGCGTCTAAACAGTTTCCTTTTCCTTCCCCTTTGCAACGATTTTTTATCGTCGATGAAGCAGTAACTTATAAGATTAGTGCCGATAAGTTAACCAGACATACGAGATCATCGTTTAATAATGATCAACATGACCCAAATGCTGTTGATGGTGATTTAGTTGCTAAACATATTATATTAAGTGATAGCACCTTTACCTACGCCGCCGGCACAACCACCCGCAGTGGTTTGGTAACCATGCAACTCGCTTTAGAAAATAAGGGTGAACGCATCACCCTGCTTCATCAAGTTCACGTCGATAACGCACCGTAACCATGGCAATAAATCCTATGAATCTAAACAATCAAAACGGTTTCACCATCGTCCAAGCGATTTTTATTCTCGTGGTGCTCGCACTGCTGGGAACCTACATGGTGAGTTTGAGTACCATTGGGCAGGCGACCAGCACTCAGGCAGTGATGCAAGCACGGGCGTATCAGGCGGCACGTGCGGGGTTGGAATGGGGGATCGCTCCAATAGCGAATGCTGGTAATTATAGTTTAGCACTGATTGAATGTAATACCATTGATGCTGCCCCTTCGTTTGATGTTGATGGTTTCACGGTTGATGTAACTTGTGATCCTTCCCCGTTGGCGCCATATAATGAGGGCGGTGAGGATATTGGCATTTATAATTTGAACGCTGTTGCGAGTTATCCTTCACCCGGCACCCTCTCCAGCCCCGATTACGTCTCCCGCACCTTGGAGGTGACCATTCATGATTAAAACAACGCCCAAATTAAAAAAACTCCCCATCGGCATTCAAACATTTGAAAAGATTCGGGAAGATGATTATCTGTACATAGATAAAACCAGACTCATCGCACAATTGGTTGCACAGGGTAGCTACTATTTTCTCGCCCGCCCCCATCGGTTTGGAAAAAGCTTGCTGATTTCGACGCTGCAAGCCCTGTTTGAAGGGCGCGAGGAGCTGTTTCAGGGCTTGGCGATTCATGACCAATGGGATTGGAACGTCAAATATCCCGTTATCAAAATCAGTTTCGGCGGCGTGGCTCGTGATCTGGCCGATATGAAACAGGATGTAAAAAATATTTTACGTCAGAATCAAGAAAAATATCTCAGCGATGGCAGAAGCATCTATCTGGTCGGCATCGATTTTGATTCAGAAAACAAAACGGTTGCCGGGTTTGAGTGGGAGATGGTTTGATGTTGATGGTGTAGGGACAATTCACGAATTGCCCTCTTTATCTCTTAAAATATGGAGGAAAAGTTGAAAATTGAAACTACAGAAATACGTGAATTGCCTATTGCTCACAAAGTTGAATTGCTTGAAATAATTTCCGAGGCAATTTTTCATGAAACGGATTCGCTCCAATCGCCAGCATGGCATGAGGACGTTTTGAAAATAAGAGAAGCTGAACTGAATGACGAATCTCAGTGGCTGAGTCTGGATGAACTACGAAAGTCCTTAAGATCATGATTTTCCGTGTTTACGTAACGCCATCAGCACGTAAGGATTTAGAAGATGGATGATGCTATTTACATCATCGAATTCAAAGTCGATGCCGGTGGCGATAATGTTGGTACAGCCCTGCAACAGATAAAAGATAAAAACTATCAGGAAAAATATCTCAGCGATGGCAGAACTATCTACCTAATTGGGATCGATTTTGATGCCAAAGAGAGAGCAGTAGCCAACTTCGATTGGGAGTTGGTGTGATGGTTGGTTCAGTATTACGCTATTTTATAATTAACTACCAAAGGAGCTCCGGCGTATGGATGAAAATGATAGAAAACAACTAATTATGATGTTTGACAGAGAACGGCAGCTATGTGAACAATTTCAGGAGTTACGCAAAAAACAGGATGATCTGGATCGAGATAAGAGCCGGGTGGCGCATAAGTTGTATGTAGAATTTATTAAAAATAACTGGCATCAACTAAGGAATGACGCTCCATATTATTACGTATATTTGGATATGGAAAAAGATAATTGGGTTGCACAAAAAATACGTTTTTCAAAAAAATGGGAAACCTTGGCAGAGTTCCATCCCTGTGGACCGCAAAAAATGAATATCAATCTTCATGTTGATGTAGATGAAAAAGATTACGAATCTATTTCAGTTGTTGTTGATGAAAAACAATTCGAAGAATTGGAAACAATGTTTAAATTTAGAATGTTATAATAGTTTAAAGCGATAAAGTATTTGTTCCGCAGCTTTTGGGATCGATCTTGACAGCGAGAAAAAGAATGAGGTTGGTTTTGAGTGGGAGGTGGTGTGATGGTTGATTTGATGAAACGAAGAATGTGGGGAGTGTCCCTGGTTTTTATGGAGGTTACCATTCTATGACTAAATTAAAAAAACTGCCCATTGGCATTCAGACCTTCGCCGATATCCGCGAGGACGATTATCTCTATGTGGATAAAACTGCCGCAATTGAACGCTTGGTCGCCGGCGGACGCTACTATTTTCTCTCCCGCCCGCGCCGTTTCGGAAAAAGCCTGCTGATTTCAACATTGCAAGCGTTGTTTGAAGGGCGCGAGGAGCTGTTTCGGGGCTTGGCTATTCACGATCAAT
Organism: Thermodesulfobacteriota bacterium; assembly: GCA_034722515.1. Lineage (GTDB taxonomy): Bacteria > Desulfobacterota > Desulfuromonadia > Desulfuromonadales > Desulfuromonadaceae > Desulfuromonas. The sequence continues at coordinate 1,538 of JAYEOA010000033.1, read as the reverse complement.
GGGATTGGACGGTGAAATATCCCGTTATAAAAATTAGTTTCGGCGGGGTAGCGCGTGATTTGACCGATATGAAACAGGATGTTATCGGCATTCTCGAAGAAAACCAGCACCGCCTTAATATTACCTGTAAAAAGCCAGAAGATATTGGCAATTGTTTTAAGCAGCTGATCATGGATTGCCACGAAAAATACGGGCAAAAAGTGGTGATCCTCGTCGATGAATACGACAAGCTGATCGTCGACAATCTCGATCAAATCGAAGTCGCTAAACAGGGGCGCGAGGTGCTCAAAGACCTGTACACCACCATCAAGGATAGTGACCAATATATCAAGTTTGCCTTTTTAACCGGGGTGAGTAAGTTCAGCAAGGTTTCGGTGTTCAGCGGCTTGAACAATTTGGAAGATATCAGCCTCAGCTCAAAATATGCGACTATTTGCGGTTACACTCAAAATGATTTGGAAACCACCTTCGTTGACCATCTTCGCGGCGTCGATATGGACAAGGTGCGTCAGTGGTACAACGGTTATAACTTCCTTGGCGAACCGGTTTACAATCCATTTGATATTTTATTGTTTATCCGCAACGATAAAGTTTATAAAAATTATTGGTTTGCCACCGGTACGCCAACATTTCTGATCAAATTGATACAACGGAATAATTACTACATCCCACAACTGGATAACCTACGCGTATCAGAAAGCCTGATCGATAGCTTTGATATCGAAGATATAGAATTAGAGCCGATCTTATTTCAAGCCGGATATTTAACTATAAAGAGCGCCGAAATTACCGATTTCGGCTACGAATTGCTTCTGGGGTTTCCCAACCGCGAAGTTGCTATGTCGTTTAACGACATTCTTATCAGCTATTTAACCGCTACAAGCAACACCCTACCGCTTAAAAAGGAACTGCTCACCAGCCTTAAATCAGCTGACATGGATAACCTTGAAGCAACCATCCGTGCCCTCTTCGCCGCCATCCCCTACAACAATCATGTCAAAAATCCTATCGGCAAATACGAAGGGTACTACGCCAGTGTCATTTATGCCTACCTCGCTAGTCTGGGGCTGGATCTTATCCCCGAAGATGTAACCAATCGGGGGCGTATCGATTTGACCGTGAAAATGGATGAGGTTATTTACATCATCGAATTCAAAGTAGATGCCGCTGGCGATAATATTGGTAAAGCCCTGCAACAGATTAAAGATAAAAACTATCAGGAAAAATACCTTGCTGATGGCAGAAGCATCTATCTCATTGGGATCGATTTTGATGCTAAAAAGAGAGCAGTAGCCAACTTCGATTGGGAGGTAGTGTGATGGTTGGTTTGATGAAACGAAAAATATGGGGAGTGTCCCTAGTTTTGGGTTTATGCTTGTTGCTGTATTTACCATCAATAGTGTTGGCCGATGTTTCGCTGCCGGGTTATCAACAGCTTGGAGGTAACTCACACTTGACGGTGACTGCTGATGAGTTGCGCGATTATCCGTTTTATTTTTCTTTGAGTTCCGATATCTCCATATCAAAAATCTCATTGA
>JAYEOA010000032.1:0-4810 GCA_034722515.1 Thermodesulfobacteriota bacterium | reverse complement strand
ACTACTGGGCCAAACTCGTCACCGAACAACTCAGTGAAGGGATGATGTTTAAAGAACTGAAACGAACGGTTAGTATCAACATCCTTGACTTTAATTTCGTACCGTCTGAGTTTGAATTCCATAATTTGTACAAGATCACCAACATCACCAGCGGTGAAGACGATAATTTACACGATATGTTTGAGCTGCACTACATCGAATTGCGCAAATTCCGCAAACAGTACGAAGAGCTGAGCAAACCGCTGGATCGCTGGATTACCTTTTTAACTAAAGCCCACGAGTTGCAGCATGGTAAGTTGCCGGAAACGATGGCGAGCGACCGAGCCATCGTCAAAGCGATACAAGCAGTTGACCGGATGTTCAATGAAGATGAGCGCTTAGTTTATGAAACCCGCATGCAGGTTCTTGCGGATGTAGAAAGCAAAATTGCTTCAGCCGACGAAAAAGGGCGGGCGCAAGGATTGGCGCAAGGATTGGCGCAAGGAATAGAGCAGGGGATAGAGCGTGGCGAGAGAGAAAAAACAATCGAAATAGCTAAAAATCTGCTTAATGTGTTGGATTCATCGTCTATTTCCGCCAAGACTGGTTTAAGTCTTGAAGAAGTTGAAAGGTTGAAGGAAGTCAGGGGGGACGCAGCTAACTAACTGGAGAAGATTCTAAACGCTTGGAAACGTGAGAAGCGCAGTTGACCATCGACGGTAACAGTCACACAATCGGCGTTGAGCGTAACTGTATGGATCAGATCACTCACATCGCCGCTCCTCTCGATTATGTCACGGATTGGGATTTGTTCCAGTTAGTTAACAGCGTCCCCCTTGGTTTTTCTAACAGCGTCCCCCTTGGTTTTTCTTGGTTTTTCATTGTGCCGAGGTTTATGCCAGCTTGCGTGATCCACAAGATGCAAGCTGGAACAAGGAGGAAAAAAAAGCACTGGAACAGCTTATTATGTTTAGTGTTAGACAGCCTCTAGCAATGTTAATGGCGTGCCATCGGTGTTTTTTCGATGACAACCGACAATCTTTTACGCGAATTTTACGTGCAGTATCGGTTGTGTCGTTTCGCTACAATGTAATCTGCAAGCTCACGAACAAGAGAGATTATATAACGACATAGCTCAAAATGTTTCAGATGAAACTTATGTTGATCAGACCGGAGTGTTTAAAGCTTTAAAAACAGTGCATCCTAATGATTGGCAGTTTAAGACTCTTTTGCAGAAAAAGAATTGCGCACGACGAATACACGTAACAAGAAAATTGTGCGTTATATCTTATTTGAAATAGAGCGACAATGTTCTGGTCAAGATTTTGGATTTGAAAGTGCTACTTATAATCTCGAACATATCCTCCCGGAAAACCCTTCTGAATCATGGAATTACATAGAAGAATCCAAACAAGATCGACTGATCTACCGTCTTGCCAATATGACACCACTAGAAACAAGACAAAACCGCAACGTTGGTAATAAAGATTATGCCGAGAAGCAAGTGATCTATAATCAAAGTAACTTCCAGATTACAAAATCTATTTCAGAACATTATGAACAGTGGGACGAGCAAACAATTGAGGCAAGACAAATAAAACTGGCAGACATTGCTGCTGGAATTTGGCGGGTAGAATTTGGAACGTAAGCTGATTTTATCAGTCGAAGAAAGTTACTGGGCTTAGTTAAGGAGAACCGAGAAAATGTATATAAAAAAATTAAATCTGACCTCATTTAGAGGTGCCTCCTCGGTAAATCTGGAATTTCATAAGCAGTTAAACGTCTTTGTCGGCATGAATGGTTCGGGCAAGTCAACCATTCTTGATGCTGTGGCAATTATGTTGTCATGGGCAGTTAACCGGATAAAACATAGCGGTGCTTCCGGTCGACCAATTAAGCCTGAGGATATCAAAAATGGTCAATCAACTTCATCCCTCAAGCTCCATTGTCAGTATGACGACCAAATGACAACCTGGAAGCTGGCTAAAGTTCGTGCCGGCTATCGTAACAAAGATGAGCGCTCCGTTTTGCAAGGTGTGAGCGAGCTTTCTCGTCTGCTACAAGAGCAAATCACCTTACACAGTGGGAACGTGGATCTACCGATCCTTGCCTATTATCCGGTGAATCGAACTGTATTGGATATCCCGCTGAGAATTAAAGGTAAACATAGCTTTGATCTTCTTTCTGCCTATGACGAATCGCTAACCAGTGGCGCTAATTTTCGCACATTTTTTGAATGGTTTCGTGAGCGGGAAGATCTGGAAAATGAGAATCGCAAATATGTTAATGCGCTGATTAAACCTGATGGTTTTCAGTTCCCCGATCCTCAGCTTGAAGCGGTACGCAGTGCTTTGGGGCAATTTATGCCCGAGTTTAAAAACTTGACGGTACGACGCAACCCGTTGCGGATGGAGATAGAAAAGAATGGGCAGCAGCTGACGGTCAGTCAGTTGTCGGATGGGGAAAAATGTCTGATGGCTTTGGTCGGAGATTTGGCTCGACGGATTGCTAATGCCAATCCCATGAGCAATAAGCCGTTGGCGGGGGAAGGGGTTGTTTTGATTGATGAAATAGACCTCCATCTTCATCCTAAATGGCAACGCTTGGTTGTGCCGAAATTGATAGAAGTTTTTCCCAACTGCCAGTTTCTGATTTCTACCCATTCACCGCACATTGTAACGCATGTGCAACCAGAAAACTTGTTCCTTCTTAACATGACGGATAGTGGGCTGACTGCTATTGCACCATCGGAATCGTACGGGAAAACGGTAGGGCGCGTTTTGGAAGATTTGATGGGGCTAAAAACAACCCGCCCGGATGATGTTACGAACGCATTGCGACAAATTTACTAACAAATAGACGATGGTGCATTGGGTCAGGCAAGAACGGCAATTGAAATTCTGGAAAATAAAATTGGTGAAGACCCTGATCTGGTCAAAGCCTCGGTGCTGATCAAGCGCAAGGAGTTGATCGGCAAATGAAATATATTGTGAAGCAAGACGAGCCACAGCTTTTCACAGAGTGGAAGCTGCTCGCTAACGATGATTGGCAGCCTGCTTACAATGAATTGAGCGGTAATACCAAAAAGGCAGTTAAAGATGCTTTGATGACCGAACAGGGCTATATTTGCTGCTATTGCGAGCGACGACTTAAAGACTCCGATTCTCATGTCGAACACTTTCAACCGCAGAATGATTCAGCAACAGATGCCCTCGATTTCAGCAATATGCTGTGCTCTTGCCAAAATCAGCTCAAAAAGGGTGAACCGCGTCATTGCGGCAATTTGAAAGATGACTGGTTTGACTGTGATCTGTTGGTATCCCCTTTTGATCCTGTCTGCGAAAAACGGTTTTCTTTTACAGGTGACGGAGCAATCAGTCCTGCTGATGACAGTGACCAAGCAGCGATTGAAACTGTTTACAGGCTTGGACTGAACATTCCTAAGCTCAATGCTTTACGTGCTAGTGTTATAGAACCTTTTCTGGACGATGCCTTGTCTATTGAAGAGTTACAAAGCTTTGTTTCCGGATACTTGACTAGAGATACATCGGAGCAATTTGGCGAATTTTGGACAACGATTCGTTATTTGTTCATGCCTTACGATGTTGCGGAGTAAGAGGTGAAATGTCTAGAATCGTTATTTACTTACTGCGCAGATTGAATAGATAAATTGTCGAACAAATTCTGAAGGTCGCAAATTCATGAACCGAATTGCTCAAGCTCTTACAAAATTATTTGAGAAACACCGCATTATCTTCTGGTACGACAATAAAAAAGAGCTACGGGGCGACTTTGACGCCTTGGAAATGCCGGGCATTGAAAAAATCCTTCTCGACAACAATGAGTTTAGCGTTAAATACCGGATCTTGCGTGAACAACCGGAACAAAAGTTTCTCCTTTATCGTGAAGGGGCACAACCAGAAGGGGTAAATAACTGGTTACTCGATGTGCAACTTGCGCATGGAGAGTTTCGGACGGATCAGATTGCTATCTGGCTATCAGAGCTTGAACTGGGGATCGAGTTTTCCGGAATGGCTCAGGAGCATGTTGATTTTTACATATCAGCTTAAAATCGTTGTTAAACGAGCCAGAGCATCATCAGTTATGGCGTCTGGTACAGTCTCAAGCTTACGCCCTCGACGTGCGGAAATGTCTACGGATCGGGGTTGATCGCAACGAACAACGCCGGTGGTCTTCGTCCCAACAAGAGATACAGCAAAACCAGCACTACGGGCAAAATTCCCGCCGGTGGTGATCGGCAACACAACAGGGGTTTTAGTTATACGGTTAAAAGCTACCGGAGAAATAATCAATACTGGCCGTGTGCCTTTTTGTTCGTGTCCTGAAGTTGGATCTAAAGAGACTAAATAAATATCTCCACGGTTCATAGCAGTTCGCCCCCGATTGGCGTGTTGTCAAGCCACTCTCTATCCTCGGTGCTGATTTCCGCTGTTGCTTCACATTGGGATAATAAATCTTCAAGCCGGTAAGTTGGCTTAGGGCAAGGATCAATTAATAAACGTCCGTGGTCTAACTCAACCCCAACGGTTGATCCGGCATTAAGCCCCAAAGCTTTTAAAAGCACTGGTGGAACAACCATCAAAACTGACCCGCCAATTTTTTTTAAATTTGTTGTGTGCATTGCGTTACCTCCATCCAGTTAAATAAAAGTTTAACATTCGCCAGCCATAAAAGCAACAGAAATAAAATCATGGGGGACGCAGCTGACTAACTGGAGAAGATTCTAAACACTTGGAAACGTGAGAAGCGCAGTTGACCATCGACGGTGACAGTCACACAATCGGCGTTGAGCGTAACTGTATGGATCAGA
>JAYEOA010000031.1:8037-21200 GCA_034722515.1 Thermodesulfobacteriota bacterium | reverse complement strand
ATTTTGGCAATAATGCTATCTTTTAGCTCTTTTGGATAATGGGTCATATGTCCTCTCTTTTTGCCCCTTGAGTTTAGACTATAGTATCACAAGTGGAGACGACTTCTATTCTGACACAGGGGGATAGCGGTTGATAATACAACGGAGGTGATTATGGAGCAAGATAAAAACTCAGATAAAATTGGACGTTTTTGGGATAGGTTTATTGCCCTTGTACGCCGCAACAACGTAAAAGAACCCTTTGATCGTTGGTATGTAATTCGTGCCGAGGAGTATATTAAGGCTTATGAGGGTAAGCGGTTGGCAGCACCATAATCGTGAAGATGTCGAGGGTTGGCTTCGTGTGTTAGGCCGCAAAAATGACCTGAAAGATTGGCAATTCAAGCAATCTGTCCATGCTATACAGATTTTGTTTTGTGAACTTATCAAACCTGATTGGGCTGTTGATTTAGATTGGGAGCACTGGAAAAGTGGCGCAACGCAATTGCAAAGCGCTCATGTGACGGTGGGGCGCGAGAATACCCCTGTTACCGTTGCGGCTAACGATAACGTAGGCGGTGATGTTTATAGTAAAGGTGCGTTGGCTCAGGCGCGGGAACGAAATGGTGAGGTTGTTGATCGGTTGATTAAAGCGATGCGAACTGACCGTTATGCTTATCGTACTGAGCTAAGTTATGTTGATTGGGTGTGTCGTTTTCTTGCTTATTGTTGAATGGATAAGTGCCTGTACCATAGTTTTCAATAGTTTTCACGCCCCCCCAGTTCTTTCCATGCCCCTTAAAAATCATCCCGTAAACATTCAATTCGATGCATACGCTCATGCAGTATTGTAACAATACCAATATCACCGTTGCTCAAATGCCGCCAATAAACAAAATGCTTTTCATATTTAAAGAAAAAACCCGATACGCCAAACTCAGCAGGTATCGGTCGTGAAAGGATCTCGTGCGATGCTATCTTTGAAAAAGTATCAAATAGTCCAATAACATAATTATCAGCCTGTTCTACGCCCCATTGACTCAATGTATATTGATAAATTTCATCAATCCTATGCGACGCAACATCTTGAACTAAAAACCGCGCCATCAAACTTGCTTAACCTGATTGCGCTTAATAACGTCTGTAGCGGTTAACGGCACATAGGAACCCTCAGAAGCAGAAAATGCAAGCGTGAGTTCCGCTTTAAGACGTTGGAACGCCTGTTGCTCTACGCGTTCCTTATCTCGACGGATAAGATCGCGAATATATTCGCTCACATTTTCATAGGAGCCAGACCCGCCAACGTTTCCCGCAACAAAATCACTCAATAGGCCATTAAGCCTAACTGTCATGGTTGTTTGAGACATAATGTGATGACCCTCCAACAGGTTACTCGTAATTATTATACTTAATATTTATTACAATACCAAAAGACAACGAGAAGGAACAGCTCTTTAAACACGGGCCTTTATTTAGCGAAAGAATAATTTAGAGTTAAATGCCTGCCTCATAGCTTACCTACCATCAAGAATAACCGTCGCGGTAGGGATATCGGTTGCCCGATACCCCCCCCGCACAGATCCCAAACATGCAGAATTACCGCACTGGACTCCTGCCTCAGATCAGACGCAGAGGCGTTGATTCAGGTATGGATGTTGCACTTTGGCCGTGGGAATCCACTTTGCTATCTGTCGCTTCATACGCTTCCAAGTTAGGTTTCTACCTTTTTTCGGCGCTTTCTACCTGTCCTATAGTTTTTCATTGATCATCCTGCGACAAATAGCTGCGAGTTCTCCCCGGCGTTAACACCATGTTATAATTAACATATATCAGCTTATAAGAACAATTTAACTGCGGCACAACGTAATAGCTGTTATGCGACACTATAGAGGAAAACCTGACATTTCAAGACCTGAACCCATGACCGGTTTTAGTTGACGTTGGTAATATAGAATATCCCCTTCGCCTTCCTAGGGCGTGAGGGCGTGTTATGTCGCATAAGGTTCATTATGTAAATTGCTTTGTGGGTGTCCTATAGGGCTGAACAGGTTTTTTGTAAGAAGATTTATCACAGATGAAATATTATAGAACTAAAACGACAACAGCCGATTCGCTTTAGTAAGCGAATCGGCTGTTGAAATATTGGTTGCGGGGGAAGGATTTGAACCTCCGTCCTTCGGGTTATGAGCCCGACGAGCTACCAAACTGCTCCACCCCGCGTCATGTTGTATGTGCTTTGCCCTTGAACTCGACATTTATAACAAACAATAGCACCCCTGTCAAGGGCTAATAGCAACTTTACGGTATTTCGACGAAACTCTTCAGGCGCTTGGTGCGGCTGGGGTGGCGCAATTTACGCAGCGCCTTGGCCTCAATCTGACGAATTCGCTCGCGGGTAACGCTAAAGTCCTGACCAACCTCTTCGAGGGTATGATCAGATATTTCGCCGATTCCAAAACGCATGCGTAACACTTTTTCCTCACGCTCGCTCAGACTCGATAACACATCGGCAGTTTGATCAGACAGATTACCATTGATTACCGCTTCCAATGGCGAAACAGCTCCTTTATCCTCAATAAAATCACCGAGGGAGGAATCTTCCTCTTCGCCGATAGGTGTTTCTAGACTGATCGGTTCTTTGGCAATCTTCAACACCCGGCGCACTTTTTCAAGGGGTAGATCCATCCGATCTGCGATCTCTTCAGGAATCGGTTCACGACCTAGTTCTTGAACTAATTGGCGACTGGTACGGATCAACTTGTTGATGGTTTCTATCATATGCACCGGAATACGGATCGTCCGCGCCTGATCTGCAATAGCACGGGTGATGGCTTGACGAATCCACCATGTGGCATAGGTGGAAAACTTGTAGCCACGCTGATATTCAAATTTGTCTACCGCTTTCATCAGGCCGATGTTGCCTTCCTGAATCAAATCGAGAAATTGTAAACCGCGATTGGTGTATTTCTTGGCAATTGACACTACCAGACGCAGATTGGCTTCCACCAGCTCGGTCTTGGCAACCTTGGCACGCCACTCCCCGCGATGCACTTCTTTGAGGGATTCAATCAACTCTTCGGCACTGAAACCGGTTTCCTCTTCAACACGCTTGAATTTACGTTGCGCCCCCTTAAGACGCTTTTCAATCACCAACAGTTCTTCAGCGCCCTTGCCCAGCTTCTCGGATACACTGACAGCATCTTTTTCGCTTTTATGAAATTTGCGTAAATGGCTACGGATTTTTTTGTGAGGACAATCTAATTCTTTTTCACAGGCAGCGACTTCACTTAAGCCTTTTTTTACTTGGACAGAAAGCTGTTTCAGCCGCTCACCAAGTTTGGCAAACGTTTTATCTTTGAGGCGTAATTTACGCATCAAATCGCACAACTCGGTTTTTAACTCATCTATGCAAACCAGAGTCTGCTTTTTTTCCTTGGCCTTACCTACAAGGTTAAGCTGTACCGCTAAAGCATCGTTCTTTTCCCGAAGCTGTGCAATAATGCCTAAAACACGTTTATATTGCCGCTCTTCTGCCGCCGCACCTTCTTCATCATCATAATCTTTGGTAATATCGACAATCCCGATATTGCCCGCAGATAAATCATCACCGAGAGACAACACTTCCTGCAAAGCTATGGGAGTGCGTAAAACTACCTGAGTAATTAACCCCTCTCCCTCTTCAATGCGTTTGGCAATTTCAACTTCTCCCTCGCGAGTCAATAGGGAGACTTGCCCCATTTCGCGCAAGTACATTCGCACTGGATCACTGGTTCGCCCGATCACTCCGGCTTCAAAACTTTGTCCGCTCTCTTTCGCCTGCCTTGCAGTCGATTCTTTGGACGAGGTCGTGCGATCTTCATCCTTGCGGTCATCGTCGATAATTTCAATATCCAGTTCACCCAGCATGGTCATCACTTCGTCTAGCTGAGTAGGTGCAACCATATCGTCGGGAAGTGCCTCATTCACCTCTTCATAAGTCAGGAAGCCCTTCTCTTTTCCCGTCTCGATGAGTTGTAGGAACTCTTCCTCTTTTGTTTTTTTTGCCATAAGTTGATGTTCTCCTGTCAGCCACTGGCGCAGCTATCCATTTTTTCAGGTATTACAGAGTTCGGTTTTTAAGTTGACGATTAATCCGGGTCAGTTCCTGCAAGCAGACTGTCTGACGATCCGAATCACCTTGATGTTCGGCCTCACGCATCAGCGTATGCAGCTCTGTCCTGCGTTGCTTTAGTTGTCCCCGGGCTACCGCCAAGCGGCAATCACTAAAAATCTCCTCTTTATTCTCGTCGGGGAATTCCTTGCCCCTTATCAAAATTTGTGTCAGTAATGCCTGTCGTTCTTGATCTTCGCAACTATCGAGCAACCATTCCCCCGGCGGCTTCTTATCCTGCCAAGCATGGTAAATAATATCGGCCAGATAGCGGCAATGTTTATCCTCAAAAAGACTTTCCAGCCCCGCTTCCATTGCCTGATGACTCACCTGTTCATCGGCCATCATCAAGCTGAGTAACCACTTTTGCGTCCTGGTGTCAGCCGATGGTGTAACTGCATGGTGCGCTGGCGACGTTGTGTAAAAGCTATCCTCAAGACTTTCGGCATAGTCTTCTCGATAGGGCTCTTGCTGACCAGCATACGCTAGAGCTTCATCGTTTTGCGGTACTGCCACCGACGGACGCGGCGTTCTGCGCTCCGGTTCCTGATAGACTACCGTGCGCTCCAATTGCCGTCTTAATAAATCCGGCGCAACCCCACTACAATGCGCAAGGGATGCCAAATGAAGATCACGCTCTATTTCACCGGGAACCTGACGAATCATCACCAGAATCTCGTTGATCGCCTGCGCCTTAGCTTCGGCATTGTCACCGGCAGCACCCAGAGTCACCTCCATGTGATAATCGACGGCAGATCGCGCCCCATCGAGGCGTTCACCAAAGCGTTCGAACCCTTCGCGACGCACACAGGTATCGGGATCGTCCCCTTCGGGCAAACTTAGTGTCATCACCTGCAGTTCAGCTTGCAACAGCACCGGCATAGCTCGAAAGCAGGCTTTTTGCCCGGCTTTATCCTGATCGAACAACAACACTACTTGCTCGACATAACGCTTTAAAACCTTGGCATGCTCGCCGGTAAGGGCGGTGCCACAGGTTGCAACAACATGTTCAATTCCCGCTTGCACCAGAGCCAAATGATCAAAATAACCTTCAACCACCACCACTTTGCGTTGTCGGCGCATCTCGTTTTTCGCCTGATACAAACCGTAAAGAACGCTACTTTTATGGTACAATGGCGACTCGGGCGAATTGATATATTTTGGCAAACTATCATCAAGTACCCGTCCACCAAAAGCAACCACATGACCAACCATATCGTCGATGGGGAACAACAACCGCTGACAAAACATGTCGTAATCGCCTCGCCCCTCTTTACCGCTACGAATAAGCCCGAGGAGCTTGGCCTGTTCAGGATCGATGCTCTCCTGCTTCAAGTGCTCGCACAACGCATTCCAACCGCTTGGTGCATAACCCAAGCGGAAACGCCGCACTGCATCACTATCAAAACCGCGCCGCCGGATATAACCACGTGCCTGAGCAGCACGGGGATCATTGAGCAACACTTGATGATAAAAGGTTGTCGCTATTTCATAAACCCGGTTGAACTGTTCGCGCTCTTTGCGTCGTTGTAGCTCAAAAGCGTTCGGCTCATCTTCGGGAATATCAATCCCCGCTTGCTCAGCCAGACGACGTACAGCCTGCGGAAAAGCGATCCCATCCATGCGCATTAAAAAGCTAAATACATTGCCACCTACACCGCAGCCAAAACAATGAAATATCTGCCGGGTACTATTGACATTGAACGATGGAGTCTTTTCGTTGTGAAACGGGCACAATCCTTTGTGGTTAGCGCCGGAGTGCTTTAACTCCACATAACCGGAGATAAGATCAACAATGTCGATCTGCTCGCGCACCTGCATGATAATGTCTTCTGGAATTCTCCCCATAACCCGACAATAACTCCATAATCATCCCAGCTCAATCACCGTCACCGCATCACCACCATGAGCATTATCTGCGGCATGAAAAGCGGTAACCCCTCGATGCACAGCCAGCAGATCACGAATCGCCTGGCGCAATGCTCCAGTACCCCGACCATGAACCACACTGATATCTTTCCAGTTATGCAGCAATGCATCATCAATGAGTCGTTCCACCAACGGCAACGCCTCTTCGACGCGCATCCCTACCACCTCCAAGCGTGGATTAAAGCTGGGACGCTCAATATGATTACGAGCGCCAGCCGTTCCCTTGGCAACCTGGGCAAAACGACGCGGATGGTAAGCCTCTAACGCCGATATGGACACCCGCATCAACTTGCCCTTCACCGTCAACTCGACATCTGTACCGGAAACACGCTTTACCGTTGCTTGTGCATTTAGAGCTACCACCTGCACCAGCTCTCCAACACTCAATTGCTGTGGCACCTGACTACGGCGGCGTTCCTGCAATGGCTGGACATGTAGCTGCTCCTTTGTTTCGCGCAGCTGACGCATCAACTCTGCTTGCTGACGACCATCGCCCACGGTCTGCTGCCGCGTTTGTTTCAATAATTGGCGCACCTGACTCTGGGTCTCGCTAACCATCTGCTCAGCGCGGCGGCGTGATTTATTCATCAACAGCTCACGCTGATCTTCAAACTCACTCAACAGCTTACGCCGTTTTTCCCGCTCCTTCTCTGCCCGTTCACGCAGCACCTGCGCCTCACGTAAATCTCCTTCGAGCTGGGTACGCAATCGATTCAGTTGCTCAACCATCTCCAGGCCATCACGCTCCTCACGACCCAAGTAACTATCGGCCTGAGCCAGCACCTTGGAAGGGATCCCCATACGACGAGCAATGGTAAAAGCACTACTCGCACCCGGCACCCCATAATGGAGGCGATAGGTTGGAGCAAATGTTTTGGGATCGAATTCAACCGCAGCATTTTCCACCCGCTCATGCAGGTAGGCGTAACTCTTAATCATATTGAGATGAGTAGTAACCACCGTACGGGCACCGACAGCACGGAGTCGATCCATCACCGCCAACGCCAATGCGCCACCTTCTGCCGGATCAGTTCCGGTTCCCGCCTCATCGAGCAATACCAGTGAATTGCCATCAACATGCTTTAAAATCCGCCTAATCCGCACCAAATGACCGGAAAAAGTGGATAAGTTTTCTTCAATACTCTGCTCGTCACCAATATCAGCAAAAATATTACTGAATAGATACACACGGCTCCTAGGATCACACGGGATGGGCAACCCTGCCGAAACCATCAAAAACAATAACCCTACTGTTTTCAGGGCAACGGTTTTCCCACCCGTATTCGGCCCACTGATAATCAGGGTGTCGTGTTTTTTCCCCAAACGCAGATCAATAGCCGTGGTTTCCTGTTCACGCAAACTACCATCGCTGCCTAATAACAACAGCGGGTGACGCACAGAAAGAAGCTCCAACTGTCGTTTGCTCGTTAGCTGCGGCACCTGGGCATCGGTCAAGCGGGCAAAACGAGCCGCTGCCGCAAAATAATCCAAGCGCGACAGTATGTGCTGATTCGAGCGTAGCGCTTCACGGTTCTCGCCCACTTGCGCTGCCAATTGAAGCAAAATACGCTCGATTTCACGCTGCTCTTCACGCAACATCGATTGGAGGGTATTGTTGCGCTCTAACACCGCTGCCGGTTCGATAAACAGGGTCTGACCACTGGAGGATTCATCGTGGACAAAACCCTTCACCCGTCCGCGATAATCAACCCGCACCGGCAGCACATAACGACCATTGCGCTCAGTTATAATCTGATCCTGAAACACCCCATTAAAACGACTATCAGTCAACATCGATTCAAGAGCCGCACGAATCCGACCTCGCAACACCTTGCTTTGGCTGCGCAGATCGGCCAATCGCCACGAGGCTCCGTCGAGAACATCACCCGCAGGACCAATGCTATGGCGAATCAGCTCTCGCAACTCGGCGCACAATTGTAATGTTGCCACCTCAGCGTTCAACGCCGGAGCCATCTCATGCGAGCCAAAGTAACCACGGCACAGCCGCACCGCATCAAGACTACTAGCAACTTCAAGCAACGCCGGCGCCGACAGCCACGCCCCAACGATTCTAACCCGTTCCAAAATCTGACCCAGATCACAACTGCCACCCAACGGGGGTGAGCCTTTATCCTCCAGCAACATCTGTGCTTCGGCAATCCGCTGTAGCGACGCACTCACTTGATCCCGATGCTGCAACGGTTGCAACGCCAAAGCTAGCTCTTTCCCCGGCGGTGTTACCGTAAACAAGGATATCAATGAGACTAACTTGTTAAATTCTAAAACCTGTAACGTTGCTTGCAGCATTCACGTTCCACACTTGTATCTATTCAACATAATTGACCAGACTACGCCCGATCCAACAACCGACCACTGCGTTTTACCATCACTTTACCCAATTGAACAAAGGGTGGTTGTAACTGCGATTGTTTAAATAACACCTTAGTCGAATCCGGCAAGCTAACCTGTGATAATCCGTACAACACCAATGCTAATACCAATGTCCCTTGTAGCAAACTAAACAGCGCCCCCACTACCCGATTGAGACCACCTAAAAACATAAGTTTAACAAATCGTGATAATATCGCACCTAATACAGAAAAAATAATCATCGTCAACACAAACAACAACAACAAAACGATCATCACACACAACTGGGACGGTAGAGAACTCAACGCTTCAAGCTGGTTAGCCAGCGGCACATAAAAGCGAAAAGAGACTACAGCGGCAACCACCAGCCCAAGGAGTGAACAGATCTCTTTGATCAAGCCACGCAGGGCACCCTTGACAATAAACAATGCCAAAATAACTAAAATTGTGATATCCAGTGCGTTCATAGACGATCCCTGTCAATGGTTACATTTAGTTAGTTAAGCAGCTTTTCACCAACTCACTAACCTGACGACCATCGGCGCGGCCAACGGTCTGGACGGTCACTTGCTTCATCACCGCCCCCATCTGTTTCATCGAAGTTGCACCAACATCGGTAATCGCTTGTTCCACCAACTGCTTTATCTCATCAACACTCAACGGCTGAGGCAAAAACTCCTGTATTACCTCAATTTCCTGCTCTTCTTTCTCTGCCAGATCGATGCGCTCGTTCTCGCGATAAACCTGTGCCGACTCGCGCCGCTGCTTGAGCATAGTCGACATAACAGCTATTATTTCAGGGTCGCCCATCACAATCTTTTTATCTATTTCAGCATTTTTGATGGCACTGCGAATCAGCCGAATCACCCCTAATCGCAGTGATTGTTTGCTCTTCATTGCCTCTTTCATAGCTTCGGTAAGGCGTTGTGCTAAACTCATAACAGCTCCTGTATTGATCTCTGGACACGACACTATGGCCATGGAGATTATTTTGTACGTGATTGTTTCTCTTCGATACCCGACATGCCAAAACGGCGTCGCAGTTCAGCATAGATCCGTTCCGGCGGCAGATCGTAATAACCAAGCAGAATCAAGGTGTGGAAAACCAGATCAGCGACCTCATAGACAATTTCATCCTTATCGCCGCCCTTACCAGCAACGGCTGCTTCTGTCGCCTCTTCACCTACCTTGCTCAAAATCTTATCCAGCCCTTTGGTAAACAGGGCATGAACGTACGATTTTTCGCCGGGGTTACGGCGTCGATCCTGAATCACATGGTAGACAGCATCAAGGATATCCTGCTCACCATAGATGGCGGCAATGTCAGCATCCGGCTCGCTATCGATGATCACCTTATCGCCATCAACTACGGTATAGAAACAGGAGCGCCGCCCAGTATGACAGGCCGACCCTTGTTGATCGACCTTGATCAGTAGCGTATCGCCATCGCAATCGTAGCGAATCTCGCGCACAATCTGTACATGGCCGGAAGACTCCCCCTTCATCCATTGCTTGCCGCGTGAGCGGCTATAGTAATGAACCTTGCCGGTACTCAAGGTATTTTCCACCGCCTCGGCGTTCATGTACGCCAGCATCAATACATCACCATTGTCGGCATCTTGGGTGATGCACGGCAACAGACCGTCCTTATCAAATTTAAGCTGCTCAAGCAGACCCATATCAACTCCTGAGGGATTATCTCCGGTTTTTAGATTCTTATCGGTACATTATGACTGTGCAAATATTCCTTACATTCGCCGATGGTGTATTCGCTGAAGTGAAAGATACTCGCCGCCAGTGCCGCACTGGCTCCACCTTTAGTAAGACCATCCTTGATATGCTCCAGATTGCCAACACCACCCGAAGCGATAACCGGAATATGCACCGCATCACTAACCGCATGCGTCAAAGCAAGATCATAGCCATCCTTGCTGCCATCGCAATCCATCGAGGTGAGGAGGATCTCGCCACAACCATAGTCCTCCATCTTTTTAGCCCACTCAATCACGTCGATACCGGTGGCATCGCGTCCACCATGGATGTAAACCTCCCAGCGTTGCGGATCACTACCAGCTATCCGCCGGGCATCGATGGCAATGACAATACATTGGGTACCAAAACGCTCGGCAGCTTCTCGGACAAATTCGGGACGATTTACCGCTGCAGTATTGATGCTGACCTTATCGGCTCCGGCGTTGAGTAAATTGCGAATATCCGCCACTTCGCGCACACCCCCACCTACCGTCAGGGGCATAAACACCTGTTCAGCGGTGCGGCGTACCACATCGAGAATAATGCCGCGCTTGTCGCTGGAGGCGGTAATATCGAGAAAGGTCAGCTCATCGGCTCCCTGAGCATCGTAAGCGATGGCCGCCTCTACCGGATCACCGGCATCGATCAGATCGACAAACTGCACCCCTTTAACCACGCGGCCATCCTTGACATCGAGACAGGGGATAATGCGTCGTGTCAGCATCGCCCCATCTCCTTAAAACTCTTCTGACGGGTCAACGCCACCGCCGCTGCCAAATCGAGGGCACCGGTATAGATCGCCTTACCGGTGATCACCCCGGACACCCCTTTGTGCTCGATGGTCAACAGGTTTTCGATATCTTGCAAGCTGGAAACACCACCGGAAGCAATCACCGGTATACTGATCGCAGCCGCCAGATCACCCGTTTCTTGTAGATTGGGCCCTTGCATCATGCCGTCACGGGCAATATCGGTGTAGATGATCGCTTCAACACCAAAATCTTCCATCTCACGAGCCAGATCAATGGCTTTTTTCTCGGTCACATCGGCCCAGCCGCGCACAGCAACCAAGCCCTGATTGGCATCTATACCAACAACGATTTGACCGGGAAATGCCCGACACGCCTCCTTAACAAACTGGGGATTCTCTTTGGCAATGGTGCCGAGGATTACCCGACCAACACCGAGCTTGAGGTAAGCTTCGATGGTGGTCATGTTGCGAATACCGCCACCGAGTTCAGTGGGGATATCCAACGCCTTGACGATAGCTTCAATAACCTCGTGGTTTTTTGGCTCACCGGCAAAAGCACCATCGAGATCGACAATATGCAGCAGTTCGCCACCCTGATCCTGCCAAATACGCGCCTGGGCGCCGGGGTCATCAGAATACACGGTATCTCGATCCATCAGCCCTTGTTCAAGGCGAACGCAGGCACCATCTTTAAGGTCAATTGCGGGGATAACAATCATCTATAATTCTCCAAAGTTCTTCAACATGGTCAAACCAACCTTCTGGCTTTTTTCGGGATGAAACTGGGTGGCCATCACGTTGTCACGGCAAACCGCACTGCAAAAATCAATGCCATAATCGGTAGTCGCCGCCACCACAGCATTATCATTTGGCTGCACATAATAGGAATGGACAAAATAGACATAACTGCCTTGTTCCACCCCCTTAAACAGCGGGATATCACTGTGCTGAATACGGTTCCAACCCATGTGCGGCACCTTGAGGATCTCTTTGCCATTAACCCCATCGAGTTCCATATCCTCAGAGAAACGCAACACCCGACCGGGAATAATATCCAGTCCCAGGTACTGACCGAACTCTTCACTTTGGGTCAGGAGCATTTGCAAGCCGAGACAAATACCGAGAAACGGTCGCCCCGAAGCAACAAACTGCTGAATCGGCTCGATAAAACCACCGTCGCACAAATGGTTCATGCAGTCGCGAAATCCGCCGACACCAGGCAACACCAGACGATCAGCTTTTGCGACAACCCGTGGGTCATCTGTCACCTGAGCCGAAAAACCAACCTTCTCAAAGCCCTTCTGCACACTACGCAGGTTGCCCATGCCGTAATCAATAATGGTAATCATGCTATTCCAATTTCCCTTTGGTCGACATCACACCACTGATGCGTGGATCACTCTGCGTCGCCTCGTCGAGGGCGCGGCCAAAACCTTTAAAAATTGCTTCGATGATATGGTGTAAATTGCTGCCATAGGCGAGGTTGATGTGCATATTGACCCCGGCATGGTTGCAAAAAGCGACGAAAAATTCCTCCACCAGTTCGGTATCAAAGGTACCCACCTTGGCCTTGGGCAAATCAACATTAAACACCAGATGGGGGCGGCCGGAGAAATCGAGCACCACCGAGGCCAACGCTTCATGCATCGGCATGGTGCAACGCCCGTAACGACGCAACCCTTTTTTATCCCCAATAGCTTGTTTAAAGGCATCACCGAGGCAAATGCCTAGATCCTCAACGGTATGGTGATCATCAATTTCGATATCACCCTTTGCCTGAATGGTCAGATCAAAAAAACCGTGACCTTTGAGCAATATCAACATGTGATCGAGAAACGGCACCGAAGTGCTAATTTCTCCTTGCCCCTTACCGTCGATATTCAAGGTTAAATCGATATTAGTTTCTGCCGTGCGTCGTTCGATATGGGAGATTCGTGACATAACACACTCCTGAGCTGTTATAACTTCGATATAATAAGTAGGCTCTTGTTGTTCTCAGACAGCATCAGCAGCCTGTCGGACAACCTCCTAGTCGATGACTAACGGAACGAGCGTGAGCATCCAGCCCTTCGAGCTTGGCGATTTGTATTGTTTGTGGGCCAAGACGCTGCAAACCCGCCGGGGAGCAACAGATCAGGCTCGATTTTTTAACAAAATCGTCCAGCGATAGCGGCGAGAAAAATCGCGCCGTGCCACCCGTTGGCAAGGTGTGGTTCGGTCCGGCAACGTAAT
>JAYEOA010000031.1:0-7937 GCA_034722515.1 Thermodesulfobacteriota bacterium | reverse complement strand
CGCTGCAAACCCGCCGGGGAGCAACAGATCAGGCTCGATTTTTTAACAAAATCGTCCAGCGATAGCGGCGAGAAAAATCGCGCCGTGCCACCCGTTGGCAAGGTGTGGTTCGGTCCGGCAACGTAATCACCCAACGCTTCGGGGGTATGATGACCCATGAATATCGCTCCGGCATGACGCACCTGAGCTAACAAATCAAAAGGGTTATCAACGGCCAACTCCAAGTGCTCGGTGGCAATACGATTGCACAGCTCCAGCGCCTGATCTATATGGTCGGCGACGATAATTGCACCATAATTATCAATAGAGGCACGGGCAATGGCGTTACGCGGTAGCTCGGCTAACTGTTGTTCCACCTCGGTTTGTACGGCAAGAGCCATCTTCTCGCAGGTGGTTACCAGAACCGATGAAGCCAACTCATCGTGCTCGGCCTGTGATAACAGATCTGCTGCCAAGTGACGTGGGTTGCCGCTGCCGTCGTTAACTATCAGTATTTCACTGGGCCCGGCGATCATATCGATATCGACCTGACCGAAAACCATCTTCTTGGCGGTGGCGACGTAAATATTACCGGGACCGGTGATCTTATCCACCCGGGGCACGGTTTCAGTCCCATACGCGAGGGCAGCGATAGCCTGAGCACCGCCAAGACGGAAGATACGCTGAACTCCGGCAATATGTGCTGCCGCCAGCACATGAGCGTTGGCTTCCCCTCCGGGCATCGGCACCACCATGATGATCTCTTTAACCCCCGCCACTTGGGCGGGGATAGCATTCATCAATACCGAAGAAGGATAGGCCGCTTTCCCCCCCGGCACGTAGATCCCCACCCGATCCAGCGGACGAACCAACTGGCCGAGCATAATATCCGCCTCATCCGTCGACAGCCATGTTTCCTGCTTTTGACGGCGATGGTAGGTGGCAATGCGCTCAGCAGCTACTTCGAGGGCAACAAAATCGTCCTTTGAAACGCTGGCTACCGCCTGGGCAATCTCTTCAAAAGTAACTTCCATCCCCATAGCATTTAGATCCATACGATCAAAACGTTGGGTATACTCACACAACGCCGCATCACCGCGTTGCTGAACAGCATCAATAATGGCGCGTACCGTTACATCAATATCGGTGGGTATTTCCTCGGCACGTTGTTCGATGTGGCCAAAAGCCGCCGCAAAATCGCTATCGCCAAAACGCAGTAGTTTAATCATCGCTCGCCTACCTATTCAGAGATCGTTGGGGTATCACCAATCACTTTTTCTAAATCAGCAATAATTTTACTGATACGCTCGTGCTTTGTTTTTAAGCTGGCACGATTGACAATAAGACGGGTAGTTATTTCGGCAATGGTATCCACCTCAACCATACCGTTATCACGTAATGTTGCCCCGGTTGAGACCAGATCGACAACCCGCTCGGACAAACCAACCAGCGGTGCCAACTCGATGGAACCGTAAAGTTTAATCAACTCTACCTGAATCCCTTTTCCGGCAAAATATTGCTCGGTGACATTAGGATATTTAGTAGCCACGCGAATGTTCGACCAGCTAGCCGGATCATCGCGCTCACTCATGGCCTTTGGCTCAGCCACCACCAGACGACAATAGCCAAAATTCAGATCGAGAGGCTCATACAGATCCTTATTCTGTTCCAACAAGGTATCCTTACCAACAACACCAATATCAGCACAGCCATATTCAACATAGGTGGGCACGTCCGTCGCCCGTACCGCCATAAAGCGAAACTTATCCTGTTTATTTTCAAAAACCAGTTTGCGGTTTTTTTCTTTCATCTCGGGGCAGGTGATACCGATCTTAGCAAACAGCTCCATCGAATCCTGCAAAATCCGCCCTTTAGGCAGGGCAAATGTGATGTAATCACTCATAGCATCCTCACTAATTTAGGCTGGCACTCGTTGGATATCTGCGCCCAATGCCAGCAATTTTTCTTCGAGTCGTTCATAACCACGATCCAGATGATAAATACGCGACACCTCGGTGGTATTATCCGCAGCCAGACCAGCCAACACCAATGACGCACTAGCACGTAGATCGGTAGCCATCACCGGCGCACCGAGGAGCATATCAACCCCTTCGACAAGAGCCTGCTTTCCTTCGATACGAATATTCGAGCCTAAGCGTTGCAGTTCACACACGTGCATAAAGCGGTTTTCAAACACATTTTCGGTAATAACACTGGTCCCCTGCGCCAGCGTCAACAGCGCCATGAACTGCGCCTGCATATCGGTAGGAAATCCGGGATGCGGACTGGTCTTAATCTGTAATGGGCTAATCTCCTGCGCCCCCTGAACCCGAATACCATCCTCACACAGGTCAACCTGCGCTCCAGCTTCACGCAACTTACTAATCACCGCCTCAAGACAAACGGGATCGGCACCGGCAACCAATACATCCCCCCGGGTCATCGCCGCAGCAACCATAAATGTTCCTGCTTCGATACGGTCAGCCATGACGCGATGGTTCATCGGTTTCAGTTCATCGACCCCTTCGATGGTGATGGTGTCGGTTCCCGCACCGCTGATAAGTGCTCCCATTCCACACAGTGCTGTAGCTAAATCGACAATTTCCGGTTCACAGGCGGCATTTTCCAAGATTGTCATCCCGTCGGCCAGCGTTGCCGCCATCATTATATTTTCGGTGCCACCAACGGTGGGCGTATCAAAATAGATCGTCGCCCCATGGAGACGCCCGGCACGAGCCTCGACATAACCATGATCCAACGTGATCTCTGCCCCCATAGCGGCCAAACCCTTCAGGTGCAGATCAATAGGCCGAGCACCGATGGCACAGCCGCCCGGCAAGCTGACTCGCGCTTGTCCATGCCTGGCCAATAATGGACCAAGAACCAGAACCGAGGCACGCATGGTTTTCACCAAATCGTAAGGAGCTTCAACACTAACTACTTTATCGGCGTTGACCGTCACACTATCAGTTTGATGAGCATCAACCTGTGCACCTAGGGTTTCTAGTAATTGCAAAACCGTGCGAATATCGCGCAATTGGGGGATATTGCTCAGTCGATGATCACCACCGGCAAGCAGGGTGGCACACAACAGCGGCAATGCCGCATTTTTTGCTCCACTAACCTGAACCGTGCCAATTAACGGATTTCCACCATGAATAACGATCTTGTTCAACTTACGCCTCGCTGTTTGCCAAAGGTGAGCAGCTAGCTGGTGCCTGACCGCCAACAACTCGAGTAATACCGCTGTAATCATCACGGGTAAAAATGTTATTCAGCCCCGCTTGTTCCATCAAGTTTTTAACCGCTAGCGCCTGCGTTGCCCCCACTTCAACAACGATCCAACCGTGTGGCTGCAAACAAACCAGAGCCTGAGCACATAACAGTCGATAGCAATCAAGACCATCGCTGCCAGCTTCAAGAGCCAGCCGAGGTTCATGATCCAACACCTCGGGCATCAGCTCTGCCATTTCGTCAGTGGTGATATAGGGAGGATTTGATACTATCAATTGATATGGCAAGCCATTTAGCTGAACAAGATTAGCCATATCCTGTTGCTGAAAATCAATCCGCTCCTCGACCTTGTTTTCTGTAGCGTTATGCTGCGCCAATTGCAACGCTTCGAAACTAATATCGATGGCATCTACCCGCACAGCCTCGCAACTATGAGCAATAGCGACAGCAATGATTCCACTGCCGGTGCCAACATCCAAGACCCGCCCAACTGCGTCCGCAACCGATTCTTCCAACAGGGATTCATCCAACAAGCGTAGCGCCTCCTCAACCAGAATTTCGCTATCGCTACGTGGAATCAACACCCCCGATACCACCTTAAACGGCAATGACCAAAACTCGGTATGACCGAGAATATATTGCAACGGTTCACGGCTAGCTCGCCGAGCAACCAATTTATGAATATGTGCTAACTCGGCAGATTGTAACGGTTTATCGTAATACAGATAAAGACCAACACGATCCTTGTCCAAAGCCGAGCCAATCAATAATTCTGCATCTAAGCGGGGATTATCTACCCCTTTACCACCAAGATAGTCGGTAGTCCAGCGCAACACCTTGAGTACCGTCCAGTTTGTCACTCATTATCCTGACCAGACATTTGCTCGGCCTGATAATAGGTAGTCAACGCATCAAATAGTTCGTTAAAATCGCCCTGCATAATAGCATCGAGCTTGTACAATGTAAGTCCGATACGATGATCAGTACAACGCCCCTGCGGAAAATTATAGGTACGAATCCGCTCACTACGATCACCGCTACCTACCTGACTTTTGCGTTCAGCCGCCTCATGTGCATCTTGTTCCGCCTGCATAGCATCGAGAATGCGTGAGCGCAGCACCTGCATGGCACGCGCTTTATTTTTATGTTGCGATTTTCCATCCTGACACGACACAACAACGCCGGTAGGAAGATGGGTAATACGCACCGCAGATTCTGTTTTATTGATATGCTGACCACCAGCACCAGATGCACGATAAACGTCAATACGCAAATCACCAGGATCGATATCAAGATCGACATCATCGGCCTCCGGCAAAACAGCAACGGTACACGCCGAGGTATGCACACGTCCCTGGGTTTCCGTTTCCGGCACCCGCTGTACCCGGTGCGTGCCACTCTCGTACTTAAGGCGTGAATAAACATTTTGCCCGGTGATCATGGCAATCACCTCTTTAAAACCGCCAGCACCAGACTCTGACGAGCTCATAATCTCGACCTTCCAACGCTGTCGCTCGGCATAACGGCTGTAAGCGCGAAACAGATCGGCAGCGAATAAGCCCGCTTCGTCACCGCCGGTACCGGCGCGAATCTCCAGAACAATATTCTTGCCATCGTTGGGGTCTTTGGGCAGCATTAACGTGGTAAGTTGCTCAGCTAAAGTCTCAGCTTCCTCTTCGAGAGTGGGCAGCTCCTCTTTTGCCATGTCACATATTTCAGAATCTTCGTCCTGAAGCAACTCACGGTTGTCTTCTATCTCTTGCTTAACACCTTTATAGCGCCGATAAACCTCAACCGGCTCAGACAACTCAGCATGTTCGCGGGTCAAATCACGAAAGCGATTCTGATCCGACAACACCGTCGGGTCGGAAAGGAGACCTTCCACTTCCATAAAACGATCAATCACTGCTTCGAGCTTGTCAAAAATAGCCACGGTCAATTCATCCTGTCAGGAGCTCTTGGCGAGCCCACGTTTATCGGTATATTCTTCACGTACTTGTGCCGCATGACCACAACACATCTGCCCTTCCGGGCATGCACTGCGTAAACAACCAGGACCAGCCCGATCAAACAACAACGGTGCAGTTTCACGGCATAACAGTAACATTTCTTTAGCCATGGCACGAATTTCCCACTGAGCGCGACGACAACAGCGCAAAGCAAAAAAATGGTGCAACTCCCGTGCGTTCATAGTCATAACCAATTTCGTTTCAGCGGCATTCGGCAACACAAAACGGGCATCCTCCGCCGGTATTCCCGCATCAAGCAAATCGCTGTACAATTGATACACCTCATCAAATAAGGCGTAGTAACGTTGTTGTAGTGCCGGGTGCTGATCTAAAGAGGGTGGCTCTACGGCAGGGAAAGGGGCATGACTGGCGACATAACGCTGACTCTGCTGGGAATAAGAAGCAAGGCGGTGACGCACTAATTGATGAGAACAAGTGCGGCTTATTCCCTCGATAGCAAAACTGAAGCTGACATGTTCCAGCACCGAAAAATGACCGAGGGATAAAATTTTCTCAATAAGACGCACATGCTGTTGTGCCGATGCAGACAGCAGATCATCAATACCTGCATCGGAGTAACATAAACGCGCTGCAGCAGCGACAATTTTCTCCGGCTCAGGTGTGTGCGTCAGCAACTGAACAAGCATGAATACCAGCCTCTAAATCAGATAATTATTGAACGTGAAACAGCCGCAAGGGGCAAAAGACCCTTGCGGCTGATACAAAAATTGGAATAATACACGAAGCAAGTATTACTTCTTTGCGTACCGCTTGCGGAATCGCTCGATACGACCTGCAGTATCCAACAATTTCTGGGTCCCGGTGTAAAACGGATGACATGCCGAACAAATTTCTGTAGTCAGTTTACCATCTTTAGAAAAAGTTGAACGAGTATCAAATGTATTACCACAGTGACATTTTACGGTAACGTCGTCATATTTTGGGTGAATTCCTTCTTGCATGATATTTCTCCTTGTTTGTGCGCCTGGCTGCGTACAGGCAATATAATCTATAACGAGCAATTGCACAACATACACCGTTTAGCATACAGATGCAAGCCATTTTTCGTTATTACACTGTGACATATCCGTACTTTATTGATTCATCGAATCAAGAAACTCCTGATTGTCCTTGGTTTCCACCAATTTCTCGCGGACAAATTCCATACTATCAACAACATTCATCGTCGTTAAAACTTTTCGCAGTAACCACATTCGCTGCAAGGTGGTAGTGTCCTGAAGTAATTCCTCACGGCGCGTCCCCGACTTATTTACATCAATCGCCGGGAAGGTACGCTTATCGACCAATCGGCGATCCAAAACCAGCTCCATGTTGCCGGTTCCCTTGAACTCTTCGAAAATAACCTCATCCATCCTACTGCCGGTATCGATCAATGCGGTAGCAATGATGGTCAAACTACCACCCTCTTCCACGTTACGTGCGGCACCAAAAAAGCGCTTTGGTTTATGTAAAGCATTGGAATCAACACCACCGGACAATATTTTACCACTGGGCGGCACAACAGTATTATAGGCTCGCGCCAAACGGGTAACAGAATCGAGAAGAATAACCACATCACGCTTGTGTTCCACCAAGCGCCGCGCTTTTTGGATCACCATCTCAGCTACTTGGACGTGGCGGGTCGCCGGTTCATCAAACGTGGACGAAACCACCTCACCCTTCACCGAACGCTGCATCTCAGTAACCTCTTCGGGTCGTTCGTCGATCAACAGTACAATCAAGTACGCTTCGGGATGGTTGGCGGTAATTGAATTAGCCAAATTTTGCAACAGCACCGTTTTTCCGGTGCGCGGTGGCGCAACAATCAAACCCCGTTGCCCTTGACCGATGGGTGCCACCAGATCGATCACCCGCATGGCGATGTTATCGCTGGTTGTTTCCAGAGTTAGGCGCTGATCGGGGTGCAATGGCGTCAGATTGTCAAATAGGGTTTTCTTCCGTGCCACAGCAGGATCTTCAAAATTGATTTCAGAAACCTTGAGCAAAGCAAAATAGCGTTCTCCCTCTTTAGGAGGACGGATTTGCCCCGACACCGTATCACCGGTACGCAAACTGAAACGGCGAATCTGCGATGGTGAAACATAGATATCATCCGGCCCCGGCAGGTAATTCGCATCGGTAGCCCGCAAAAAACCAAAGCCATCCGGCAGAACCTCTAACACCCCTTCACCGAAGATGGCCCCTTTTTTTGCTGCGATTGAACTAAGAATGGCAAAAATAACATCCTGTTTGCGCATCCCTGCTACCCCTTCGATCTTCAGATCGTTGGCGATAGCAACCAGTTCAGTGATTTTTTTTGCCTTCAGATCCTTCAGGTGCATCGACGTCCCGTCTGCTACAAGCTCACGCTTTGCGGGTCGGGTTCTGGTGGCAGAACTCTTACTTTCTGTGTTTTTACTGTATGTTTTTTTCATTTGTGTGCTGCTGTGCATCAACGAATACGGAAGTACCGTTGCTGAGACAACAGGCCTCTTCAGTTTTAGAGTGAAAGGAACGTGCGGGGTAAATATCGGGAAGATACAAGAAAAGTATATATGCAAACGCTGCTAGCGTGTTCTAACGTTCTATTTACAACCTTTTGGCGTGGTTGTCAATTATTTAAATGATATGAAGATCTAACAAACAACAACTTACTACACAGGATACAAGGCTTTACACGCACACAGCGATACGGAGAGGGGGGGGGACGGGAGA
>JAYEOA010000030.1:11512-21286 GCA_034722515.1 Thermodesulfobacteriota bacterium | reverse complement strand
AGAACCAGAAGGTGATATCCGGATTCTTCTTTATGGTCATTACAAAATAGCTTATTTGATCAGACGCGAAAATAATATCGACATTCTAGGAGTGTTTCACGGTGCGTTAGATATTGAAAGGCATCTTAGTATGAGCGGTATTTGCGGCAAACCATCGCGGCTTGGAAGCCGACTCCTACAGTCAAATCACAATATTATTTGCGCCAAAACGACGGCAAAAACAACACCAATACAGTAAATAACTCCAATCGTCCTAGCAACATACATACAATTAGTACCCCTTTGCCAAACTGTGAAATGTGAGCAAAATTATCTACCGGTCCAACACTGCCTAATCCCGGACCGATA
The DNA here is from genome assembly GCA_034722515.1 of Thermodesulfobacteriota bacterium. Taxonomy (GTDB): domain Bacteria; phylum Desulfobacterota; class Desulfuromonadia; order Desulfuromonadales; family Desulfuromonadaceae; genus Desulfuromonas. The sequence goes on along the minus strand of JAYEOA010000030.1, from coordinate 20,938 downwards.
TTACCCAGCGTGGTGATAACTGCCGCTGCTCCTGAAACTAAGTCCATTCCGCTGGCTGCCATGAGACATGATGCGGTGACAAATACTCCCATAAATAGGGCAAAGAAGCCGAGGATTGATTGCATCACTTCGGTGTCGACGGAGTTGCCACCTAATTTTACCAGACGAATCGCCCGCGGGTGGATCAGATGGTATAGCTGAACGATGCCGTGCTTAAACAGCAACAGGATGCGGGCAACCTTCATGCCGCCGCCGGTGGAACCGGCACAACCACCGACAAACATGAGCAGCACCAGCAAATATTGTGACAGCACCGGCCACAGCTCAAAATCGGCAGTGGCAAAACCGGTGGTGGTGAGAATCGCTGTGGTTTGAAAGGCGCTGTAGCGCAGATTGTCGATTATTGAATCGTAAACGGTGCCCTGATTCATCCACATTAAAATAGCGATAGTGCTGCAGATGATTAGGAGATAGAAGCGAAACTCTTCGTTGCGGAAGTATTCTACAATGCGTCCTTTCAGGGCGTAATAGTGCAGGGAAAAGTTCACTCCGGCCAAAAACATGAACAGGGTGATAACCCAATCGATATAGGCACTATCGTAGGCGGCGATAGATGCATTACGGGTCGAAAAACCACCCGTTGCCAAGGTGGCAAATGAGTGGCAAATGGCATCGTAAAAGGTCATGCTTCCGGCCATTAACAACAAGGTTTCCAGGGCAGTAAAGATTACATACACCCCCCAGAGCAATTTGGCTGTATCCTGAATGCGCGGTTTCAGGCGATCCGCCGTTGGCCCGGGAACCTCTGCCTGAAATAATTGCATCCCACCGACACCGAGCATGGGCAGTATTGCTAACGACAGGACAATAATCCCCATCCCGCCGATCCAGTGGGTGAGGGAGCGCCAGAACAGAATGCTGCGTGGCAGGCTTTCGATGTCGGTCAGGATGGTGGAACCGGTGGTGGTGAAGCCGCTCATGGTTTCAAAAATCGCATCTAATGGTGAGCTGATGGCACCGGAAAGCAGATATGGCAATGCGCCAAAGATGGCAAAGACCAGCCAGCCAAAGGTGACCACGGCAAACCCTTCACGCACCGATAGCTCTTTTTTGTTGTTAAATGTTTTGATGCAGATGGTGCCAATAATCAAACAGATTGCTGATGAGAGCGCAAATGCGCTCACCGACTTCCCTCCTTCCGAAAAGGCAAAGGGTAGCGGGGCGAGTAAGGCCAGTGCCAGACAAATTAGCAGTGTGCCCAGAATATGTAGAATAAAGGTGATTTTCATCTATTCAAAAAACTTTTCTACTTTGTGTAATGACTCCGGCAGGGTAAAGACCACCACCCTGTCGCCAGCTTGTAAGGTTGATTCCCCGGTGGCAATCTCGTGACTTAAGTCGTGGACTATCGCCCCGATGATGGCATCGGCGGGGAACTGGAGATTTTTTAGAGCGGTATCAATAAAATGGCTCCCCTGTTTGACCTCAAATTCCAGAGCTTCGGCATTACTGCCCTCGATGGTGGCTATAGAGATAACCCCGCCACGGCGGACATATTTAAGAATGGCTCCGGCGGCAGACAGACGTGGCGACACACAGGCATCAATTCCCAGTGACGGTGCCAGATTGAGTAGCTCCGGTTTGTTGACCAGTGCCAGCACGCGATTAGCGCCGTGTTGTTTTGCCAACAATGCGCATAAAATATTGGTTTCATCACGATTGGTAACGGCAATAAATACATCGGCGTTATCAATTCCCTCTTCAACCAAGGCATGAATATCGGTTCCATCAGCATGGATCACCATAGTTTTTCCCAACTTGGCCGAAACTTTACGGCAGCGCTGTTCATCGCGATCAACCAAACGGACGTCAAATTTTTGTTTTTCCAATTGGGCGGCGATGCGCACCCCTATCTGGCTGCCACCGAGGATGAATACCCGTCGTTGGTGTTTTTTCTTTTCGCACGGGAGCAACATGTATTGGATGGCAGGCAGGTCTTTTTCGTGGGCAAATAGAAAAATTCTATCGCCATCTTGAATTTGATCTTCTCCCCGGGGGATGATGGTGGTCTCATCGCGGCTTATGGCGGTGACAACAAAACGGTATATGCCACGCAATTCCCCCAGCTCGAGCAAGGTCATGCCACATAGCGGGCTGTCTTTATCGATACGATAACCGAGGAACTGAATTTTGCCTCCAACAAATTCAGCTACATCAAAAGCGCCACTGCGACAGGAGATTTTGACCATTTCATCGGCCACTTCGTCGGCGGGATTGATGAGCAGGTCGATTCCCAGCTTCTCTTTTGAAAGAATTGCACCGTGGCTGCGGTATTCGATGCTTTTGACCCGGGCAATGCGAGTTTTTACATCGTATTCGCGAGCCAATAAACATGCTAAGATGTTGACCTCATCCATATTGGTGACAGCGATGAAGATATCGGTATGCTTGATGTTGGCTTGTTCAAGTATCTCGGCACTGGCACCGTTACCGGTGATCCCCATTACGTTGAGGCGGTCTTGAGCTTGGCGCAGGTAGCCTTCGTCGCGGTCGATAAGGGTAACTTCATGACCCTCAATCGAAAGGCGTTCGCACAGAAAAAAACCAACCTGTCCTGCTCCGACGATAAGTATTTTCATAGGGTATAGAAAACTCCAAATATGGTACTGTTTAGAACGAAGGGCTATTCTTTGCATAAATTGGAATAATTTGCAAGAGCACGTTGTTTAACGCAGTAATAATAAGTAGTTATGGTGGGGAGTTAGTTATGTGTATCGATGTGCCAGAACAACAATTACGTAAAGAGCGTGCCAAGGCACGAGAACTACGTAAAACCTCTTGGTGGAAAAACCGCATTGCTCAGGCAGAATGTTATTATTGTGCCGGCTCTTTTGCTCCCAGGGAGTTGACCCTCGACCATGTGGTTCCATTGGTGCGCGGAGGTCGAACTGCTAAAGGCAATTGCGTTCCTGCCTGTAAGGCGTGTAATAGTAAAAAAAAGGATCTGCTCCCCAGCGAGTGGGATGAATATTTAACTAATTTAGGGAAGCAAACAGAGTAATTCAACTTGCTCCCTTCTCTCATTAAGTGGCATAGTCAACGCATGGTAAAATCCTATCTTGTTTATTCCCAATATCTCAAACAGCGCTTTGGTGGACGCGTGCATAAAATCTCCATCGATGCTGGGTTTTCCTGCCCCAATCGTGGTGATGATCGCACCAGCCCAGGATGCCTGTTTTGCGAGCCTAACGGCTCGGGGTCTTTTGGTATCGCCCGTCGTTTGACGGTGGCACAGCAGGTGGAACACGGCAAAGAAGTGATGGTACGTAAATACAAAGCTAAATATTTTATTGCCTACTTTCAGCCTTTTTCCAACACCTATGCCCCTGTTGATATCCTGCGTGGTTATTATGATGAGGCGCTGGCGGTGGATGATGTGGTGGGCTTGGCCATTGGCACCCGTCCCGATTGTTTGCCTACTGAGGTGATAGATCTGCTGGCTGAATATCATCAACGAACCGATTTGTGGTTGGAGATTGGCGCCCAAAGCTGTCACGATAAAACACTGCATTATTTATGTAGAGGTCACGACTACGCCTGTTTTCTCGACGCTTATGCGGCAGCTAAACAGCGCGGCCTGCGGGTTTGTGTTCATGTAATTCTCGGTTTGCCGGGGGAGACTCACGAGCAAATATTGACCACCGCCGATGAGATGGCTAGATTGAGGGTAGATGGGATAAAAATTCATCTGTTGCATGTATTGCAAAATACCGCTTTGGGTGATCTGTACCAATCGGGTGAGTTCGAAATTTTATCCCGTGATGCCTACGTGCAATTGGCGGTCGATTTTTTAGAACGGCTCCATCCGGCAACGCTGATTCATCGCTTAACCGGTGATGGTCCAAGGGATATCTTGCTGGCACCGCGCTGGTCGCTAAAAAAGTGGGAAGTTCTCAATGCGATAGAAGATGAACTGGCAAAGCGCGGGACGGTTCAGGGGAGTGGCTGTCTTTATTTGTGATGTAGATTGATCGGTGAATATGGGCGATGAAAGGTGACTGCGTATACACTACCCCATACGCTTGTTTTGTGCCGATTGAAAATTTGATAATAATCTATTTAACGGCGCAGCTCTCTACGTTGGGTTGAACCGGTGTCGTTGCAGAATCGGCAACGTCATCCCATGAGATGAAGACCATAGACGCCCATAAGAGACTGACAAAAATTATAAATATACGTGACATGACGGCACCATACACGAGTTTTATTATTAAAATCAAGGTAATTACTCAGCGTGATTGCTTACTAAACTATTAGAGGCGCTTAAGTAGTTACAAATCAAGAACGATTGTTCGCAACGAGAGATATAAATGGATTTAGCTTTTTTAAATGAACCGCAACGCCGGGCGGTACTGCATACCGAAGGTTCTCTGCTGGTGTTGGCAGGAGCCGGCTCGGGTAAAACGCGGGTTATTACCAGCCGCATTGCTTATTTGTTGCAAAGCTTTGCTGCTGATCAAATTATTGCCCTTACCTTCACTAACAAGGCTGCCAAGGAAATGCGCGACCGTGTTATTGCCGAGGTAGGGCGCAAAAAAACCAAAGGATTGATTGTTTCTACCTTTCATTCTTTGGGGGTACGGATTCTGCGTCAGGAGATTGAGCGCCTTGGTTACAAGCGTAATTTTTCTATTTATTCAGCATCGGATCAACTGCGCTTAGTGCGCGATTTGGTTCAGGGACAGTCGTTTGAGGGAGGAAATGTTGATCCAGACAGGGTGTTGTGGCTTATATCGCAGGCAAAAAATCGCTTAATTGCTGCCGATGATTACCAGGCTGATCCTAACGACCAATATGATTTGCTTGTCGCGCAAACTTATCCGCGTTATCAGCGGATGTTGAAAGCGTGCAATGCCATCGATTTTGACGACATCCTGCAACTGACTATCCGTTTGTTTAGCGAATTTAGCGAGGTTCTCGATCATTATCGGCATAAATTTCGCTATATTATGATTGATGAATATCAGGATACTAATGTCGTGCAGGGTAAAATGTTGGAGATGTTGAGTTCTCATCATCGCAACCTGTGTGTTGTTGGTGACGATGATCAATCTATCTATGGCTGGCGAGGTGCCGATCCGGGGAATATCCTCGATTTTGGTAAAGGTTGTGCTGATTCAACCGTTATTAAGCTCGAACAAAATTATCGCTCCACGGGAAATGTTTTAGCTGTAGCGAATGCGTTGATTCTCAATAATAGTGAGCGTCATGGCAAGCGTTTATGGACCGCCGGGGAAGCGGGTGAGCCCGTGACTTATCGCTGTTGTGATGATGGTGAAGATGAGGCGATGGCTGTGATAGAAGCTATCCATTGTGAACGCTTTAGCCGCAAACTTCAATATCGCGATTTTGCCGTGTTGTATCGTACAAATGGACAATCGCGTATTTTTGAAGAGCAGTTGCGCTATGAAAATATTCCCTATGTTTTGATCGGTGGGCAGCAATTTTTTGATCGCAAAGAGGTCAAGGATGCTCTGGCATATCTCAAGGTATTGTCTAATCCGCAGGATGAAGTTAATCTGCTGCGGATTCTTAACTATCCAAAACGCGGGATCGGTGAAACTAGTGCCGAGCGGATTATCAATGCCTCGATCGCCGAGGATAAATCACTGTGGGAGGTGTTGCAGTGCCCAGGTGAAATTCCTGATTTGGGAGATAACGCTGTGCAGGCAATTGAAGGTTTTGTGCTGTTGCTTAAGCGATATCAGCGCCAGTTTCGCCAACCGGCACATCTGGTGGGCGTGGTTCAAGATCTTTTTCGTGAGTTGAAGTTGGAAGAGGAGTTGTATCGTCAAGCCGATGATCCCGTTAAGGCAAGACGGCGGGTGGAAAATTTGCATGAGGTGATCAATGCTTTTTCCACTTATGTTGAACGCGAGGGCGTGCCGACGCTGGGTGGTTTTCTCTCGAAAGTGTCGTTGTTAGATCGCGATGAGCCATCGCGTGGCAGTAAAGAGGAGAAGCTGAAACAGGATGCGGTGGTGTTGATGAGTCTCCATTCCAGCAAGGGGCTGGAGTTCCCCTGTGTTTTTTTGGTCGGCATGGAGGAGGGGAGTCTGCCGCATAATAAAATTATCGATGAAGGTGGCGATGTGGCAGAAGAGCGTCGTTTGTGTTATGTCGGTATAACCCGGGCGCGGCAACGTCTGGTATTGTTGGGTGCAGCGCGGCGAAAAAAATATGGTCGTTTGCAATCGCGCGATCCCAGTCGTTTTTTGCACGAAATACCTGCCGAATTATTAGAAAAAGAGGGGTCGGCAACGCCCGTTCTCAAGCCTGAAGAGCAAGAGGCGATGGCGAGTGATTTTTTTAGTGGCATTAAGGATTTGTTAGAGTGATTTAATGGTAACTACTAAGCGTGATGGGCACGCAATCCCCATACCAAGGGACGCATGAACCCATCCATGGGGCTTATTGTCGCCGTCCATGGCGACAAATACCCTTGATACGGGGATTACGTGCCCAACTTGAGAGGTGCTGAGTAGTTACGATTATTACTCAATGTTATTGATTCTATTTAAGAATTTTGTTTGAATGGTCGATAGTGTTTAATTAGTGAGGCTGTCTGACAATAGGAGGCGTAGCAGAAGTTGTTTAAACGAAAAAATAAACTTCAGTCAGGGGTTGTCGGTCTAACATTTTTTTCCGATGGCATTGCTCTGGTTCATATCGAACAAAATGACGCTGGCGAGGTGTTGTTGCGGGTAGCCGAAAGTGTTGAGGGTAGCGCAACGCAGCATGCTGAGTTGCTTAGCGAGTTGGTGCAGCGACATCGGTTGCAAAATAGCCCGTGCGTGGCTATTCTTGCCCGGGGAGCCTACAGCTTGATTCAAATTGATACCCCTGATGTACCCGAGCAGGAGCAACGCGATGCGGTTCGCTGGCAGATCAAAGATCTGCTTGATTACCCGGCAGAACAGGCAGTGATTGATCTGTTTACCGCATCGATCGCCGGTGCATCGAACATAGCGTTTGCCGTTGCTGCCCCTGAGGAAAAAGTACGCTATGTGGTTGATGCCATGCGCGGTGCGGGGCTGGATATTAAGGCAATTGATATTCCGGAACTGGCGTTACGCAATATTCTGGCGTCAACAAATGAAAATGAGCGCGGAGTTGCTTTGCTTACCCTGTGGAAGGACAGCGGTTTGATCACCATCGTTCGCGATGGCGAACTATGTATGGCACGGCGGATAAACATTGGTATTCAGGAGCTAGTTGATGCCGGTGATATCGAGGTTGTCGAAGGTGTGGAAGTTTCGCAGGCGCAGCAGAATATTCTCGATGGTGTGGTGTTGGAGATTCAGCGCTCCCTCGATTATTATGAAAGCAGTGTTTCGCGCCAAAGTGTTACCGCTGTACTTATTGCTCCCTTGATTGCTCCACTGCCCGGGCTGCAATCCTATCTCGAAAGCTATTTGACCCCCGATGTGCGTGAACTCGATTTAAGCTCATGGCTGGACTGTTCAGCATTGACGATAACGCAGCAATCTCGTTGCTTGTCTGCAATAGGTGCTGCGTTACGCAGCGATTGGAGCTGATAATGCAGTACATCAATCTTTATCAGGAACAATTCAAACCACAACGAAAAATCCCTTGGATGATGATTTTAACCGGAGCATTGCTGTTACTTTTTGTGATTATGGCAGGGTTGAATTGGTACCAACAACGCACCCTTGGGCAGTTGCAATCCCGGGTGCAACGCGAAGAATCTCAGCAACAACAGTTAATGGCAACCCTCGATCTTCTCCAACAGAAATTGTCGTTACGAAAATCAAGTAGTTTGTTGAAGCAGCAAGTGCAGACGTTACGCGGTCAATTAAAACAGCGCCAACCACTTCGGCTGGCGCTTGATCGCGCTATGGCACAGGAGAATACTATTCCTGCCAGTTTGGAAGGTTTGGCGGTAAAACCATTACGGCAGTTATGGTTTACCCATATTGTATTGTCCTCCGGTGGAACTAATATGCGTTTGCAGGGATTGGCGCTACAACCAGACAATGTCCCCTCATTGATCGAAGGGTTGGCTGGGCAACAGATTTTTGCGCAGCACCAGTTTGGTCGGTTGCAGCTTGATCGACAAGACAGTGGGCTGTACCAATTTGTGTTGTCTACCGAAATGGAGGGGCAATGAAGCCGAAAAACAGCATTTTTACCCGTCTTGATCAATGGTTTATGGCTTTGAGTAAGCGTGAGCGCATCATGGTTCTTCTGGCGCTATTTCTGGTACCCATCTACCTGTATGCTCAGTTGGTATATCTTCCCAACCAGCAACAACAAAAAAAACTGCATAGTCGCCATCAAGCAGCGCAGCAGGACAATAAAGCTACTCAGTTACAGCTTGATGAGCTAAATATCGCTTTGCAAAAAGATCCTGACGAAAAAGGCCACCATCAATTAAGCCAGTTACGCAGCCAGATAGACAAGTTCGATGAAGCATTACGCTCGAATTTAGCCGGATTAGTTCCACCGGAAAATATGGCCGGATTGTTGCGCGGTATGTTGCGTAAACAGGCCGGACTCAAGCTGGTTGCGCTAAAAAATATTGCGCCATCTCTGCTGGTTGCGCCGGCAGATTCTGCCGGTTCAGAAGGCGAAGCAGTACAGGAGCCATCAGATTCCACCGAATCCGTTTCCCTTGAATCTGGTTCACCTACGCTATACCGCCACGGAATCGAGGTTAAGTTTACCGGCAGTTATTTAGCTACCCTTAAATATCTACGCCACCTACAGGATTTGTCGCAACGGCTATTTTGGGATGGTGCCACTATTGAGATGTCAGAGCACTATCCGAGTGCTGAGGTGACGCTAAGTGTATATACCCTAAGTTTTCAGGAGGGTTGGATCGGTGGTTAAGCAAATATGTCAAGGCAGACTAGTAAGTTTTGCCATTATCGTTGTCGCCATGGTGTTGTTGCCAAGTGTGATTAGTTTCGCCGCCCTGTATGATCCGATGCGACCGCAGGTTGCAACAAGTGTCGCTGCGGTACAAAAAGTGGCTGCGGATGAATTTCACCTTGAGGCTATTGTTGTTTCCGACCAGCGTCGGGTTGCCGTCATTGATGGTAAGAACTTGAATGTAGGCGATAGCTATAAAGGGTTTCGGGTGAAATCAATTGTTCAAACTGGCGTTACCCTGACGGGATCGGGTGAGCAAAGGTGTTTGACCCTGCAACCAACCATTGTAACTATTAGATAATGGATGGTGGATAATGGATAAGGGATAATTGATAAGGGATAATGGATAATGTAGGAGCCGCTCTCCAGAGCGCGAACGATCGGAGCTGCGAACCAAACATTCGCGGCTTGGACGCTGGCTTCTGCAAATTCAATGAAGATCTAAATAGTTGGAGTAGTGCAATGTTGAAA
>JAYEOA010000030.1:5684-11412 GCA_034722515.1 Thermodesulfobacteriota bacterium | reverse complement strand
GGATAATGTAGGAGCCGCTCTCCAGAGCGCGAACGATCGGAGCTGCGAACCAAACATTCGCGGCTTGGACGCTGGCTTCTGCAAATTCAATGAAGATCTAAATAGTTGGAGTAGTGCAATGTTGAAAATATACAAACTAATATCTGCCATGAGGTGTTGCTGTGTGCTGGCGATTGTTGGCGTGTCAATCCTTTCCGGTTGTAGCGCAACAAGCCCGGGTGACACTGCCACGGTTTCTTCACCATTGCTCGATCATATGCAGCGAGCGGAGACGGTGCCAGAAACACCACAGAGCTTGCCCGCGGATATTCAGCAGGCGTTGTTGCCGCCACTGCCTTCCGATTATGCCGACGACCATGCTGCCGATAGCGCCCAGTGCCGTTTTGATGTAGCCGCACAAGATGTCGATGTCAGAGCGTTCTTTGCCAGCCTTGTTGAGGGGACCGATACCAATATGGTGATCCATCCACAGGTTGAAGGAACCATAAGTTTGCGTTTGAAAAATGTTACCTTGGCGCAAGTGATGACCGTTGTGCGCAATGTTTATGGCTACCATTATCAGCCCATAGTCGGTGGCTATCAAATTTTGCCCAACAAATTGCAAACGCGTATTTATGAGGTTGATTATCTAACCTTGTCACGCGAAGGTTCTTCCACCATCAGGGTAAGCTCCGGTCAGGTTTCCGACGGGGATAATCTTTCCGATAGCAGTAGTGGAAGCGATACCACCACCTCCTCCTCCTCCTCTGGCAGTGATGGTAGCTCGGGTAGTCAAATTGAAACTAAATCCGAAACCGATTTTTGGCCGGCCTTTCAACAAGCCCTTGAGAGTCTTATCGGTAGCGAAGATGGACGCAAGGTGATTATTCAACCTCAGGCCGGATTAGTGGTCGTGCGGGCGTTACCGTATGAACTGGATATTGTGGAAAATTATCTGCATCAAACTCAGGGTTCATTGCAAAGGCAAGTAATTCTCGAAGCAAAGATCATCGAAGTTCAGTTAAATGATGGTTTTCAAACCGGCATCAATTGGGGAGCGCTATTCAAAAATCATAGCGGTTCTGCCCTTGTTGGTCAGGTGGGCGGCGGAACCAGCCTGAGTGGTGGTACAAGTGAGATCTCCGGTAGTTACGGCAATTTAAATCCCGTTGATCCGGCAGCTGTAAATGGTTTAATCTCTTCCGCTTTTGGCGGAGTGTTTTCGGCGGCGGTAGAGTTCGATGATTTTCAGGCATTTATCGAGGCGGTGAAATCTCAGGGCGATGTTCAGGTATTGTCCAGCCCGCGTATTTCGACCCTCAATAATCAAAAAGCGGTGATCAAGGTGGGAACCGATGAATTCTTCGTCACCGATATCTCCAGCGATATCGATACCGGTGGTGATGCTGGAAGTACCACTGCAGATATAACCCTTACGCCATTCTTTTCCGGTATTGCCCTCGATGTTACCCCGCAGATTAGTGGCAATGGTCAAGTGACGCTGCATATCCATCCCACCGTTAGCAAGGTGGATGATCAAACCAAGGTGATTACCGTAAATGGGCAGGAGCAATCGTTGCCGCTGGCATTTAGTAGTGTGCGCGAATCGGATAACATTGTTTCAGCCCGCAGTGGTCAGGTGGTGGTGATCGGTGGTTTGATGAAAAATAGCGTAAGAAACGACAAAGCCGGAATTCCCCTTCTTGGTGATATCCCCGGAGTTGGTTATCTGTTTCGTCATCAAAAAGATACGTTGCAAAAAAGTGAGTTGATCATCCTCCTCAAGCCACAAGTAGTAAGTCGCGATCAGGATTGGGCAACCGATATTGACCAATCCCGACAGCGGATGCAACAATTATTGTAGTAAAACAGGGACTGTCCCCAGGGTTATCGGGGGCTGTCCCTGTTTTACGAGTTAGGTAGCAGGGCACAACATGTATTTAGACCATTTTCGCTTCAGCGAACATCCGTTTTCATTAACACCGGACACCGGTTATTATTATAATAACTACAGTTGCCAAGAGGCGATGAATGTGGTGCTGGTGGCGCTGAATGGCGGTGAAGGGATTGTCAAAATTACCGGTGAAGTAGGTACCGGTAAAACATTGATGTGTCGCAAATTGCTCAACGATTTGCCCGATGAGATGGTCACCGTTTATCTGCCTAATCCATTGCTGGAGCCGCAGCAACTGTATCGCGCTGTGGCGCAGGAGTTGGGGCTAGAAGTCGATTCTGACGTCACTGTGGCTGATTTGCTCAATCGCTTGAATGTTCGTTTGATAAACATAACTGCCTCTGGTCGGCGAGTGGTGGTGTGTGTTGATGAAGCGCAGTCTATGCCCACCGAAACCCTTGAGGCGTTACGCTTATTGAGTAATGTAGAAACCGAAAAACGTAAATTACTTCAAATTGTGCTGTTTGGTCAACCCGAGCTGGATGGACGTTTGGCGCAAGTGCAATTGCGTCAGTTACGTCAGCGTATCGGTTTCTCGTACGCCCTGAAACCGCTGGATTTCAAGGGATTTCAAGGATATTTGCAACATCGCTTACACATGGCAGGCTATAGCGGCGCTCCCCTGATTAGTGTAGCGGCACAACGTAAGTTATATCGGGCGTCGCAAGGGGTCCCCCGCCTGGTAAATATCTTGGCACACAAGGCGTTGATGGCTGCCTATGGGCGTGGCGCTCATCAGGTTGGTGCGCAGCAGGTCAAAGCCGCTGTTGTTGATACCGACGGCGTTACTCTGGTGCGATCATGGGTTGTACCGGTTGTGTTGCTCATCCTTTTGGCGGTCATGTTTTATGCCGGATTGCAACTGACAGTGTATGTTGAGGGATAACTGATGAGCCTGATCAATCAAATGCTAAAAGATATTGAGGCCAGGCGGCAGCAAGATGGTGGCGCTCCAGCTCAACCAGCCAGTGTGATGCCGTGCCATCCGCCGCAGCGGCAGTTGTTGCCATGGTCGCTAATCTTGTTGAGTGTTATTTTTGTGGTCGGCTTAGTAGCTGGAGGTTGGTGGTGGCAAAGCCAACAACAAAGTCAACGACACCCAGTGGCGCAGCAACGGGCGCTTGTTTCTGCGCCGCTGCCACCATTGGTAGCGCCCGTATCTATGCCGCCAGCATCTGCCATCGTACAAAAGGTTGTTGAGACTATTCCCGATATGGAACCTGCTCCTGCTCCCGTTCTTGCTCCTGTTTCAGCTCCTGAATCTACCCCTGAGCAAGATAACACTGTTGCCGCTGCTAAGCCGCAGATGGCATCAAGTGCGCTACACGATCAGGAAATAATCGGCAAAGAAAAAACAACCACCTCGCCGGTCGCTACAACGAAGGCTAAACAGGCGGCAGTCGTAGTTAAAACACCAACATTACCGGTGACGCCGCAGATGCGGGCGCGGAAATTGCGTGATCAGGCGCAGCGCTTAGTCGCACGGCGGCGTTATGGCGCTGGCGCGATTTTATTCGATCAGGCTTTACAGATTGATGGCGGTTCGCCAACGTTATGGCGTCAACTGGCGGTTATTTATTTGCGGGCGCAGCAACACGATAAAGCGTTGCAGGTTGCCGATAAAGGTTGTCAGCTATATAAAAATGATCCATCGTTGCGGGTGATTCAAGCGCGGTTATTGGTCGAGTTGGGGTATAACGATCAAGCTTTGACGGCGCTGCAAAGCATCACCTTGCCGCCGGTACAAACATCCAGCGATTATTATGCCCTGTTGGCTACGTTGCAACAGCAACACGGCGATCTGGTCGCTGCTGAACATAATTATGCTTTGCTAACCACGGCATTTCCGCAGCGTGGCGATTGGTGGTTCGGTCGGGCGATATGTGCCGATCATCTGGGGCAGTATCAACAGGCGAGGAGATATTTTAAACAAGCTCTTGGCTTAGCGCAGCTTAAGCCTGCGTTGAAACAATATGCATTGCAACAACTAACACGCTTAAACGGCTAGTTTTTTTGGGGGTACGTTTTTATGGCATTGCGCAAAAAAATACGCATTGGTGACTTGCTGGTTTCGGAAGAGATCATCACCGAAGAACAGCTAATGTTCGCCCTGAAGACCCAGAAGGCTACCGGTGGCAAGCTCGGTCATACCATGATCGACTTGGGATATCTCACCGAAGAGCGTTTTTTGGTGTTTTTATCTAAGCAGTTAGCTATTCCTTTGGTGGATTTGCGCCATTTTAAATTCGATCCGCAAATGGTGAAATTGATTCCGGAAACGTTGGCGCGGCGTTTTAGGGTGGTTGCACTAACCCGTGAACCGGCCGGGGTGCTGATCGGCATGGCTGATCCCTCCGATATTTTCGCCCAGGATAAACTCGAAGCAATGCTTGGTCAAGCCGTTGTGCCCGCCGTGGTGCGCGAAGCCGACTTGTTGCGCTCGTTAGATAATGTATATAGGCGTACCGATGAGATCGAAAATATTGCCGAAGAACTTGGCGAGGAGCTATCGCAAGCAGATTTTAACCTAGCCGATCTCCTCCCCGATAGTCAGCTCGAAGATGCACCGGTGGTGCGTTTGCTGCAAACATTGTTTGAGGATGCTGTTCAGGTTGGCGCTTCCGATATCCATATTGAGCCGGACGAACATGTGTTGCGAATCCGTCAGCGTATTGATGGAGTGTTACATGAACAGGTGATGAAGGAGAAACGTATTGCCGGGGCGTTGGTGTCGCGTTTAAAGCTGATGAGCGGTCTCGATATCTCCGAGCGCCGCCTGCCGCAGGATGGTCGTTTCAATATCCGTGTCAAAAATAAGAGTATCGATATTCGTCTCTCCACCATGCCCCTGCAATATGGAGAATCTATCGTAATGCGCTTGCTCGATCAATCCGGTGGGCTGCTGGGGCTCGATGTTATCGGTATGCCACCGGTACTACTGGAACGCTTTCGTCGCTTTATTCACCAACCTCACGGTATTGTGTTGGTAACAGGGCCAACTGGTAGTGGTAAAACCACCACTCTATACGGGGCGCTTAATGAGCTGAACAGCCCCGAAAAAAAGGTGATCACCGTCGAGGATCCCGTCGAATATCGCTTGCCCCGCATCAATCAGGTACAGGTGAATGTCAAAGTTGGTCTCACCTTCGCCGGCGTGTTGCGCACCGCCTTGCGTCAGGATCCCGATATCGTCATGGTAGGCGAGATGCGTGATCAGGAAACCGTAGAGATCGGCCTACGTGCTGCCATGACCGGTCACTTGGTATTATCAACCTTGCATACCAACGATTCCATCAGTACCGCCCTGCGGTTGATCGATATGGGTGCTAAAGGTTATGTGGTTGCCACCTCGTTACAGGCGGTGTTGGCGCAACGGCTGGTACGGCGGGTGTGCGAGAGTTGTAGTATGGATGATACCCTTGATGCGCAGAGCCAAAGCTGGCTGTATAATTATTTGGGCGGCAATACACTAGCGCCCAACTTTAAGCGCGGTCAAGGTTGTACCCAGTGTAACAATACCGGCTACCATGGCCGCATCGGTATCTTCGAGTTGCTGCAAATTGACGTCGATTTAGCCGACGCCCTGCGCCGCAACGACAGTGCCGATTTTGCCCGCTTAGCCCGCAAACAGGAGGGATTTACCTCGCTGACCGATTGCGCGTTGGAATATGCCCGCCAAGGGATCACCACCATCGAAGAGGTGATTCGCATAGCCGGACAATCCGGGTAAACACAGGTGAACCAATCAAGACCGATCAAACCCCAAAATCGGGCGAACCCCAAAATCGGGCGAAC
>JAYEOA010000030.1:4170-5584 GCA_034722515.1 Thermodesulfobacteriota bacterium | reverse complement strand
CGTGTCCGCCCTTGCCCTTCGCGTGTCCGCCCTTGCCCTTCGCGTGTCCGCCCTTGCCCTTCGCGTGTCCGCCCTTGTTACGATATCGTCCCATTGGGTTAAGGAGTTAAACCATGCCAAATTACATCTACACCGCTCGCCGTTCCAGTGGCGAACAAGTCAACGGCGAACTCGAACTCGCATCGAGTGCCGCTGTGGCTGCGCAATTGGTGGAAAATGGTTTAATCCCCATCCGTATTCAAGAAGGAACCGTCAAACAGACCAAGAGCAGCAAAGGGATATCCCTCGACTTTCTCAAGCGCAAAAAAAAGGTGGGACTCGACGATCTGGTACTGTTTTGCCGCCAGATGTATGCCCTCACCCGCAGCGGCGTACCAATAATGCGTTCACTACACGGGTTAATTGAATCGGCACAAAATCCTAGCCTGAAAGACGCCTTGCGCGGAGTGATTGAAGATCTCGAAGCCGGGCGAGACCTATCCGGTTCCATGGCGTCTTATCCCGAGGCGTTTCCTAACCTGATGGTGCGCATGGTTCAAGTGGGGGAAAACAGCGGCAAACTGGAGCAGTCCTTTGAACAGTTGGCCGATTATCTCGAATTTGAAAAACTGACCCGCGAGCAGATCAAGGCGGCCATGCGCTACCCCACCTTTGTTATTATCGCCATCAGCGTGGCCATGGCGATCCTCAGCCTGTTTGTTATCCCCACCTTTGAAAAGGTGTTTGCCGGCTTCGGTGCCGAACTGCCTTTGCCCACCAGAATTATTATGGGTATCTCCCAGTTTTCCGTTGCCTATTGGCCGCACATATTAGCGGCACTGGTGGTTATTGTTGCCGGTGTGCGCCGCTATGTGAAAACCGAACGCGGTTGTTGGCAGTGGGGTAAATATAAATTGCGTATTCCCATTGTCGGTTCCATATTACTGCGCTCATCGCTGGCGCGTTTTGCCCGTTCATTTTCCATGGGTTACGGCAGCGGCGTACCACTGGTTCAGGCGTTGAGCTATACCTCGCGTGCTATTGAAAATAGCTATTTAGGTGGTAAACTTGATGAGATGCGTAATCTGCTAGAGCGCGGCGAAACCTTGACCCGCAGCGCCGCCTCGTTACACATTTTCACCCCGCTGGTGTTACAGATGCTCGCCGTTGGTGAGGAAACCGGCAGCGTCGATAGTATGCTGCTGGAGGTGGCGGGATTTTACGAGCGCGAAGTGCAATACGAGCTGAAAAACCTCACCAGCGCCATCGAGCCGATTTTAATTGTTGCTATTGGTGGTATGGTGCTAGTGTTAGCATTAGGAGTGTTCTTGCCCATGTGGAATTTAGGTAGTATGATGAGGTAAAGAAAATGATTATTCTGGTCGATATAACACAATTGGACATGTGGTGTTGTGCCTAGTTTGTACAGACGTTG
>JAYEOA010000030.1:0-4070 GCA_034722515.1 Thermodesulfobacteriota bacterium | reverse complement strand
TGTACAGACGTTGTATGTGTACAGACGTTGCATGCAACGTCTCTACCAACCCACACAAAGGAGAAAAGAAGATGAACAATCAAAAAGGTTTTACCCTCATTGAGCTGATCGTGGTGATCGTGATTTTGGGAATTTTGTCGGCGGTGGCGGTGCCGAAGTTTGTTAATATGCAGGATGAGGCGAAGGAAGCTACTGTTGAAGGAGCCCGGGGTGCAGTTAAGGCTGCTGCAGCGTTAATACATGGTAAATGGTTGGCTGGTGGTTCTACAGCTACAACTATAACTGTAGAAGGTTCTGATATAGCAATTGTTAATGGTTATCCTGATGCTACTGGAATTGCTGTTGCTGCTGGTCTTTCTGAGGATTATGATATAACTACAGGTGATACAAGTAATCCTAACGTGGAAACTATTACTCGTAAGGGAGAGATTTCTACTGATTCGGGTGTTTATAGCTTCACATATACTGAAGCTGAGGACGCGACGACACCTCCAGTAGTTAGTTTAATTACGCAAACGTAATAGCTTTATGGCTAGGTAGGATGCGGTGAGGGCAACGAACCGCATCGGTTAGATCTGCACCCCAAAACGATGCGGTTCACCACATCCTACATCCTGCATCACCGGCGAATGAATCACGGACGAATGAACGATGGGCGAACCAACCCAAAACCGGGCGAACACATAGGTTCGCCCCTACGGTTTGGGGAATTGATACGTGGGGATGTATAACCCAAAACCAGATGTGTAAATAACCCGTAGGGGCGGACCTACGTGTCCGCCCTTGCCCTTCGCATGTCTGCCGTTGCCCTTCGCATGTCTGCCGTTGTTCCGGCGAACCGGCGAATGAATCACGGACGAATTAACGACAGGCGAACCAACCTAAAACCGGGCGAACACATAGGTTCGCCCCTACGTTTTGGGGAAGACCGGATGTGAAATTGATACGTGGGGGCGAATAACCCAAAACCAGATGTGTAAATAACCCGTAGGGGCGGACCTACGTGTCCGCCCTTGATCTTTGCGTGTCCGCCTTTGCCCTTCCATGTCTGCCGTTGTTCCGGCGAACCGGCGAATGAATCACGGACGAATGAACGATGGGCGAACTACCCTAAAACCGGGCGAACACATAGGTTCGCCCCTACGGTTTGGGGAATACCGGATGTGAAATTGATACGTGGGGGCGGATAACCCAAAACCAAGATGTGTAAATAACCCGTAGGGGCGGACCTACGTGTCCGCCCTTGTCCTTTTACACAGCAGAAGGTTGGATGCTATGCGCCAAACAAAAGGCTTCACCATATTAGAACTGATCGTGGTGATTGCCGTGGTGGCATTGCTGGCGACGGTAGCCTTACCAAAGTTCTACCACCTGACCATGCGAGCCGAAGCCTTGGGGGCGCAGGGGATGATTGGCAATGTGCGTAGCGCCCTGAGTTTGCAGATGGCACGCGGGTTATATCAAGGGCAAGATTTAGCCGCATGGGCGCACAATGGCTCCCGCGCGCTATACCCCATGCACGATATGTTGCTCGAACAACCGGAAAATTACCTCGGTGTGCTGGAAAACAGCGATCAACGTGGCAGTTGGTACGATGACAAAAACAGCCACGAACTGGTATATGTAGTGCGTAACGATGAGGTGGTAAGCGGCATTACCGGCACCCCGAAAAAAGCACGCTGGCGCATAAACGTAATCTACGATGATCGCCACCCGCAACATGTAGAGACGTTGCAAGCAATGTCTGTACTGGGTTTGGTATTAAAACCAGCAACAGCGCACCAATGGAAATTTGAATAAAATCCCGCACGTAGGGGCGACCTGCTGGTCGCCCTTGGTGTAAAATATTAAATGTTACGAACAAAAAATGGGCGACCGGCAGGCCGCCCCTACGGTGGAATAAACGCAATAGGAGATAAAATGAAATCAAAATTAAACAATCAAAAAGGTTTTACCCTCATCGAGCTGGTGGTGGTGATGGTTATTATCGCCCTTTTGGCTGCTGTGGCAGTGCCTAAGTTTTTGGATTTGCAAAAGCAGGCTGAGGTATCTGCGGTAAAAGGGGTGGTTGGTAATATTCGGAGTGCGTTGTCGTTGCGAGTTGCACGAGCATTGGTTGACGGGGAGGATCTAGCGACATTAGCTGGCTCACTTTATCCCATGGATTTGTTGGCAAATATACCCGAAACTTACAACGGGCGTGGTGGTACAGTGCCAACTGAGAAGGGCGTATGGTATGAAGGAGATGGAAGTCATGATTTATACTATATTATGAAAAATACCGATATTGTCAGCGATCCTACTGATGCAGCATACCTACGCTACGAAATAGAAGTTGTACAGGAGACAATTAATAGCGTGGTTACTGACGTTGGTTTGGTGTTTGAGAAGTATGATGATACTACTACTATTGATAATAGTACAATAGATGACGCTGATTTCGATTGGCAATATTAACCAGTTACAACCGGGGACGGTGTTGATTTGTTGATTAGCGTGTTGGGTGTGGTGATTGAACCACAGGCGAATAAACGACAGGCGAACCAACCCAAAACCGGGCGAACACGCAGGTTCGCCCCTACGAATTGGGGAATTGATACGTGGGGATGTATAATCAAAACCAAGATGTGGAAATAACCCGTGTACAATCGGGGACGGTGTTGATTTGTTGATTAGCATGTCGGGTGTGGTGATTGAACCACGAACGAATCCACGACAGGCGAACCAACCCAAAACCGGGCGAACACACAGGTTCGCCCCTACGAATTGGGGAATTGATACGTGGGGATGTATAATCAAAACCAAGATGTGGAAATAACCCGTAGGGGCGGATCTATGTGTCCGCCCTTGTCTTTCTGGAGTAGGGGGCGAAAAATGTTTCGTCCCTACGCCCCATCCCCTTATCATCCACAACAAAGGGTCGGAATTATGTTCAGAGCGTCCAACAACAAAGGCTTCACCTTAGTTGAACTGGTGGTGGTGATCGTAATTCTCGGCATCCTCTCGGCAGTCGCCGCGCCAAAATTCTTCGATCGACAAACCTACCATGAACGCGCCTTTAAAGATGAATTGGTCGCGGCGCTGCGCTATGCGCAGAAGCGGGCGGTGGCTAGTGGTGAGGTTGTTAAGGTGGTGATTACGGCTACTGGTTATTCCCTTCTATATGCTGTTAGCGGTGATGCCGTACCGCATCCCGCTGGTGCATCGCCCGATTCAGATATAACAGATGGCAGTTTTAAAAATTACGACTCACCTACTACGTTGGACTCTAAAACTATAATTTTTGATGCGTTAGGTCGGCCTTGTGATGAAGTTGCTGGAGTCTATGTGCCGATGACGGAGGATGAATCTGTTTCAGATTCAAATGACAAAATTAAGATCGACGTTTGGAAGCAAACTGGATGCGTGGAACCCCAATGATGAAAACTACGTTACATAATAATCAACGCGGCTTAACTCTTGTCGAACTCATCGTGTCCATGGTAATCATCAGCATTGCTTTAGGCGGGGTGTTAATGGTGATGAATTTCACCACCAGCCACAGCGCCGACCCCATGATTCAACATCAAGCCGTTGCCATTGCCGAGGCGTATATGGAAGAGATTTTGTTGCAGGGGTATGATGATCCCGGGGGAGGTGTGGAGTCGGGCCGGGCTGATTTTGATGATGTGGATGATTATGACAAAGATAATACCAGTGGAAATGGGATAGATAACCAATCTCCACCAGAAAATCAAAAGGGTGTGCCAATTGGTGTGTTAAGTGGATATAGCGTAACCGTTGATGTCGAGGGCGTGACCCTTAATACGGTGGCCGCAAAAAAAATCACCGTAACCGTCAATCATTCGGCATTAGGTGATTTAATTTTGACCGGATACCGCACGAAATATGATTAACCGCGTAGGGGCGGACCTACGTGTCCGCCCTTGCCCTTCGCGTGACCACCGTTGTTCTGTCGAACCGGTGAACGAATCACGGGCAACCAACCAAAACCGGGCAACCAATCAAAACCGGGCGAACACACAGGTTCGCCCCTACGGTTTGGGAAAATACCGGATGTGAAATTAACC
>JAYEOA010000029.1:0-54331 GCA_034722515.1 Thermodesulfobacteriota bacterium | reverse complement strand
TCAAGCAATCACTAAAAGGAGAATAGACGCAACAACAAAAAAACTCTCAAATGAGGTCGACCTTTAACCCTTGAGGGTGGTCAATTTTACGTGATCAGAGGTGGTCAGTTTTAGGTTGTCAAAACTAGATTCAAGCTGGACACAAGTTTTTCAATCAAGTTGATACGAGTATTCGCAGGAAGCGATAATGCTTCGTCAAAAACCTTGTTTGCTACTGGCGACATATTGTTCACCTTTACTTAAGAAGTTAATCACCAAAAAAAATTCAAAGTGGTCAGGTCTTGAAACATCAGTTATTTGCCAAAAAACATCAAGGGGTCAGGTGATTACTTTTAACTAAAGTCGCCCTCATACTACAGGGCGGGACGCTCTTAAATAACTAAACCCAATTCCCTGCCCTTAAAAATTACCTCTTTTCACACAGCAGAATAAAACATCACACCTTGTTCTCATAAAAATCCCAATGCAGGCAGGAGGGACATTCTCTTAAATAACTAAATCCCCAGTGATTTGAATTACACGCCACAGTCAAGCCCTCAATATCCTCAAAACAAGATCATAAACGGTCATGGCAAAAGCTTGAAAGCCTTTAGCGTCATCATGAGAACAACGGGGGCAAGTCCGCCGTTGACTCACCTTGGCCTCGGTAACATCCAAACTTAGCAATTCTACATAAATTACTAAGAAGAAAGGTCGTGAAAAATCTTTATTTATTCCGTACTTACAAATCCTACCCACAAAACCAATGAAGGAAACTCAGAGATCACATTTAACTTTGCTGACACAATGACATAACTGTCAATTCATTACATACAGAACACCAACCCTATAATCTATGCTTGGAGCAGTTCAAGGACAAGCGTTCACTTCTTTTAAAATCTTCGCCATGGTTGCTTTTGCAAATTCAGCGAATCCACGTGCTTCTTCCAATGTAGGTGCACCTGTTGGCAACAAACCAAATGCCCCTGGATAGCGAGAATCTATATATAGTTTATTGAGGAGGCTGAGCATATCTTCATCGATATTAAAAGAGTTTTGTATTTCAGTCGCTGATTTTAAAACCAGTAAATTATGAGTTTTTTTCACTTCAATATCAAATTCTTCAAGAAACGCTTTAAGGCACTTCTCAACGCACTGCTGGGCATGAAAAGCTACAATTGCTGTCAGGTTCATGTTATCAATGATCTCATTGATGGTTTCGAGATCAGTATTGGCCGATCTGAGCCAATCTGATGTAATAGCTTTCATGATAACTCTACCCCTTCACGAAGTATCCGACGAAAAAATTGACTACCACTGGTTTTCATCATTTCAAACTCTGGCCGAGTGTAGACCAAAAGGTCAATAGGATATCGTTTCTCAATTCCACGAATTGCCCTGCTGATTTGCAGATAGTTGGCACTGCGTTCACGAAAGCTTTTCGGTATAATTTCACTGTCAATAACAATGAGCAAATCGATATCACTATCTGGTCCAGCACTTCCAGTGGCCTGAGAACCAAATAAAAGAATTTTATCAACTTTTTCAGCAGCGTTAATCTGCTCAACTAAACTATTTTTAATTGCTTCAGTTAGCATATTTTCTCCAAAGGGGAACAGGCACTTTTTAATGTGCGTACACTATTCCACAACACCTAACCATCTGCCCAAAAAACGATTTTCTGGGAATAGCGGGACATTCTCTTAAATAACTAAACCCAATTCCCTGCCCTTAAAAATTACCTCTTTTCACACAGCAGAATAAAACATCACACCTTGTACTCATAAAAATCCCAATTTAGTAATCTCACAGGCGATCAATCCAATAGCGTGGTTTTTGCTTATGATGCATAATTTCGACAACAATAATTTCTTTTTTAAAAACTTGATAGAGTATCGAAAAAGGAAAACGGCGCACCACCAGCTTTCGTATCCCATTATCAATGACCGGGGACGTTTCAGGATGATCCATTATTCCATCTATAGCACTTTCAATGATATCAAGGAAATTTTCGCCAAGTGTTGAAACTTGCAATTCGTAGTATGCTGCGGCTTCGAACATCTATATTTCTGCTGGTGCAAGAAAACAAACCTGCATTAAATTGTCTTTATTTTTTTACGAACTTCACGAAACACATCACTACTTGATCTCGCGGTTATCTTACCATCCTTGAATTACTGAAATCGCCTTGAAGCTTCCTGCATCCATAAATGTTGCAGGTTTTGTTCATCAATATCATCTAACCCTTCAATAAGATACCTGATCAATAATGCTCGCTCCTGCAATGGCATTTTTTTTGCCTGCTGTTTGCATTTTATCAGCAGTTCCCAGACAGGTCACAAACCCGCTTAAACAGGGCGCTTGAAAATTTACCCTTCGTAAACATTTTGCGGTTCTTTAAACGAATCTGTGGGTAAAATAGCATGGGTGAAACTGAATTAAAGGAATAGACTGACTGCCCTGCGGGTCGCTGCGCGAACCTCGATTTCAATTTAATCCATGTTCAATCTGTAGTTATTATTTTTCCAAACAAAAATATTTTGAAATTAAGTATGCATTCAGTCCGATCAGTGATTATATTTATTGATCTCGACCAAGATCCTAAAAAGGAGGACTGAATGCACATAAAGACTTTGCTCAATTATACAACAAAATACAAGAATTTTGTTTTTCAAAAATCTCAGTTATGCAGGGATACAAACAGAATTTTAGTTTCAGCTGTACCAAGGAAAAACAGCAAGCCGATATGTTCCAGATGTCATAAGAGAGGCTCGGTATACGACCATTTGAATCAGCGAGAGTTTCTGCTGCCACCAATTTGGGGTATTGCTGTCATTCTATTGTACACAATGAGACGGGTTAATTGCCGTCATTGCGGTAAAGTTGTTATCGAACAACTTCCATGGGCTACAGGCAAATCCCCAGTCACAAAACAATTTGCAGCATTCCTCGCATCCTGGGCAAGGAAATTGTCATGGACTGATACCGCCAAGTCGTTCCGGGTCTCCTGGCATATTGTTGCTGACTCTGTCACATGGGTTGTTGAATGGGGGCTGGCTAACCGCACTATTGATAATGTTACCGCCATAGGCGTTGACGAAATCCAATATCGTGGAGGACATAAATACCTGACTCTCGTGTACCAGATCGATAAGCATTGTCGCCGCTTACTTTGGATCGGCAAGGATCGCAAAAAGAAGACATTGTATGCATTCTGTGATTTTCTCGGCGCCAAACGCTGCGAAGCCATTGAATTTGTTTGCTCTGATATGTGGCGAGCCTACATAACAGTAATTGGTGAGCGTTTCGATAATGCTGTCCATGTTCTTGATCGTTTTCATATTGTCGGACATCTGAATAAAGCTGTTGATAATGTCAGACGTTCCGAGGTTAAAAAACTTAAAACAGCCGGGGAGCCAGCGTATCTTAAAAAATGTCGATGGATTTTCCTGAAAAAGAAAAATCGGTTATGGGGGAAACCCCGGGCTCGGTTACGTGATCTTTTGACTCTGAATTTACGAACGGTCAAAGCGTATCTGTTTAAAGAGGATTTTGACCACCTCTGGTCTTATAAAAGTGTTACCTGGGCCGACAAATTCATGAATGAATGGACTAAGGATGTTATGCGTCATCGAAGCCTTCCAGAACTAAAGAAATTTGCCAAAATGATTCGGAGTCACCAGGAGCTGATTCTCAACTATTTTCGTGCAAAAAAGAGTTCTCTTCGGGTATAGTAGAGGGCTTCAACAACAAAGCAAAACTGACTATCAGAAAATCTTACGGTTTCCGGAGCGATAAATTGCGGGATATAGCCTTGTATCATACGCTTGGCAATTTACCTGTTCCTGAAATCACCCACAGATTTGTTTGAAGAGGCAAAAAAGTTAATGGTTTAACTCTATACTACCCACATGAAATTCAAAAGAGCCTATTGACAATACATTCTCCCATATTATTTTTTTTTAGCCTTTGAGCAATGGTAAATCTATGGTTGCTATTCAGTGTAATGGGCACGCAATCCATGTTACAATTCGGTATATTTTCCCACAAGAACCATAAGGATATCTAAAAAATGACAATCAAACATGATGATTTTACCATAACCGACCTCGAATCTGAACTTGTCGTCGATAAACAATGTTCAACCATACTACAACAATTCCACCAACAATTACTCAAAGATGATATTGATCCTTTTGAAGCCGGACAACTTGCCCTCGGAGCCGACTACTTTTTGCGCGATTTTATTATTGGTGATCGTCACTTGAATATATTTACCATCGACCCAGATTGCGTAAAACAATTTGCCGGGCACTGGTATATCATAAAAAACTTGGAACCAAACATAAAAGAACTGACCTCGTTATTACAAGGCATCGGTGTATTTTACACTTACTTGCTACAACAGGAACTGATCACATCCACCCTTAATGATCACATTCAAACTGCCACACTTGATTTACCATTTTACCACCAACGTATCGAACAGTTTTTAGACATCACCGGTGATGGTTATTTATGCTGGTGCAAGGAATGTCCATTGCCACGGTTAGAATAAGGTCAACCCATAATGAACGACCCAAAAAACTGCGTTAAAGCGGCACGACTTGCGATCATCACAGCTACCGGTCTGGCAATATTAAAGGTGTTGACCGGCATCATTACCGGTTCTATGGCGTTATTGTCCTCTGCTGCTGATTCCCTACTCGATATTTTGATGTCCTCCGGTAATCTTGTTGCGTTACGCCATGCGAGCAAACCCGCCGATGAAGACCACCCCTATGGTCATGGCAAGTTTGAAACAGCTGCAACACTACTGCAAAGTTTGTTCATCGCAGCTTCCGGATTTTTTATCCTCTACGAATCGATTCATCGATTACTGCGTGGCGACAATCAGCTTCGCCATTTGAATATCGGCATTGCCGTTCTCGTTATCAGCAGCATAGTGTCATGGTTTTTAAGCCGTCACCTTAAACGGGTCGGCACACAAACGGAATCAACTGCCCTGCAAGCCGATGCCCTCCATTACGCCACCGATGTCTATAGTAACATAGGATTATTGATTGGATTAGTTGGAGTAAGAATTCTCAATTGGAACTGGATTGATTCGGCGTTATCAATTGGTGTTGGTGGTTACATACTATTTGCCGCTTATAAACTACTCAAGAGAAGCATGAACGATTTTCTCGATGCCGGGCTACCTACTGAGCAACAAGAAAAAATCGTTCGCTGCATTGAAGAATATAAACAAGAGGTTGTCGGCTACCACAATTTACGTACACGGCGCAGCGGCAAACAAAAGATGATCGACTTCCACTTGACTATATGTCGCTTTAAAACAATTCAAGAAGCACACGAGAGCGCCAACAAAATTGAGCAACTGATCAAAGATAAAATTAGCAACGCAGACATCACTATTCACCTCGAACCTTCAGACTGTGACAAATGCCGGGAAGCCGGACACCAATGCACTTACTCCGGCAAATCCCATGAGGTAAATAACAACCCAGACACTTTAATAATCAGCGTCCCAACATGATTCCTAACTTTTCGGCAGCAGCGACCAATTCGCCGTCTGGATCAACCAAGTTCAACTCCCCTACCGCATCAGCTATGGAGGTAGCAACTACGGATCGACCCCGCAACGACACCATAGTGCCAAATTCCCCCTGCTCAACAAGATCAACAGCCTTGACGCCAAAACGGGAACCAAGGATCCGATCAAACGGTGATGGCGAACCACCACGTTGCAAATGACCAAGCACTACGGTACGCACTTCCATATCCGAACAACGGTTAAGCTCAGCCTCTACAAATCGACCAATTCCACCTAAACGTTCAATACCGCTACGACTCTCACCATGAGCAACCTGTACAACAACTTCTCCGTCATTTGGAAACGCACCTTCAGCTACAACAACAATAGAGAAACGCCCTCCACGTTCACGTCGATCCCGAATAGCCTGACAAACACCATCTATACAAAATGGGATCTCCGGCAGCAAGATCACATCGGCACCACCTGCGATACCTGACTCAAGAGCGATCCAACCAGCATTACGCCCCATTACCTCCACCACCATCACCCGATGGTGACTTTCAGCCGTGGTATGGAGTCTATCCAACGCCTCGGTCACCACACCAACAGCACTATTATAGCCAAAGGTAACATCCGTTGCTTTGAGATCATTATCAATGGTTTTGGGGATACCTACTACATTCAAACCCAATTCATGCAGATGCTGAGCAATCTTAAGGGTTCCATCACCACCGACGGCAATTAAGGCATCGACACCGAGTTGATTGAAATTTTCTATCACTCGATCCGACACATCAACATAGTGCGTTTCACCATTTTTTTCGACGGGGTAATTGAGGGGATTACCATGATTACTGGTACCGAGGATCGTTCCACCGCGTTGTAAAATACCACGGACAGATTCAGGATCGAGATCACGAATGCGCTGGCTAGAGAGTAAACCATCAAAGCCATCTTCAATGCCAATAACACGCCAGTGTTTTTGTGCTGCAGAACGAACAACACCACGAATAACAGCATTCAAGCCGGGGCAATCGCCCCCACCGGTTAATATTGCTATGGTCTTTGACATACACCCTCCAAAGGGAAATTACTCCTGATAATCAGGAAATTATTTAGTAGTTGGTATTATATCAGGTTCAGTTGCAATTGCCAGTTTAAGAAATCCCGCTTTCCGTGCAGCATCCATCAGTTCGACAACACGCCCGTGATGAACTTTTTTATCGGCTAACAATACAAAAGTGGTTGCAGTTGCACGATCAGAATAACCGGCCAGATGAGCTTCGAGATCAGAATAGGAGATTAAATGATCATCAAGATGGATACGACCTGATTTTTCAAGGTAAACCTTAACCTCATCGGGCGCCTGTTGAATCTTCTCGGCACTGGCTGTCGGCAATTTGATATCAATCCCCTGCGATTCAACAAAGGTGGTTGATATCATAAAAAAGATCAGTAGCAAAAAGACAACATCCACCATGGAAGTTAACTCCACCCGAATCTCATCCCGTTTTTTGCGTTTAAAGGCCATGGAAAAGAACCTTATGAAAAATTACAAATGTTGACGATCAGATGCCACAAGATCAACCATCTGCATCGCATAAATCTCCAACCGATCACTGAGATTATCGGCGCGACTAGTCAAATATTTGTGCAACAAAATCGTTGGAATTGCCACTGCCAACCCCGTTGCCGTAGTGATCAAGGCTTCGGAAATACCTCCACCCAACGTCGCTGGTGAGCCAACCTCGTGTAACGATAGCTGAGTAAAGGCACGAATCATCCCGAGAACCGTACCCAACAAACCCAGCAGAGGTGTAATGGTGGCGATGGTACCTAACAATCCAAGATAACGATCCAAAGTTGAGCTATGGCGTGCCCCCATCTCTTCGACCAATGTTTTGATATGATCACGCGGTCGCCCGGCAGCACCTAGTGCCACACTAAAGATACTGGACAGCATGGTGCGCCGACTTTGACAAATAGCCAACGCCTCTACAACGTGGTTCTTGCGTACTAGCGTTTCCACCTCAAGACTCAAGCTCACGGCACCGCGCTGTAACCCCCAAAATGTCCATAACCGTTCAATAAAAATAGCCAAAGCCAGTACCGAACATAGCAGTATCGGATACATAAGAGGGCCACCCTTATAAAAGATGTCAACCATGGTTCCGTTATTCATACGGGATCAAACTCCTATTGTTCTTTTTTTTTATTTTCCTGTGGTACTTCAACCGCCTCAACCTCTTCAACGGGAAGAGCAATCACCTCAGGAGTCTCCAGTTCAACCGCTTTCTTTTCCTCAGTGATCACAGGTTCCTCAATTATGGCATCGGGGATCTCATCGGCATCGGGATCGGGATCATCAGCCACCACCGCTTCTTTTTCGGTTACATCTTCGGTAACGGGCAACGTGTTCACATTGCTATCTTTCTCATCCTTCTTCTGCTCTTTTTTCTTACTCTTTTTTTTCTTTTTTGGCAGCATTACATCACCATTTGGCTGTAAACTCTTGATTTGTCGCTTAAGCTGAATCATTTTAAGCGTTGAACCTAACGATGCAGCAATCATTCCCAAAACAAAGGTGGTGATAAGTAATAAAAATAAAGGTATTTTAGGGGTAACATATTCATGGAATGTCACATCAACCGGTAATGGATTGTCCATACTGAATTTAAAAATTACCGCTAACCCCAACAACGCGAACAAAATCTTTACAAATTTCATGGTCTTTTCTCCCTGTGAATCTCATAGCACTATAAATAAAACAGCAATGCACCAATAAAAAATAATCAGACTGACGTTAGACGATTTGTCAGGTGGCGTCAATATTGATAATTTCGCCATGAATCGTTTTATCGACATATAACATCCCCACCGAATGCCAAGGAGCACAGCGTCGATCCGTAGCACTGCCGGGGTTCATAACCAACAGTGAGCCAACAGTGTGGCATACGGGCATATGGCTATGACCATAAACCAAACAATCCAGATCAACTGACATAACATGATTGAGTAAGCGTTGCTCAAGATCGACCGCACTTCCCCAACCATGAATTAAACCAATTCGATATCCACCGATCTCAACAACCCTCTGCTCCGGTACATCAACAAGGGCAAAATCCATATTACCGCACACAGCATAAAACGGTACATGTTCAAAAAGCAAACCGATATCAGGATGAACCATATCACCGGCATGTAAAATTGCATCAACATCGGCAAACTGATGTTGACATAGTTGTTCGATAAACTCGGCACCTTCGACCATAGAATGAAAATGGGTATCTGAAATCACCCCGATTTTGTACTGTTTTGCCATTGCAAACCTACGATAATTATTATGGAATACTGCTGAACGCCATCAATGTATAACATTTCACCGTTAATCATCTAATAAAAAAGCCCCTGAATAACTCCAGAGGCTTTTTTATTGATTCATAAACTACCCCGTCATTAAAAATAACGGTTTTACGTTTAAATATCGTAGTACAGATTAAACTCTTCTGGAACTGGACGCATACGAACCGGATTAACTTCAGCTTCTGTCTTGTACTCAATCCACTTATCGATAACATCCTGGGTAAAGACATCACCCTTGAGCAAGAAAGCATGATCATCCTGTAATGATTGCAGCGCATCCTCCAGAGAAGTTGCTACAGATGGGATTTCTTTTAGTTCTTCGGGTGACAACCCATATATATCTTTATCCATGGGTTGACCGGGATCAATTTTATTTTCGATACCGTCAAGACCGGCCATCAACAGAGCTGCAAAAGCTAAATAACCGTTACAGGATGGATCTGGCGTACGGTATTCAACACGCTTAGAAGCAGCAGTATTTGTTACTGGAATACGCAGGGAAGCAGAACGGTTGCTATTTGAATAAGCCAAATTAACCGGAGCCTCATAACCTGGAACCAAACGTTTATATGAATTAGTGCTAGGATTGGTGAACGCACACAATGCCTTGGCGTGTTTCATGATACCGCCAATATAATACATAGCCATTTTAGAAAGACCGCCATAACCATCACCGGCAAACAGGTTTTCCCCATCTTTCCAGATAGAAGAATGGATATGCATACCAGAACCATTATCGCCATAAATAGGCTTAGGCATAAATGTTACAGTTTTACCGTTACGTACAGCAACGTTCTTAATAACATACTTAAACCATTGAACCGTATCAGCCATGCTCACTAGCGAATCAAAACGCATGTCAATTTCGCACTGACCACCGGAAGCAACCTCATGGTGAGATGCCTCGATACGCATACCAACACTTTGCAGCACTTCAACCATCTCGTTACGCAGATCAACGGATGAATCGGTAGGAGCACAAGGGAAATAACCCTCTTTATGGCGTGGTTTGTAACCTAGGTTAGGATACTCATCACGACCAGTATTCCAGCGACCTTCGATGGAATCTACAGCATAAAATGATTGATTGCAGGTAGACTCAAAACGGACATCATCAAAAATAAAGAATTCAGGCTCAGGACCAAAATAGGCCGTGTCACCGATACCTGTTGACTTAAGGTACGACTCAGTCTTGCTTGCGATAAAGCGCGGATCGCGAGAATAACCTTCACGAGTGATAGGATCAATAATGTTACAGATAAGACTCAGTGTAGTTGCTTCGATAAACGGATCAATTTTAGCCGTAGCCGGCACTGGAATCAGCAACATGTCACTGTTGTGAATAGGCTGCCAACCACGCAGAGATGAACCGTCAAAACCAACACCATCATCAAAGATATCTTCATCAAACTCTGACATCGGAGTGCTAAAATGTTGCCAGATTCCAATAAAATCGAGAAATTTGTAATCAACCATCTTTACATTATTTTCTTTAGCGAACTGTACAACTTCTCTTGGGGTCATCAATCTAATCTCCTGTTAAAAATTGGCAACTATTCAGCATCTCTTTAAGTTAGCACGCTGAAGTTACTAATTATCTATAAAGCCTATTTTTACAGCGCATCATTACCTGTTTCGCCGGTACGAATACGTACCACCTCTTCTACCGATGTTACAAAAATTTTACCATCACCTATACGCCCAGTTTTTGCAGCTTCGGCAATCTGTTCTACAACCTTGGCGACAATATCATCGGAAACAATGATTTCCATTTTAATCTTAGGGATAAAATCAACGACATATTCGGCACCTCGATAAAGTTCGGTATGCCCTTTTTGCCGACCAAATCCCTTCACCTCACTTACCGTGATCCCCTGAATGCCGATATCACTTAAAGCCTCCTTAACTTCATCAAGTTTAAATGGCTTAATAACCGCTTCTACTTTTTTCATAGACTCCTATCCTCCACAGCTTGTCGAATACGACCGATCAATTAATATCTAAATTGGTATCGTAACAGCTATGCCATAATCCCTCAACAATAAGCCAACTTCAATATTAAACTATCGTGGCAATGACTTAAAAATTTTTATTTACTCAAAATCTCAGGTTGCTACTCAAGTAGCTCATTTATTCTTGACCTGCCGACCCGGGAAACGTACAACATCGTCTATCATAATTTAATCATAAAATTTACTTTTCTCAAGATCGGTCAAAAAGATCATGACACGCTTTTACCATAAAACCTGGTTTCCTTATGTCGCCCCATTCTTACTTTATTTCTCAATTTCAGAAGCGACAAAATATCTTCCTGAATGGTTCTTCCATCTCTATCTGACAAAAATACTTCTGACAGGCGGTCTGCTCTGGGCTTGGCGACAAAAACTTAGTATTGATTTAAAACTCACGTTGACTCGCATGCAAACAACCATCGCACTCGGTTTCGGCATGTTAGGTGTACTCATCTGGATAGTAGCAGATCAGTTACAATGGATCACCTTGCCCGCTAGCAATATCCCGACGCACTGGCCACTAATTCTGGAAATAACTGTAACTACCCTCTTCCTTTTAGGATTCTCCTTAATTATGCCGATAATGTCCGAACTGTTTTGGCGTTCGTTTATGTTGCGCTACTTAATTGTCCAAGATTTTAAATCACAACCAATTGGAAGCTTTCAATTCTTTTCCTTTTTTGTGGTTGTTGTATTGACAGCCCTTCCCTCTGAATATGTTATTGCGGTTGCCCTTATCAGTATATTACAAAACACATTGATGGTCTGGCAGAAAAATCTTCTCTGTTGTATAGTTGCCAGCATCATAACACATAGCTTGCTTGCCATATACCTACTGTTAAATAATCAACAATGGTTGTAACAATTTGAAATAAACGACAAACTGGATCGAAAAAAAACAGACGGTAGGATTCTTCGTAAAAGCGACAAAATGATAAAATGGTAAAGCGCTTAAAAAAAACCTCGAACTTAACTCTTAAACTACTAAGCTAACTGGTGAAAAAATGAACACAATCAAATTTTGCATTATCGCACTGACAGCTCTATTACTTACAACAGGATGTACCACAGCACCCGGCGAACAAGAATTCAATAAAGGTATAGAGGCTGAACGCGCTGACAAACTAGATCTGGCGCAAGAATTATTTGAAACTGCTCTGGAAAAAAATCCAAACATTGCTGAAGCGCACATCAATCTGGGGCTAATTTTCATCAAAAAGAAAGATTATGACCGAGCTTGGAAAGAAACAACCATTGGTTTAGAGATGGCTAAGGAATCAAAAACAACTATTGTTATGGGCGGCTCATGGCAGGATCAGGCGGCGCTGGCCTACAACAACCTTGCAAAAATTGTTTTTGATAGAGCAATTGAGGCTCACTACGCCGGTAATCTTGAAAAACGCCAAGAATATAAAAACCAGACAATTTCTCTATTAGAACAAGCTATTGAATTATCACCGGAACACGAATTGGCGACAAAAAGTCTTGATTACGTCAAACGCTGGCCCAATTAATACTATCTAAATATTAAAATATTATGGGTTGGACGACTCAGCCATATCGTTATCAGGCTCGTATCGTCCAACCCAATACACGCATAAAACAATAACAAACAAAGATAAAGCACCAATCCAGAGACCACCATCGCGAAACAGGTTAGTCAATCCAAGTGTCAACACAAAAACAAGGCAACCTGCAGCAACACAACAAATTGCTAACCATTCGACAACAGATCGTGGTCGCCGTTCCACCGGCTGAGTATTGATTGGCACTGGCGTATCACACTGAAGACACCGTGTTACCCGGCGCGGCAACGGCATCCCACATTGTTGGCAATAGATCCTCGCCATTAGATAAACCTCCTAAAACTTGAAAGTTGCAACCACAAAAAACGGGAGACCGCCAATTAGCAATCTCCCGTGAATGTTTGGTGGGCGAAACAGGGCTCGAACCTGTGACCCTCGGTGTGTAAGACCGATGCTCTCCCAGCTGAGCTATTCGCCCAAACAGTGCTGCGTTTCTATCAATTTACACCTGTCCTGTCAATATTTAAATTTTACGCCTGGAGACAAATCCCATGAAAGATAACGTTCCTATCTGTTTTCGTGCCCATTGTATCCATATTTCGATCATCATTTTAATGATGGTTTTATCCACCTCTTCGAGTTTTGCCCTAAAGAAAAAAATAATACATTCGGGTCAACCGTTTCCGGAAGTCACCCTGCCCATCCCGGGAAACAATCAAGACCGAACCTATCTTGGCTTAACCCACACAGGAAAATTCACTCCGAAGCAGATTCAAACGGAGGTGTTACTCATTGAATTCTTCAATATACACTGCCCGCACTGTATCGAACAGGTTCCAAGTTATAATAAATTATTCCACCACATTAAAGAAAAATCGAATGGCGAAGTTACGCTAAAGATGATCTCCATTGCCGTTGGAAACCTACAACAGGAGGTTGATGCTTTTCGAGCTCAGCACAACATCCCTTTTCCTGTTTTTGCCGACACAAACTTTAATGCTTGGCGGGCTATTGGTGGCAAAGCATCACCGTTCAGCGTATTTATTCGTCAGGGTAAGAATAATCCCGGAATCGTATGCGCAACACACCTCGGTACCAACCATAGCTATCGTAACGTCTATTCACAGATGGTTGATATTCTTGAACTGACTCCAACTGAAATTACCAGATTTGCCCAAAAGACCATCGATGAAACACCACCAAAACCAGAACTATTTTCACCGGCAATACTCAAGGAAGAAACATACGATGCTTTTAGACGTCTGGGTAGGGTTAAAGGATTTACCAAAATTGAGTTAATCAACCACGAACAGGTTTATAAGGCTCGCATCTACAAAAACAGAAACCCAAAGCATTTATTTGCTCAGGTTGTCAATCGCGCCACCGCCTGCGATGTCTGTCACGACATCCATTTTATTTATATCTTTAATTTGGCAGGGGAAATTATCGACATTATTCCATTACAATTACCAAAGGCCGGTAACAAGCTCTGGGATAAGAACGATATCAAAAAACTTAGAGAGCGCCTTATAGGGAGAAACCTGAAACAACCACAACCATTCTCTCCCGATATTGATGCCATCACCTCGGCCACCATATCCTCGGCAATGATTTTTGACAGCATTGCTCAGGGAAAAGAATTAATGGATGAACTGCAACGTATGAATCAACTCGATTAGATTGATTTGATGGTCTTTAACAGCTATTTGTAGTATAAGGATGGCGTTTACAGAGATTAGGTTTTTTGTCATTTTGTAACTACTTAAGCACCTCTCAAGTTGGGTACGTGATCCCCATAGCAAGGGTATTTGTCGCCATGGACGGCGGCAATGAGCCCCATGGATGGGCCATGCTTACAAACAATCGGCGTCCCTTGATATGGGGATTGCGTGCCCATCACGCTGAATAGTTACGTCATTTTATTAAATTACGGATCATCATGCACAAACAAAAAAGCTCCATCCCCGCTATTTCCATCGTCGGCATTGGTGGTATTTTCCCTCAGGCAGCCAATCTTGATGAATTCTGGAAAATTATTGAAACAGCACACTGCACCTCCAGCTACCCACCTGCTGGTCGATGGCGTCTTCCCTTGGAGGATGTTTACCACCCGGCTGAGGGCAAAATCGATTGCGTTTATTCCAAACGGGGCTGCTTTGTTGAGCATTTTAATATCGACCTCCCTTTTGACACATTAAGTATCGATAAAAACATTGTTAAACGCCTTGATCCGCTATTTCAACTGTTGCTTCAGGCAGGATATCAGGCTTATAGCGATGGGAAACTCAGCTCAATCAATCCAGAGCGAATGGGTGTCATTGTCGGCAACCTCGCACTGCCGAGCGACACCGCCTCGCAATTAGCCGAAGAATATCTGGGACGCACCTTTAACGAGCAAGTAACCGACAGCGATATTCCGTGTGACAAAACAGACCCACTTAACCGCTTTATGACAGGATTGCCTGCAGCAGTACTAGCTAAAGCTCTTGGCCTTGGTGGTTGCTGTTGCACTTTGGATGCCGCCTGCGCCTCATCGCTTTACGCTATAAAACTCGCTGTCGATGAATTACAAGCCGGACGTGCCGATGCCATGCTCACCGGCGGCGTAGCTCGTCCCGATTCTCAATATACTCAGATGGGATTTTCCCAACTGCATGCCCTGTCTCCCACCGGTATTTGCGCCCCCTTTGACCAAAGCGGTAATGGTCTGGTGGTGGGTGAAGGTGCCGGAGTACTGTTGCTTAAACGCACCGCTGATGCCGTGCGCGATGGCGACCATATCTACGCCCAAATCGCCGGGATTGGACTCTCTAACGATATCGGCGGCAGCCTGTTGGCCCCCATGTCCGAAGGACAATTACGCGCCATGCATAGCGCCTATAAACAAGCTGGCTGGCAACCCCATGATGTTGATCACATCGAATGTCACGCCACCGGAACCCCTGTGGGTGATGCGGTGGAATTTAACAGTTTAAAACAATTATGGTCTAAAAATAATGCTGATCACCGCTGCGTGCTCGGCGCGGTCAAATCCAATATCGGTCATCTACTCACCGCCGCCGGTTCGGCAGCCGTCCTTAAAACACTATTGGCGCTAAAAAATCGCACCCTCCCCCCAACGGCTGGATTTAAGCAATCGAATCCCCAATTGGAGATGGAAGACAGCCCCTTTAGCGTACTAAATCAACCGCAAGAGTGGCCAGCTCTGCCTCACCGTCCCCGTCGCGCCGCCGTCAGTGCTTTCGGCTTTGGTGGCATCAATGCTCACCTGTTATTGGAAGAGTGGCAGGGACAATCACTACAGGAGGACAACACTAGAGCATCTAGCCAAGCATCCAGCCAAAAAACCGTCGCCGAAACAAGCGAGCAGGAGGCCATCGCCATCATCGGTATGGATATACGCCTTGGTCCATGGTCTTCGTTAACCCAGTTTCGCCAACAAGTCCTTAGTGACGCACCACTACCGGCGTTTAACACCCCGCACAACTGGAATGATGCCAACGAGAGTCGTTGGTTTCAACAAGAGCTGGGGACGACACCATTTTGCGGCCACTACCTGAAACAGGTGGAAATTACCCCGGGGAAATTTCGCATCCCACCGACAGAGCTTAACGAGATGTTACCCCGTCAGGCACTCATGCTCCAAAGTGCCGCGTCGGCTCTTGAAGATGCGGAACTACTCAAAGCCGACCACACCCACAGTGGTGTTTTTATCGGCAATGGTCTTGACCTTAATGCCACCAGTTTTAGCTTACGCTGGGATCTATCGACAAAAGTCCGGCAATGGGCGAAGGATCAACATCTTGATCTCGATGACCAACAGTTGGAGCACTGGCAACAGCAATTACAGGATGCCGCCAGCACTCCGTTAACCGCCAACCGCACCATGGGAGCACTTGGCAGTGTCGTTGCCAGCCGGATTGCCCGCGAATTCAAAGTTGGTGGCCCCAGCTTCACCATCGCCAGCGAGGAAAACTCCGGTATGCAAGCCCTGCACACAGCTGTAGCGGCACTGCGTCGCGGTGAAATCCAACAAGCGCTGGTTGGCGGCGTCGATATGCCCGGTGACCTACGCGCCCAACTGAGTCTGCACAAACTCGGACGCCACGATCCCATCGCCGAAGGAGCTTGCGCTGTGGTGCTGAAACCGCTGGCGGCTGCCGAGGCCGATGGTGACACCATCTATGCGCTCATCGATGCAACGGCCAGCAATTGTCACAGCAGTGCCAATTTGCTCAACACCGAAGCCTCCGCTTTGCAACGTGGGGTCGATCAACTGTGTCGGCGTAAAAAAATTACCGCCAACACCATCGGCTATATCGATATTGCCGCACCCGCAAGCAGCATTCCTGAACAGAAAAAAATACTCGGCGATCTTTGTGCGACTGGCTGCCATATCACCAGCAGTAGCACCAATCTCGGTCACAGCGGTGAAGCCAGCGGCCTGGTCGCCATTATCCAGGCAGCACTGGCCCTGCATCACTGCATTTTACCTGCCACAGGTTCGATCAATGGCAATGGTCAAAATAGCCAATACTGGCTACACAATCGCCAGCAAGGGGTACGACGCGCCCTGATCAGCACCAGCGGCACCGGTGGTATCTGCAATCAAACACTGCTGAGTCAATGGCAATCAACACAAACACCGTTACCCGACCGCTATCCGGCCAATAATGACCCAACCAGTTTATTTTGTCTCCATGGCGACAACACCGAACAGCTCCAGCAGCAACTACAGCAACTGCAAAACTTCGTAGGTCAACATGGCAGCCTCACCCTGCTCCAACTGGCAACACGTTGGTATACCAACCACGACCCGGCGCTAGCAACAACACACGCCATGACGATGACGCTGGTTTGCACTGATCACGACGTACTACACCAGCAGATCACCTTCGGGATGACACACCTGCAACAGCACCCCGATCAACGTCTTGATGGTCGTGGTGGTGTCACCCTGCCCGCCTGCGCTCGCGATAAGGTGTTCTACGCGCCAAATCCCCTCGGTAAAACAAATAATACCAAGGCCGAAGTTTCTTTTGTCTTCCCCGGCTCAGGGAACCATTTCCCTGCCATGGGACAACAGTTGGCCCGCCAATGGCCAGCGATTTTTGAACAACAACACCGCCACAACAAGCGCTTAAAGGATCAGTACCAACCCCACATGTTCTGGAGTGGTCTCCCACTAGCGCAGATCGAAGACGACCACAATGCCATGATTATCGCCCATGTGGCCCTGTGTACGGCTCTGAGTGATACTGTTCGCAGCTTCGGCATTCAACCACAAGCCGCCATCGGTTACAGCTTAGGGGAATCATCGAGCCTGTTTTCCCTTAAAGCATGGAGTGATCGCGATGGGATGTTGGAACGAATCGAAGAATCCAGTCTGTTTACCACAGATCTGGCCGGGCCATGTGATTCAGCACGTGAATTGTGGAAACTAGATGACAATCAACCAGTGAACTGGTGTCTGGGGATCGTCCCCATCGCTGCCAAGCAAGTACGTCAAGCCTTACAAGGTCGCGAACACGTCTACCTGCTCATCGTTAACACTCCGCATGAATGCATTATCGGTGGTAATCGTGCGGCGGTCAATGAAGTGGTCGAAAACCTTTGCTGCGCCTTTATCGAACTGCACGGAGTCACCACGGTTCACTGTCCGGTAACCACGGTGGTCGCAGAAGCGTACCGCAACCTACACCACTTTCCAACCACGCCACCGCAAGGAATTCGCTTTTATAGTTGTGCCAATGGAGAGACGTATACACCCAACACGGATAGTTGCGCCGCTGCGATCCTCGCCCAGGCGACGGATACCATCGATTTCACCCGGGTGATCAATACCGCCTATGCAAACGGAGTACGTGTTTTTATCGAAACCGGCAGCGGCAACTCGTGTAGCCGCATGATTCAACACATTCTGGGGGATCGTCCCCATGTGGCACGTCCCACCTGTCAAAAAGATCAAACGCCAAACACCACTCTGGCACGACTACTGGGACAATTGATCGCCGAAGGAATCCCCTGCGACCCAGGCTTGCTTTACGTCGAGCAACAAGCAGCGCCGGGAACAGGCAAACAACCTGCTCCCATCTGCTTACACAACGGTCAAGCAAAATTTGTGCTTCCAGCCGCACCTAAGCCGAGCCTGAACTCATTTGAGGTTTCAGCACCACAGGCCGTTAAGCCATCAGCAGCGGTCGCCGCTGCCCAACCTACGGTTCAATCGGTAGCACCAACAGATCCACTGCTGCAAACCATGTACAACACCCAGCAACAGCACAGTGCCGCTCACGGTCAGTTTGTACACTTATCGACACAGATCCGCGAACTGATGGAGCGCAATCTTAAGCTACAAAAAGAGCTGATGACTCATCTACCGGCAAACGCACAACTGTCAGCAACATCGACACCGCCCATGGCTGCAACCATTACATCAAACGCAATAGCAACGCCAACAACAACAGAAGCGGTCGCTTTCGATCGTGGTCAATGTATGGAATTTGCTATCGGTTCCATCGCCAACGTCCTTGGGTCACAATTCTCAGCCATCGACCAACATCCCACCCGTGTGCGCCTGCCCGATGAACCGCTCATGCTGGTGGATCGAATCATGAGTGTTGAAGGTGAGCCCTGCTCCATGAGTCATGGCCGTGTGATCACTGAACACGATGTCACCACTGAGCGCTGGTATCTAGACGGTGGCCGTATCCCCACCTGTGTCGCTGTTGAAGCGGGTCAAGCCGACCTGTTCTTATCCGGCTACCTTGGCATCGATTTCCACACCAAAGGACATGCGGTGTACCGGCTGCTGGATGCCGTGGTTCAGTTTCACAGCGCCCTGCCGCAACCCGGCGATACCATTCGCTACGATATCCGCATCGAAGAATTTTTCCGTCAGGGTGATACGTGGTTATTCCGCTTCGAATATGATTGCACCGTCAATGGTCAACCACTCATGACCATGCGTAACGGTTGCGCCGGATTCTTCAACCAAGGGGAGTTAGACGCTGGTAAGGGGGTTATCCACACCAAGTTTGACCTGATGCCACAGCCGGGTAAACGTCCGACCGACTGGCAAGATTTGGTGCCAATGGTGCAAGAAAGCTACACTGCCGGTCAAATTAAGGCGCTACGTCAGGGCAATTTACTAGATTGCTTCGGATCAGCCTTTGCCGGGCTACATATCCAGAAACCCTACACCCTACCCAGTGGCCATATGGAATTGGTTGATCGAGTGACAGCCATCCTCCCCGGCGGCGGACGCTTCGGGATGGGGCAGATTCGGGCCGAGATGGATATCAACCCTGAGGATTGGTTCCTCACCTGCCATTTTTGCGATGACAACGTGATGCCAGGCACCCTGATGTACGAATGTTGCCTGCACACCTTGCGTATCTACCTGATGCGGATGGGTTGGATCAGTGAGGAAAATGAAGCAGCGTGGGAGCCCGTTCCGGGGATCAACAGCCAACTTAAATGCCGTGGTCAAGTAACTGAAAAAACTCGCACCGTCACCTACGAAGTTACCATTAAAGAGCTTGGCTACCGTCCTGAACCTTTCGCTATTGTCGATGCATTGATGTACGCCGACGGTAAACCTATTGTTGAAATTATCAATATGTCAGTACATATCAGCGGACTCAACCGCAAAAAGTTGTATGAGCGCTGGCAAGGGGGAAATAATAGCGCAACTGAACCTGAAAACACCACCTTGGTGCAAGGCACGGCTAAACCGGCACTGTATGATTATGCCAGTATCCTTGCCTATTCCAGCGGCAAACCATCGGAAGCCTTTGGTGAGCCATACCGTGTTTTCGATAATGATCGACGTATCGCTCGCCTACCGCGTCCTCCCTTCCAGTTTCTCGACCGCATAACCGCTATTGAAGCCGAGGCGTGGAAGATGGTTGCCGGAGGCACCATCGAAGCACAGTACGATGTCCCGATTGATGCATGGTATTTTGCAGCCGAGCGCCAGCGGCAAATGCCGTTTAGCATATTATTGGAAATTGCCCTGCAACCCTGCGGCTGGATGGCCGCTTATGTTGGTTCAGCACTAACCAGCGATATCGATTTATGCTTTCGCAATCTCGATGGCAATGCCGTACAGTTGCGACCCGTTACACACGATAGTGGCACCTTGACCACCACGGTAACGCTAACCAGAGTTTCCAGCAGTGGTGGCATGATTATTCAAAGCTACGACTTCTGTGTTTGCGATGCTCAAGGATCGGTCTATCGAGGGGATACCGTCTTCGGCTTTTTCACTGCGCAGGCACTTTCGAATCAAGTTGGTATTCGTGATGCACAAGCGTACCAACCAGCAGCGGCAGAAACGCAACGCGGACTTAGCTGCCCCTATCCGCAGCATGCACCATTTCCTGAACACGCATTACAGATGATCGATGAAATTACCCTGTATGTAGCTGATGGTGGGCCAAACCGTTTAGGCTTTATCCGGGGCACAAAAGTCGTTAATCCTAACGAATGGTTCTTTAAAGCTCACTTCTACCAAGATCCCGTATGTCCGGGATCGCTAGGATTGGAATCGTATCAACAGCTACTCAAATATGTGGCGGTATCACGTTGGAAAACCACTAATAATACCCATTTTGAACCAATTACCTTGAATCATGAACACCATTGGATATATCGTGGTCAGATTATCCCCAGCAACTCGCAGGTCACTGTTGAAGCGGTAATTACCGAAATTGATGACCAGAGCAAGACCATAAAAGCCGATGGTTATCTAAGTGTCGATGGTAAACTAATCTATCAAATAAAGGATTTCGGCCTGCGTATAACCTCATAAACAACATTAAATATATATGTATAATTGACTGATTTACAGCATTTTATTCGCACGTTCATTGCCATCAAACCATAGGAGGAAAAATATGTACCGTTCACTAACTCTAATCTGTGTACTATTATTGTTCGCGTTAACAGCCTGCGACAACGGTGAAGCTCCGCAAGTCACTCACGAAGCTTCGTTAAGTAAAGCATTAACCCGGAACAAAATCGAGGCACCAGCCATTAAAGTGATCAAGTGTCCCTTCACCAATGCTGAATGCAACCCGGTTCAAGAAAAGCAGCCCGCCGCTAACGAGCTAAAGCGCCCAAACGCCGTTGCGACCAGGAGCACTGCTGAGCCTACGATGACAACATTGGAACCGGCAACAACATCAATTCTAACATTGAGTTTACAAAATAGGTATGGTGCGGTGCTTGTTCCTCATAGTCTACATGTGGAAATGTACAATTGTGATATTTGCCACACAACAAATCCACCAAGCAAGATCAACAAAACAAAAAAAGAGTTTCATGCCCTGTGTCGTAACTGCCATATCGATCTACAGTGCGACCCGATAAAGTGCCGCGATTGTCACAAACGCTAATAAATGAGTATAATAGGTGCTGAAGTTACCAAACAAGAAAAGCCGACAATTGTCGGCTTTTCTTTTACATTCACAAATCTAATGCTCATCAGGGGGATAATTACATCCGTTTCCCTGTACCACTGGCACGGCGTCCACCCTTATGCTTAAAACGTTTCCACTTTATTTGTGTTAAAAAAGGAAACCAGCGTGACGAATATTTTGTTACATCATTCCAAAAATATGCCAGCATAAAAATGACAATAAAAGGTAGATAGATGTACCATGGCAATGGGATAAGCGCCGAAACAAAGTAAACCAGAACAACAACGGCAACTACTGCCGCAACATAATAAAATTTCATAGTCCCTCACAAGGATATCCAAAAAAACAACATGTCATACCAAAAGACTGCCGAGCTTACAAAATTCTACTACGATTCACCAAGTCCGGCAGTTTCTTGGAGTTTATCGAACTTTATCAATCGCTGTCAAATTTTAGGATCTTTATGTTAAATCTCAATGAATCCGAAGAACACTATATCGAGTTAGCTAAACATATTGATTTTGACGCTATTGACTACAATATCATCATGCGAGAAAAAGCTAAACACACCTATATAACGCTAATCCTTGCAGGTACATTCGTTATCATTGGTCTGGTTTTTTTTGTTGCCGAACTAATACCTAAAGCTGTCGGAATCGGGGCTGGAGCGGTAAGTATCTTATTATTATTGGGTTTATTATGCTTATTTCATGCCCTGCGCTATCAAAAAGAGACCGAAACACGGGTAACTTACGAGATACTCCAAAGAATTCACGCCATAGAAGGGCAGAATGGGTTTTTATGGCGCATCAACACGTTGATCAATGGGTATTGTCAAGATAAGTATGGTGGTCTACCCGATGGAATACAGCAATTACAAACATCATCCCAAGCCGGTGGGATAGATACAGATGAGATCCAACTATATAAAGAGGTTCTGATAAACGTGTTGGATTGGTATCAGAAAAATAAAGATTAGTTGTACAGGCTGCTAAACAAAAAAAAGCGAAGCCACATAAAATAGCTTCGCCGGTAAAACCCAATTAAGGATTTTATAGATGGTACGCCCAAGGGGATTCGAACCCCTGTCGCCGCCGTGAAAGGGCGGTGTCCTGGACCAAGCTAGACGATGAGCGCATATA
Source organism: Thermodesulfobacteriota bacterium (assembly GCA_034722515.1). GTDB lineage: Bacteria > Desulfobacterota > Desulfuromonadia > Desulfuromonadales > Desulfuromonadaceae > Desulfuromonas. The sequence continues at coordinate 31,345 of JAYEOA010000029.1, read as the reverse complement.
ACTGCAAGGTATTACAAAACCAAACTCGTATTTAATTGGTTGCTTCGATATACCCTGAAAGCCAGCACACAATAGTGAACAACACGACAAAGGTCAAGATAAAAATGGATCAAATAACAAAATAACATCTTACCCCGTCTCTACCGATAAAAAGAGACCATATAGACAAGAATAGAAAGTATTGTTAGTATGAAAGGTAAAGAAATTAACCCTGAAATGAAACATTATGCCTCTGGGAGTTCATTCCATGACTGAGAAAAGACACTTTGAACGGGTCAAGTTTGTTGAGCAAGCCAGTGTTCAGGTGGGTAAATCTACCCTCCCCTGTAAGCTCATAGATATTTCACTAAAAGGTTCATTGCTACAATTTACCGAAGGAGATATACCTGAACTAAATACTGATCAGGATTGTCTAATTTCGCTCCAACTGGAAGGAAGCGATATTGTCCTAGAGTTTCACGCATCGGCAACCCACTGCCAACAAAATACCATTGGCTTTCATTTCACCAGTATGGATTCTGACAGTATGTTGCATCTACGCCGCCTGTTAGAACTCAACACCGGCGACACGGAAGAGATTGATCGTGAACTCAGTTATATGCTCAAAGGTTTAGGATAACGCTAGACATTAGCGACATTGGCGAAAGTCAATTACCTCAATATCGGTGATCGCCTGTACGTCGCAATCATCGGTATTGTCCGGTCCGACGATAACGCGGATATTGCCACCATATTCCAAGGGAGTAACTTCAGAGCTTCGGCAACATTTTCGGCACCGCTTAATTCCAGATTATTGGCGCTAACCTCGGTAACGATGGTGGCGGTCAGTACAATCACTGGTGTCGCCACAAATTTTATCAATAGTATGGGGAATAGCTGGCCAGACGGCCTGCAAATTTTCCAGCGCGGCTTTAGGGCTGCCGGGCAGGTTAATAATCAAACATTGCCCACGAATGCCAGCCAGCGCTCGGGACAAAATAGCCATGGGGGTAATCTTCAGACTCTCGGCCCGCATCAACTCTCCGAAACCGGGCAAGACACGATCCACAACCTGCAACGTTGCTTCGGGGGTCACATCACGCGGCGATACACCGGTGCCTCCACAGGTGATAATTAACGGGGAAAACTCCTCGTCGGCCCAATCAGTCAACGTCGAGACAATGGTGTCGAAATCGTCGGGGATCATCTGATAACGCACCGTTTCGACCTGCTGTTGTGCCAACCATTCTATCAACGTCGGCCCACTGCGATCTTCGCGCTGTCCTGCTGCTCCTTTATCGGAAAGGATGAGTATAGCAGCGGTCATACATCCTCCTGCGCACGATAAATGCCACTTTTTCCACCTTCTTTAAACAATAATTTGACCTGCTCTATGCGGATACTTTTGTCTGCTCCCTTACACATATCGTAGATCGTCAGGGCAGCCAAAGAAGCGGCAACCATCGCTTCCATCTCGACACCCGTGCGCTCATAGGCACGCACTGTAGTGCGAACCTCAATGATACCGCCATCGCAATCACAGTTAAATTCAACGGTTGCGTGATGGATCGCCAACGGATGAGACAGGGGAATCAGCTCTGACGTTTTTTTAGTGGCGGCAATCCCGGCAATACGGGCAACCCCGAGCACATCACCCTTACTAGTTTTACCCTCAAGTATCGATTGCACAATCACTGGTGACATATATACCCGGGCTGATGCAATCGCCGTGCGCATGGTTTTATCCTTGGCGCTGATATCAACCATAATCGCCTGACCGCTGGCGTTAAAATGGTTAAAATTCTTATGATTCATAATGCTCATAGGGTTTCCTTGCACCCATCTCTTTTTTGCTGACCCCTTCGGTTTTAATGCGCTCTAGCAACAGAGCCAAAGCCGGTTTGACATGTTCGCGTATATCACCGGCAACAACGAGAAACAGAATATCGTCACCCGGCTGCATGATTCCTGAACGAGCCTCAACAGCCACCTTGTAGATCCCCTGCATCTGCTCAATATCACAGCGTATCTGCTCAATTTTATCCAGATCGGATATAACCTCCATCTGACTAATAGTTGATCCATCACTGCGTGACCAACCACGAACAATACCGTTGTGAACCAGCACCATGCCGACATTATCGGCAAAACCTGAATCCTGTTTCATCTGGGCAATCGTTTTTGATATATCCATATTTAACTCCTTAGCCGCCAACCTTTGACATATGCAGTGCCGAGGATTGATTGTTGCTCCAACCGACATGATGGCAACACGGTTTTTTATCAACATTTGACATGATCGCCGCTTTGAGTCCAGCTAAATCACCGTTATCCAGATAAGAACGCAAATCGGTTTCATCTTCAGCATATAAACAGTTACGCATTTTTCCAGTCGAGGTAACACGTATACGATTACACGAGGAACAAAACGAGCAGGAAAGAGCAGATATAATGCCAATGGTTCCCGGCACGCTCCGACGCCCCGGCATCCCTTTAATACGATAATTGGTGGCAGGTCCGGCCATGGCGTGGCTTTCAATCTTTTCGAGGGGATAGATCGCATGAATACGCTGATAAATTTCATGGGCAGAGAGTCCACGCTCGTGCTGACTGCCATCGGAGTTGGGCATATATTCGATAAAACGAACCGACCAGTTATAACGCAAAGTCAAAGCTGCAAAATCGGCAATTTCATCATCGTTAATCCCGCGCATCACCACCATGTTAAGTTTGAGGGGGATACCCAGAACATCGGCGAGCACGATACCATCCCACACGGGTTGTAACGAACCAATACGGGTAATTTTTTCAAAGCGCCGGGGTTTTAATGTATCCAAGCTGACATTCAACTGCGAAATGCCGATATCGCGCAACGGTTTTGCCATCTGGAGCAGATTAAAACCGTTCGTGGTTACCACCAATTGCTTTAAGTCAGGCAACCCGTGTAATCTCTCGATAAAGGGTAGTATCTCCTTACGAACCAACGGTTCGCCACCGGTGAGACGAATCTTTTCAACACCAAGAGCCAACGCAGCTTCGGCGACCATAAGAAACTGTTCGTAGCTTAAAATATCACTATGGGGACACTTATCAATGCCGGAGGCGGGCATACAGTAGATACACCGAAAATTGCACCGATCCGTTACGGACAGGCGCAAATAGTTGATGCGGCGCTGATATCGATCATAGAGTGGCTGTACCATGTAAAACCTGTAACTTCTTTTGTAAATTACGCCGGTGTTCTAAAAAAATAGACATCAAGCCAGGTCACCCCACCGCTTTTGTCCTCAACTTACAGGCGAATCAGCAAACCGCCTACATGTTGGGGGATCACTTCGTCTTCTTCTAAAGCGCAAAACTCCTGCTCCCAAATATCGAAGCAAAAACTGGCAAAGATCCTCGATCCCGGTACTAGTCCCTCTAACCAATCCTGAGTCTGCTGGCGCAACTGGTTAAATCCATCCGCTGGCAAGGTCACTTTTTGATGCAATTCCAATAATTCTGTCGCCACAATAGGTTCCGGTAAAAAATCTCGCCCCATAAGTCGATTAGCCAAGGCAGTCAAAAACAACTCTGACAACGTCACCTCACTACCCTGTTCTGGAATACAGCCACAAAGGTCAAGATCCTCGGGCGCTGGCAAACCAAACAACCCTTCGGCACTGAACAGGGTCTGCAACACTTCGATACATTCCAACTCACTTTGTACCCGTACCACTTCAGCCCAGCAATGAAACGAGCGTACGTCGGCACGGCTGGCATCAACCAAACCTTTATAGAACTGAGGCTTGGGTTGCTGGCATAACGCGTTAATCAACGCAGCATCAGAGCCATCAAGGTATGATCCGATGGCTGACGCTTTAATTGTTTCAGCACGACGTCGTTGCTGCACCATAAGACTGAAACCAAGCTGATACAACGTCTGTAAATACACTTCATTGAGCAATGTTTCGGCACGGTCGAGATCTGATCCGGCAAGATAACCTAAAGCAATATTCAGGACATGATAAACATCCTCCATCACTTGCCCAACATGATCTGGCTCACCGAAATCAACTTGTTCAGCACTAAGCGCCCGATTAAGCAAAAAGCTTAAATCATACCCCAACTCATAGCTAAGACCTCCCGACAGGAGTTCACCAATAATATCCTGTGGCACAGCCAGGGTCAGCATAAAAGCAGGTGTCGCTGGCATATCACTGCGATCGGCGTAGATAAACGTGGAATTTAAATGATGATCTGGATTGAAGGTATCTGGGTCAACAAAACTGTACAATGAGCGAGCTTCAAAAGGATCGACAAAACCAAGGTCTTGCAAACGTCCGTTACGCTGAGTAAATACATCCTCCTGTAGCGCTAAATCAAATTCATGGCGAACCGCCTCCATCAAACGTAAAAACTGTTCCTGCCGTTCACGAAACAATACATCCTGAAAGTAATCCATGATTTTCGCCACATCTTCGTTGCGATATTCACATTCGTAAACTTGATCAAAACGCTTGCGTTCGGCCATCAGATCCTCATCATCGTGCAAAGATTCAAGCCCGGTGATGATGGTTAATTGTTTTTTCACCATCATCACCAATAATTCAAAATCGAAACCATCGATAAGACGCAAGAATGCCTTTTCATCCTGAATTAACAATAGATGTAGCCACTGCAACGACTCATCGCTATCCAACTCGTCACCCTGCCAGCAATCCATATCCACACATAACGTAACCTGCTCTGGACTCGCCATGCCAATCAAATCAGGGACACCAAGTACGCCCAGTTCTTTAATCATCAAAAACAGTTCCTGTGCCGGAATACTTTGAACCAACGCTGAACTATGCTCCGATTCAAGAATTAACTGATATTTTTTACGCCCACTAACACGACGAAGCTGCTCCAGCTGCGTTTCTATCTGCGTCTCAAGTAGCGTATGTGGTGTATTGTTTTCAATTATTATATTGGTCATTACGAACCTCACTTTCCTTAATCATTTATCCCCAATGTAGGCGCACCGCCATCCCCGGTCAACCAAAAATAGCTCGACAAATATCCGTTAGCATATAATTCGAATCATTTCGTTTCTGACATGCACCTATGATAATATACTAAGTTGCCCATTCATCAGCCTGTAAATCCAATTAGATTTAAAAAGGAGCAACCAAGTGGAGTTATTAGAAGCAATCAAAAAAAGACATAGCTATCGTGGCCCAATGTCAGATCAGACTATTCCCAGAGAAGATTTATCTACCATTGTCAACGCTGGGATAATGGCACCATCGGGTAAAAATGCCCAAACCACCGAGTTTATTATTATTGACGACCCTGACATCATTGCTGAATTAAACGCACTCCACCCCGCTAACCTCGCCATGCAGCAAGCACCGGCAATGATCGCTTGTGTTATCGACATAAAACCGGAGAAAATCTATGAGGGATACGATTTTCAATTGGAAGACTGTGCTGCAGCAGTAGAAAACATGCTCTTGACCATTACCGCCTTAGGGTATGCCAGTGTCTGGATCGATGGATGGTTACGCTTAAATCAACGAGCTGAAATCATCGGTCAAAAACTCAATCTGCCGCCAAACAAAAAAATCCAGATTATCCTGCCCATCGGAGTCCCACTCGAAGTATGGCCGCAAAAGCAACGAAAAGATTTTGCAACCAGAGCATGGTTTAACTCTTACAACCCCTTCAAGGAGAACTAAATGAAAAAACAATGGATCGCCCTGATCATAGGACTACTACTTTTAGTCCCTAACTTAGGACTCGCCAAAAGCTCACAATGGTTCGATGATCTGGAACAGGCAAAAATTGAAGCAAAAAAAGACAACAAACACATCTTTATCAGCTTCAGCGGCTCAGATTGGTGCCATTGGTGTATAAAATTCAATAAAGAAGTATTAAGCTCGCAGGAATTTCTGGATTATGCAGACAAAAATCTCGTTTTGATGCTGGTAGATTTTCCTAAACGACAAAAACAATCCAAAGAACTTAAAACACGTAATGACAAATTATCACGTGAGTATGGTGTACGTGGGTTTCCTTCGATAGCCATTCTCAATCCAGCAGGTAAGCTGATCAAAATGACAGGTTATCGTCGCGGCGGTGCTAAAGCCTATATTGAGCATCTGAATGCATTGATCTCAAAATAATCTAAAATAAAAAGTAACTATTCAGCGTGCTTGGCACGCAAAAAACAAAAAAGGGAGTGGATAAATATCCACTCCCTTTTTTATAATGGCGGGGCTGACGGGACTCGAACCCGCGACCTCCGGCGTGACAGGCCGATGTTGTAACCGACTCTACTACAGCCCCGTACTTAATATGGTGGGCGAAACAGGGCTCGAACCTGTGACCCTCGGTGTGTAAGACCGATGCTCTCCCAGCTGAGCTATTCGCCCATATTTTTTTGTTGATCGAATGGCGGGGCTGACGGGACTCGAACCCGCGACCTCCGGCGTGACAGGCCGATGTTGTAACCGACTCTACTACAGCCCCACTCGATGAACGCGACGAAATGTAACAAAAGAACTTGATGATGTAAAGGCTTTATTTCACACAAAAGCCATTTTTTAAAAACTTAGTTAATTGCCTCTTTCAACGCCTTACCAGCTTTGAATTTTGGAACTTTTGCAGCAGGAATATTGATCGCTTCACCTGTCTGAGGATTTTTTCCAACACGTGCAGCACGATCACCAACACTGAAGGTACCGAAACCAACCATAGCAATCTTATCACCTTGCTGTAACACCTCAGTAACAGTGTCTACAAAAGCTTTTATCGCCTTCTCTGCATCAGACTTACTCAGCTCAGATTTTTCTACTATAGAATTTACCAGTTCAGTTTTTGTCACGGTTAACCTCCTTGTTTTCGATAAATAATTGCGATATTGAACGCGCTAGTTATAACAAAGAACAATGATGAGCACAAGAAATAAACTGTGCATACAACCGGTTCATATTCACCAGTAGCACCAGTTCCAGCCTTTTACGTTTCATCAATGGTTATCCAGCAATGCCTGTGCCAAAACTTCATCCATATGATCTACACAAATAATTTCCAGCCCTTTTTGGAGCACTGCGGGGATATCTTGAAGATGGCGTCTATTCTCTTTCGGGATTAGAATACGCTCAAGTCCAGAGCGACGCGCTGCCAACATCTTCTCCTTCAATCCACCAATGGGCAACACTTCACCACGTAAGTTTATCTCACCCGTCATCCCTAAATTACTGTCCACCACTCGTCCGGTCAAAGCTGAAGCTAAGGCGGTGGCAACAGTAATTCCGGCTGAAGGCCCATCTTTAGGAATTGCACCCTCTGGGACATGAATATGGATGTCTAAACTACGATAAAAATCGGCTTCGAGAGCTAATTCTTTCCAGCGAGAACGGACATAAGCAAGCGCTGCTTGAGCCGATTCTTGCATCACCTCTCCAAGCTTACCGGTAATGGTCAACTTACCCTGACCAGACAATTTCAACACTTCAATCATCAGAATCTCGCCACCGGCAGATGTCCAAGCTAAACCTGTGGCAACACCACAGCGAGAGCTCTGATCCTTCACACCATAAGTATACTGGGCAACACCCAAATATTTATTGACCCGGGTTCGCCCAACACGCCATTGCTTTTTTTTGCCCCGCTCATCGACCATTTGACGGGCAATTTTACGGCAAATAGCGGCAATGCGCCGTTCTAAATCACGAACACCAGATTCGCGCGTGTAGCGACGGATCACCTCCGTGATTGCTGCGGGAGAAAAAATAACCTGCTGTTCATTTAAACCATGCTCTTCTAACTGTTTCTTAATCAAGTGCCCACGAGCAATATGAGTTTTTTCCTCCTCAGAATAACCATCCAATTGGACAATTTCCATCCGATCAAGTAAGGGAGCAGGAATTCCCTGTAATGAATTTGCCGTGGTAATAAACATCACATGAGACAGATCGTAATCAATGTCGAGGAAATGATCGCCAAAGGTTTTGTTCTGTTCGGGATCGAGCACTTCTAATAAGGCGGAAGATGGATCACCACGGAAATCGGTAGACATTTTATCGATCTCATCCAGCAAAAAAACAGGATTACGTACACCCGCTTTTTTTATACTTTGGATAATTTTACCGGGCATGGCACCGATATACGTGCGCCTGTGTCCGCGTATTTCTGCTTCGTCACGCACACCACCAAGGGAGATACGGACAAATTTTCGATTAATTGCCCGTGCTATTGAATGTCCAAGAGATGTCTTACCCACCCCTGGCGGTCCAACAAGGCATAAAATTGGCCCCTTAACCTTCTTGACCAATACCTGAACTGCAAGGTGCTCAAGAATCCGTTCCTTAACTTTTTCCAGCCCATAATGGTCTTCATTGAGGATCGATTCCGAACGGTCTAGGTTGGCACTATCTTTAGTCGATTTTTGCCACGGTAAGGCGAGCAACCACTCGATATAGTTACGAACAACGGTCGCTTCGGCAGACATGGGTGACATCATCTTGAGCTTACGTAACTCAGCTGTCGCCTTTTCTGTAGCTTCGCGTGACATCTTACGCTTAGGGATCTGTTCTTCCAACCCTTTTATCTCTTGTTTAAACTCATCCTTATCGCCCAGTTCTTTCTGGATCGCCCGCATCTGTTCATTCAGATAGTACTCTTTTTGTGTACGTTCCATCTGATTCTTGACCCGCGTGCGGATCCTACGTTCGATCTTGAGAATTTCAACTTCTCGCTCCATCAACTCCAGCAGGGTTTCAAGGCGGGAATTGACATCAACGCATTCAAGGATCTCCTGTTTTTCATCAACCCTCAAACTAAGATGAGCTGCAATAGTATCAGCTAAAATACCCGGTTGCGAAACATTTTCGACCGCGGCAACAACCTCGGAAGGGACCTTGCGACTGAAACCGGCATAGCTCTCAAATAAGCCCCTGACACTGCGCACCAAAGCCTCTGATTCCAGCACCTCACCCTGAGATTCATCAACCTCCTCATAGGTTACAAGAGTGTAATCATCGTATTCTATAAGTTGATCTATTATGGCCCGACACTGCCCTTCGACCAATAATTTTACCGTGCCATCGGGCAGCTTCAACAGCTGAGAAATCTTGGCGATGGTTCCCAGTTGATATAGGTCATCCTGTTCCGGCTCATCTACTACGGAATCATTTTGGGCAACCAAAAAAATATGACGTTCACCGACCATCGCCTGTTCAAGTGCACGAATAGAGCGAGGACGACCGACAAACAACGGGGTTATCATTTCAGGGAAAATAACAATATCACGCAAAGGGAGCAGGGGAATAGCCCCTGCTCCCTCTAATTCTTCTGGTATATTTTCTAACGGTTGAGTCATTAAATAAACCTTTAAGCAGATTCTGCACAATCATAAACAATGAGTGGCATATGTTTTTTCAAAATAACATCCTCGCCAATAACAACCTTTTTCACATGTTCTTGCGAGGGGATGTCATACATAATATCCAGCATCGATTCTTCAAGGATAGAACGTAAGCCACGAGCACCTGTTTTGCGTCGTGCAGCTTCTTTAGCAACAGCTACCAAAGCGCTATCGGCAAATTCCAAACTAACGCCTTCAAGATCCAGCAATTTTTGATACTGACGAACAAGAGCGTTCTTTGGCTCTTTAAGTATCTGAATCAGGGCGTCTTCATCCAGTTCTTCCAGCGATGCAATCACTGGCAAACGACCAATAAACTCGGGAATCAGACCGTATTTCAGCAAATCTCCAGCTTCAATATCCTTGAGCAAGTTGCCGAGATTCTCTTCGCTTGGAATACGTATCTTTGCACCAAAACCCATTGTTTTCTTGCCAACACGCTGGTTAATAATATCTTCTAGACCAGAAAAAGCACCACCACAAATAAACAGAATATTCGATGTATCAATCTTGATAAATTCCTGCTGGGGGTGTTTACGCCCACCTTTGGGTGGAATACTTGCCGTCGTCCCCTCGATAACTTTCAACAACGCCTGCTGCACCCCTTCACCGGATACATCGCGGGTTATCGATGTTGACTCACTTTTGCGAGCGATCTTATCAATTTCATCGATATAGATAATCCCATTTTGCGCTTTTTCGATGTCATAATCGGCAGCCTGAACAAGCCCGAGGATAATATTCTCGACATCCTCTCCAACGTAGCCAGCCTCGGTCAGATTAGTGGCATCAGCCATTGAAAAGGGCACATTGAGCACCCGTGCCAACGTCTGCGCTAGCAGGGTTTTACCACTACCGGTTGGACCAAGTAATAAAATATTACTTTTCTGGATCTCTACATCATCAGCCTGTGCTGAATATTGCATGCGCTTGTAGTGATTATAAACGGCAACAGAGAGAACTTTTTTAGCCCAATCCTGACCAATAACATAGTCGTCAAGAGTCTCACGAATCTGCATTGGCGTAGGTAAGGAATCTGCACCCTCGCCCTCTTCAGTACCGAGTTCTTCGATTATTATCTCCTGACACATATCTATACATTCGTCACAAATACAGACCGACGGTCCGGCAATCAGCTTTTTAACATCATTCTGAGATTTGCCACAAAAGGAACAAATTAAGTCATCAGATTGATCTTCAGTATGATCCATAAAATCTCTCCACTATCAAACCTTGTCCTGGGCAACAATCGCATCTATCAAACCATAATCCTGAGCATTTTTTGCACTCATAAAAAAGTCTCGCTCAGTATCACGACCAATAGTATCAAGATCCTGACCGGTATGGTGCGACAGAATCCCATTAAGATCCTCACGTAAACGTAGAATTTCCTGAGCATGGATACTAATATCGGATGCTTGCCCTTGAAAACCGCCCAGCGGTTGATGAATCATTATGCGAGAGTTTGGCAAAGCGAATCGTTTCCCCTTCTCCCCAGCAGCCAACAATACCGCCCCCATACTTGCAGCCTGCCCGACGCAAATAGTGGAAACCGGAGATTTAATGTACTGCATGGTATCGTAAATCGCCATCCCCGCCGACACCACGCCACCGGGTGAATTGACATACAGATGAATATCCTTCTCAGGATCTTCCGACTCCAGAAACAGCAATTGAGCAATAATCAAATTAGAGATCTGATCTTCAATCGCACCACCGAGAAAAATAATCCTATCCTTTAACAGCCGTGAATAAATATCGTACGACCGTTCTCCACGGCCGGTCTGTTCAACAACTATCGGCACAAGACTCATGTGCTACTCCTATTCTGCGTCAGCAGCAGTTTCAACCAAGGCATCCTTGGCAACATCTTCGACATTCGACTGACCAAGCAAATAGGTGATCACCTTCTGCTCCTCAATTTGGGCTAGTAGATTTTTGCGTGCATCGTCACCGGCATAATATTTTTGCACTTCGTCCAAAGGAGCATCAGCCATTAGTGCAATCTCTTCGAGACGGCTATCAATTTCAGAATCGTCAACAGAGATATTTTCCTGCTCACCAATCGACTCTAAAACCAAACTACCTTGAACCTGTTTTACTGCAGTTCCACGATACATAGCCCGGAACGATTCGTCGTTCATCCCCATCATCTCAAGGGTCATCCCTTGCTGCTTAAGACGATTGCTGATGTTACGTTGCATAAAATCTAGCTGACGATCAATCATGGTATCGGGAACTTCAATATCATTGCCTTCAACCAAAGCGGTCATCAAGCGCTCTTTCAAATCTTCCTCAATCCGCTGTTCTTCCTGCTTCTTATAGCTATCAACAACACCTTGACGCAGACCTTCAACCGATTCTGCACCAAGTTCCTTGGCAAATTCATCATCTAGCTCAGCAGATACCTTAACCTTTATCTCCTTAACGGCAACCTTGAAAGTAGCCTCTTTACCCGCAAGTTCTTTATTACCATAATCTTCGGGAAAAGTTACTACGATCTCTTTATCGTCGCCACGCATTGCACCAACCAATTGCTCTTCGAAGCCGGGGATAAAACTACCAGAACCCAACTCCAACACATGATCCTGCGCAGTACCGCCATCAAAAGCCACGCCATCGACAAAGCCTTCAAAGTCTATGGTGACAAAATCGCCATCTTGCACATCTTCACGCTGGGCAACTTCTTGAGAATCACGCGACGCACACATCTCACTAATACGATCTTCAACCGTTTGATCATCAAGTTCTAGAATTTCCTTCTTGAGTTCAAACCCGGTGTAATCTTTAGCAACAACTTCAGGCTTAACCTCAACATGTGCCTCAAAAGCAAATAGCTCTCCCTTTTTCAGACCACTGTTCACTTCGATTGAAGGATCAGAGATGGCAGGAACCTTATGATCAACCAACGCCTTGTAATATGACTCATTGATCAATTTACCAACAACCTCTTGCTCCATCTGCTCTGAATAATATTGCTCAACAACATTCATAGGAATCTTGCCCTGACGAAACCCCTTGACCTTTGCTGTTTTGGCAATCTTTTTATAGGCTTTAGTAATCTCATCGGCTACCCGCTCTGCATCAACTTCTACACAGATTTTCTTTTTTATAGAATTTATCTCTTCAATCTGAACATTCATGCTAAATAACCTCACTTTTTAATAAATAAAACTGGACAAATCGATAACCGGTATTGGATATAAAACAAGATAGAACAAAACAGGGGCTCAAAGGCCCCTGAAATTGTTTGGTGCGAGAGGGGAGACTCGAACTCCCACGGTTGCCCGCTGGATCCTAAATCCAGTGCGTCTGCCAATTCCGCCACTCTCGCAAATTCTATTATGATCTCAAAACCGAAAAGCTATGAGAATATATACATACGTTGTTACTTATAAAACAAAAAAAACCGATCAAAGCTGCCCATGCCACTTCAAGTTGACAATAAACGGCGACCGAACTTTATTAAGTTTGATTTGAACCTTGCAACCGAGTTTAAAATGGGGTGAGTGAAGGGGATTGAACCCTCGACAACCGGAGTCACAATCCGGCGCTCTACCAACTGAGCTACACCCACCACAAAAAAAATAGCCGATCAACTTCCGCAGCGGCCAAACCTACTATGCAATAACTAAACACAGGGGATCTACTTATGTATTGGCGCGCCAGGAAGGACTCGAACCCTCGACCCTGTGATTAGAAGTCACATGCTCTATCCAGCTGAGCTACTGGCGCTTGTTATGGTCGGGGCGAGAGGATTCGAACCTCCGACCCCCTGCTCCCAAGGCAGGTGCGCTACCAGGCTGCGCTACACCCCGACATACAAGACGCTGTTGTTTATCATTCTGGATTCAAAATTGCAACTTAAAAAAACTAAACTAAAAATTTTTTCTACTTCTTAATGTCGTCGTCAATGCTCGTGAAGTCAACATCAATAACGCCATCATACTCGCCATTGTTCTTGCTATCGCTTACACTTCTCGCCGACCCGGAATCTTGTAACACATCTTGTTTCAATAATGCAAACTCTTCTTTACTGATAAGCTCTTTATTGTACATTTCCATCAAACGATCCAAACTACGCAAACGTGAAGTTTCAGGATCTTCAAGCTGCAAGGGCGATTCAGCACCATATTGACGGCTACCATTCCCGGATGTTCCGAGCCGAACTGCAGCCAAACCTCCAAGCAAGCTAATCTCTACCGGACGATTCTGAGGAACGTTACCACTCATGGTTTCCTTTAGCGATCTCTGCCCCTTTTTCAACCGCAGATAAAACCACACCCCAGATAATATCAGTAGCACCAGACCACCACCGAGAATCCACGGCATATAGACCACTAATCCACGGAAAAAAATAATAAACACAACAAGCAATGCCAAAATCAGCACGTGCAAAATAAGGACAAAGTAACCGACAAAAATATTTTTAGCGATACCAGTCTCACCCGTTGAATGTTCCATGGTATATCATCCTGAAAGTCACACAAGCTAAGGCGTTCAATAATTCGATCAATCTGAAACAGCGGCGGTCACTATAACAGGAATCAATAACAGGTCAATCCAAAAAAAACACCCGCCTGTATTTGAATTTTTATATTCAACCATGTTATGGTTACGAAAATTATTTTGCGACAAAAAGGAGTCACACCAAACCATGAACTCTTCACCAAAAGTTTTACTGCAAACAACTATGGGCAACATCACCCTTGAATTAAATCAGGAGCTAGCCCCCATCAGCGTAGAAAATTTTTTGTCCTATGTAAAAAGTGACCATTATGCAGAGACAATCTTCCACCGTGTCATCAGCAATTTCATGATTCAAGGTGGCGGCATGAATAGTGACATGAAGGAAAGTGGCGGGAAAAAACCGATCAAGAATGAAGCTGCAAACGGTCTAAAAAATGTCTGCGGTTCTATTGCCATGGCACGAACTCAAGTGGTCGACAGTGCAACCTCACAGTTTTTCATCAATTTGAACGATAACGAATTCCTTGACCATCGTGATCCCCGCCCCGAAGCGTATGGCTACGCAGTGTTTGGCAAGGTTATCGACGGCATGGATGTCGTTAAGAGTATTGAACAGGTAAAAACGGGCAGCAAAGGACATCATCAAGACGTGCCCGTAGAAGCAATTACCATTACCGCTGCAAGCATCATTGAGGAATAAAAACTTCAAAAGTAATTATTCAGCCCCCCATCATTCTGCCTTAACGGCAATAACATACTTCAAATAACGCCCTTCTGGAAACGTAACCGGATAGGGGAAATCTCCACCTTGCGCCGCTGTTTTAATCACCCGCAGTTCACACCCAGCCGCCAACGCTCCCCGGCGCAATTCTTTGAGATAATCGGTCAGATCAACTTTTTGGTGATTAGATGAGGTGATCAGCAACCCGCCCGGCTCCAATAACTCGAGTGCCAACGTCACCAAACGCGAGGTGCCACCACTGGTGGTAAAACGATTTTTGCTGGTGGTCGAAAAACTGGGTGGATCCATCAAAATAACATCGTAACGTTGTTGCTGTTGTATATGATCCGACATCACGGCAAAACAATCTCCAGCAATAAACTGATGACGTTTTGGGTTCAGGCGATTCAAGCCAAAATTTTCCCGTGCCCAATCGAGATATTGCGTTGAGACATCAACACTGGTAATCCTACTTGCTCCGGCAGCGGCAGCCGCTACAGAAAAAGCGCCGGTGTAAGCAAAAAGGTTGAACACCTTTTTACCGGCAACACGTTGCATAAGATCACGTCGATTCTCCCGTTGATCCATAAACAATCCGGTATTCAGCCCCTCCTCCAGAGTAACCTTAAAGCTCAAATCGTTCTCTAACACCCGATAGGAAGCGGGAGCAGCTTGACCGCTGAGCAACCGACTATAGCGTTTACTCCCCTTTTTTTCCAGTTCGCGTGTTTGCTGTGGACGAAACTTTTCATAAATCCCCCTGGGGTTAAACACAGTCTGCAATGCCTTGACCAGTGCAGGCATATATGGCTGCCAGCTCCCCGTATACAACTGCACCATCAGGTACTCATCATAGCGCTCTATCGTTAACCCCGGCAAACCATCTCCTTCACCGTTGACCAGCCGGTAAGCATTGGTTCCATCAAGATCAATATGCTGTTGACGTAATGCCGCCGCCGCATGCAATTTATCCTCAAACCAGCTCGCACTTAGGATTACCTTTTGCGACCCAAGAACCCGTGCTGCAATGCGCTCATCGTCCCGTAGCGCATACGAGATAAACTCGCCCGCATCAGACATCAACGAGATTATATCACCCGCCTTCCCCGCAGGCCACTGCCGGGTAAATTTATCCTTCAGCACCCAAGGATGACCCAATTTCAACATTTGAACAGTTTGTTTGCCGACAATACACTGTTGTTCGTGTTTACGTTCCATATCTCTCACCCTATAAATTATTTCGTCACCATGTCACGTTCTATTTTTCTATTCAACAACCACAAAATTAAATTAGCGCAACCAATAAATGCTATGCTAAAATCAAAAAAAACTACAGGGAGTAATTAGATGAACCAAGTACCACAAATGCGTAGCGAAGAAAAAATTGAGCAGCTATTACGCCAACTAGACCCCGACAGTGAGCGCTATAGTATCCTGAATTCTGCCAAACACTTTAAATCATCGTGGGTTGATCTTGGGCAACAACTTCAAATGGTTCGCCGTGATCATCTTTACACAGAATGGGGATACGACTGTTTTGAAGATTACTGTTCGCGCGAAATTCGCATTCGTCGTCAGACTGCCGATAAACTTACTATGGCATACCACTATTTAGAGCAAAAAAATCCAACATTGGTAACCCAAACAGATAATTTGAATCCACTACCCGATTTTCGCTCCATCGATCTACTGCGTCAGGCGGATTGCGATAAAAACTTCAAAACAGAGCAACAACAGGAACTTCATCAGGCCGTTTTTGAAGATAACCTCAGCCATCCAACCATCGCTAAACGCTTTAAAGAGATGTCGATGGAATTTGCCGAACCAGCGATACGCCAATGCGCTGAATACAAAAGTGCCCTAAGTGCAGCCCGTCGCCTCCAATCGGCAATGGGTGGACTACCCGACGAATTTCTTGCTAGCGACATAAACCTTACGCCACTCATCGAAGCTCTTGAGCAAGCCGTTGACATGCTGCAACCACAGGCTGAACAATCGGTTAACCATTCAGATTAATTTGCCATACCACTAAATCGATTCAACAAGGCAAGGCAGGCGTTACTCATCAGCTGCCATACTAAATCGTTACAATCACCAAAGGATTTAAAACACTGCTTATGGAAAAAAAACATGCGGTTAAACTTTTCAAGCAAACATTTTTTGGTAACGCCGACGATCAGCGCTTCACCTTTATCGAACAGATCAGTCGCGTTATAAAGCTTGGCAAAAAACAACTTCTGTTTTCTGAAAACGAGCAGGGCAGCGAATTTTATTTTCTTGTATCGGGAAGAATCAAGCTGTTTCGCTCAACCAGCGACGGCAAAGAAGCAACCATCCGCATTATCGCCCCAGGTGAATACTTTGCTGAAATACTGCTACAACTTAAGGGGCGCTACCCCGTCAGCTCCATTTCTATAGAACCTTCAGAACTCCTCGCCATAGATGCTGCAAAAATTCTATCCCACATTGAACAAAATCCCGATATTGCTATGCATTTTATCAGCGCATTATCCGGGAGAATCAAATACCTGTTAGGAATGATTGAACAACTCACCCTTGCCGACATTCGTCAGCGCTTCATCAACTACTTATTACTACTTAAGGATAAGAACCCGGCTGAGAGAATTGAACTGCCCGCCGCCAAGGGTGAAATTGCCCTGCTCCTCGGCACCACCCCGGAAACATTTTCCCGGTTGCTAAAAAAACTCACCAACGAAGGATATATCCTAGTTGAAGGGCGTACTATAATCTTATGCGGCGATCTGTCCGAGGCGACAAACAATAAAGGTTAAAATTGACCACAACATCTACGCCCTCAAACGCATAAAAGCAGCGAAACCATCGCTGCTTTTGTGATCATAACTATTTGAATGATATTATCAGGAGGCTGCCGAGGTTAGCATGAACCTACTGCAAAATCGCCCGATCAGACAGTCTCTTAGATGGGAAACAGCCGATAAGAATTCCCATCCTTATCGCGACGCAAAATATTTTCCTTATCTAACTGCAACAACATAGTCTGTAAATGTTTGCTATTATCATGAGGAAACAGTTTATACAGCTCCGTTTGAAGAATTCCCGGTGATTCTGTCACCCGCTGCACTACCAGATGTTGCAGAGGATCCTGTACGTCTTCAACTACCGATTTCACAGTATCATCGGACACAGAACAGGACTCCTGAACTACGTGCTCTTTACTTTTACGATAAAAAAACGTGGCTAAGCCCACAACCACTAACACAACAAAAAGCAAATCTCCCATTCTGTCCCCTCCTGAGGGTAAAACATACGTAAATACTCAGCACCTCTCAAATTGGGCACGTAAGCCCCATGGATGAGCCACACTTACAAACAGTCGGCATCCCTTGAGATGAAGATTGCGTGTCCATCACGCTGAATAATTACAAACATATCATTTATTCAACAGCACTATGAAGTTACCTTCAATTATACAAAACGTGTCAGAATTATCAAGAAATCATTCAAGTTGTAAAACGCGATAGCACCCAGCACCATAAGCGGCATTTTTACCCAGATTCATCAAACTACCAAGATATAGGTAGGGCAATAGATCAATTAATGCAGAACCGCCTAGCTCAATAGTTCCACAGACTCCGCCAATTGGTTGGTTACCGGCATCGCTATTCAGTTCGCGCCAATCGTTCCACTGAAGACGATTGTCCCCTTCCTCAATTTGGCGAGATAAGACTAGCAATCCCTGAATATCCACGTCTAAATCCAAATGACTATGGGTATACAACATGGCAGTAACCCGCCTTAAAATAAATGGAAATAACGCTGCAAAGGTGGGCTTAAACAATGGTCGCTGTTTCACTATTAATCGAGCAGGTGTTATAAATTGCAATTGAACGCCAGCACAATCGACAGCACAACTATCCAACCACCATTGCGCATCGCGAACCGGAGCCGTCACAACATCCAATGCTTCACCGTGAGTCCACAATAAATCACGATGCTGCGACGAATCCTCACCAAAAATAGCAGTCAGCTCAAAACGTCCTGCATCGTGACGTAAACCTGTCTTTCCTAGCGCCTGAATAACCAGAGCAAAATCGTACAACAGACAGTGATCACCTCCCCAAATAAACACCGTAAGAGTAAAATATTCTCCACGCTTAAACAGTCGCAACTGGCTAAGATCATGATGTAAAACGAAAGCCGGACTCCCTTTCTGGAACTGCCTAAGTGCCACTGGATCATCAGGTAGAGCAGGAGAAAATAAGCGCCCAAAACTACTCTGCTGCTCGGCAACAACACTATCGCTTTGCGGCAAGGCATATTGAGCAGCACTGCGCAACGAACGCCTTAAGCGCAGTAATGTCGCCAAATCAACATCAATAGATTCATCGAAGCGTAGCTCGAACTCAAGTTTAATAAATTCAGCTCGCTTAAGATTGGTCACCATCGCCATTACTCCCACGCATTATTCCCAGATATCGACGCTGTTCAATCACCAGCAGATTGCTTTCTTGCCACCCTTTTGCTACTGTACTTGGATACATCATCTATTGTAACTTCAGCACCTCTAAAGTTGGGCACGTGCCCATCATGCTGAATAGTTACCATCTATTTTTCCAGAAAGATACTGACTCCCATGTTCAAGTTCGACCTACTGCATACCGATAAACATACCCAAGCCCGCCGCGGACGGATACACACTCCTCATGGCAGCATCGAAACACCTATATTTATGCCAGTAGGAACCCACGGTGCCTTAAAAGCGCTCACCCCTGCTCAGGTGGAAGATACGGGGGCACAAATCATTCTGTCTAATACTTACCACCTCCACCTTAAACCAAGTGAAGCACTGGTGAAAAAAGCGGGTGGGCTGCACAAATTTATGCACTGGGACAAACCAATCCTTACCGATAGCGGTGGTTTTCAGGTGTTTTCTCTGCCGAAAAAGAAGATCACCGACACCGGGGTGTTTTTTCGCCACGAACAAAATGGGGAGGAAATTTTTCTTGGTCCCAAAGAGGCGATGCACATTCAAAACACTCTGGGTGCCGATATAATCATGGCCTTCGATGAATGTATCCCCTACCCTTCAAGCCATGATTATACCAAGAAATCGGTTCAAAAAACCCTTAAATGGGCCGATACCTGTTTAGAAAACCATCAACGTCAAGACCAAGCGCTGTTTGCCATTGTTCAGGGCAGCGTCTATGAGGATCTGCGCCGTGAATGCTCAGAGCAACTAACCGCTATGGATTTCCCCGGTTATGCTATTGGCGGTGTCAGCGTTGGTGAAGGTTTGGAATTATTGAAAAAGGTGGTCGATTATACCGCACCATTTTTACCCATCGACAAACCACGCTACCTGATGGGCGTTGGTCTGCCTGAAGACATTCTGGAAAGTATTGAACGTGGAATGGATATGTTTGACTGTGTCATTCCAACCCGCTACGCCCGTAGTGCAACCCTATTCACATCGCGCGGAAAACTACGCCTGACCAACCGTAATTATCGCCGCGATTTTTATCCCGTCGATCCAAACTGCAAATGCTATTGTTGCCGTAATTTCAGCCGCGCCTATCTGCACCACCTATTTAATGCCAATGAAATTTTATCGGCAACATTATCGGCAATCCACAACGTCCATTTTTATCTCAACCTAGTCGCCGGTGCCAGAAAAGCGATTGAACAAGATCAATATGCAGAGTATAAACGCAATTTCCTTGAGGAATATGGTTTTTTCAACAAGAAATAATGATCGAGCTTAGAGGATGGATAAAATGTCGTCATCGCTGGATACAGATTTGATCAAACGCCTAAAACAGGCGTTAACAGCACCAGGTGATAATCTAAGGGAGGTTCTACATGATTCCAGTGCCGAAGTGCTGCACGCGCTGTTGAAAAACGTGTCCCTCAACGAGGATCATCTTATCCAGCTACTGCAACGTCGCGATCTCACCTCTAGCCTGCTCAAGTCCATCACTAAACATAAACTCAGCCAAAACCTCCGGATTACCGTAGCGATAATTCGCAACCCGGCCATATCTCCGGCACTGGTCAAGCAATTAATGGGTAAAGTACCCTTGTTCGAACTACTCAATCTGTGCACCCTGCCGGGACAATCGGCTGATATACGCATTGCCGCTGAGCACACTATTAGCCAACGTCTACCGCAGGAACCACTTGGCAACAAAATCTCCCTTGCCAGGCGTGCCACAGCAACATTACTGTTACCGTTACTTAAAGAGGGGCATCCACAAATCGTTGAGGCCAGTCTGGACAACCCCCGCTTACAAGAATCATCAATCTTTCAATTTTTGAGCAGTTCCGGCGCCTCGGCGCAAACCATCTCGGCCGTTGCCCGCCATCCACGTTGGTGCTCACGTAAAAATTTACAACGAGCCATCCTGAAAAATCGTCACACTCCTCAAGTATGGTACATCCACTTTCTTCCAAAATTACCCATGAAGGAAGCGCAGAACCTACTCTATTCATCTCGACTACACTCAAAACAAAAAGTTTGGATTAAGGAGTTTCTCGATCAACGGTAAACATATCAAACTAACAGGCAAACACTTACGCTTGACCGCCGACCACACCATTTCAACCGGAATATCTTTAATACAGCGCCCACCATCAGCACACACCGCAGTGGTGCTAAAACGGGTACATGGAGAACACGCCAGATAGGAGAAAAACACTGGGCTACAAGAAGCCAATGGATGTGTATCAAGAAGGGGCTTCACTGATTGAGATATTGGACAAAGCTGCCTAGGATTAGAGAATAAGAATCTTGAAATAATTGTCTTGATAGTTTGGGGTGATAAAATTGGTCTGACCCGTTATTTTTTCAGCATAAGTGTAGATAAAGAGAACCAATCAAGAACGGGCGAACACATAGGTTCGCCCCTACTAGAATAGACCTGAAATTTTTGCCAAAAAACCCGCCATTGATATCGCTGAGAAAACCATTGCAAAGGAAAATAACCGGAACGACATTGCACGGTTTTCACGCAAACCTACATCGATTTTCATATCTACTTTATCGATAAGAGTATCAAGTTTAACATTTATCTGCTCGAAGCGTTTGTCCACTTGCTCGAAGCGTTTATCCACTTGCTCGAAGCGTTTATCCATATCCTGCTTCATTTCTTGTTGTGCTTCGTGAGCTTCTTCAAAGCGCCTATTCATATCTAGTTTAAGATCGCTTTGCCCCTCTTTTAAACCATCAATTTGACGCTGCAAAGAATCAAAACTGCGCTCAAAGTACTGGGATGTCGGGATAAACTTAGCGACGAGTACTTCCATATTTTTTTCATTGATTAAGATGTCGTTATTTTCATTCATGTCGATAATAGTGTCCTAGCTAGTTTTGACAACCTAGCAGTTTAAAGATGCAAATTTAGCCAGATTATCTTTCTGCTTCACGCTCATTTAGCAACTATGCCAGTACACTACCTAATTGTCAATTCCGGTAAATTTCATTCAAAACACAATTGGTCTGACCCGTTATTTTTGCAGCATAAGTGTAGATAAAGAGAACCAATCAAGAACGGGCGAACACATAGGTTCGCCCCTACATTATGGGAAAACGGCTTGCCGCTTGTCCACTCTGTCAGGTACGTCCCCTCGAACGTATATGTAAAATTTAAAGGTTTAACTCTATACTACCCACATGAAATTCAAAAGAGCCTTTTTACTCAATATAATCAGCCAATGTACGCAACGATTGCAACACTTCCCTGCCCGACTGCTGGCCACCGATACGCACGTCATAGTTTTTTTGGATAGCGACAACAATTTCAACGGCATCCAATGAATCTAACCCTAAAGGGGAATCGGGGCCAATCAATGTTGCATCGGGATCAATGGTGTCGGGGAGATCTTCTTGAACATGACAGGCATCAGCAATAACATCTTGCAATTCTTTATATAAATGTTCTTTATCCATATCTTTATGTGCTCCTTCAACCGTTCAAATGGCGTAATTTACGCCACGATATCAATAGGCAGATAGTAAAACAGCCTAGCATTGTCGATAACTGCGGCACGATATCGCTTAATGTTCCCCCGCGCAAGAATAAAACCTGACAGGCATCCAACCCCCAACCCAATGGTGAAATTACACTGATAGTTTGCATCGCCGCCGGCATCATATACACTGGCACCATAATTCCACCCAGTGCCGCCGAAATCACAATGGCCACCGCTGCCGTCATTATCGCCTGTTGCTCACTTTGAGCTATAACACCCAGCAGCAAGCCAAACCCACAAGCCGTTAGACCGGCACACAGGGCAACCACAAACAACGCCCCACCGTGACCACCTATCTGCAATATATCTGTACCTAGGCGCGGCAGTACATAAAAACCAACTGCTGTCATTATGGCAAATTGCATCATACATAACATTAAATATGCCAACAATCGCCCGATCAACAAACCGGCACGTTGCCCGGGTGCTAATAATAAGCGCGGCAATACCCCATGTGAGCGTTCCTGTAATAACACCCCTGACAACGGCAAGATGATAAAAAAGATGCCAAACAATGTCCACGCCGGAACATTGTGCTGTACCGATGTCGGCATGGTGAACTTATCCTCATTATTGGCCAATACCGCCTGCAACAGTGGTTCATTGCTATCGGGCAGATTGAGCTTCAGCGGTTTTTGCGCTAACACCTGCGCGAACATTGGTCCAAGTTCGGCACTGATATGACGCTCTAACTGAGCCGGTAGTAATGTTTGGAATGCATCCATTTTTAATTTTAGCGCTTCACTAGCCACTAACTGATGCAATAAACCACGAATGCCGGCTTGCAATCCCCCTTGCACGGCAGGATCAAAAAAGTATTCGATGGTGAGGGTTGGCGATGGGGTAGATAATTTCTCTTGCTTTGATAACTCAGAAAAACCCTGTTTAATCTGTGCAAAAGCACGGCGGCTCAACTCCTCGGACACCCCCACAGGCAGATAGACGCCGACCTGCCATATCCCGTCTCCAACATCGTGCTGCGCCTTGGGGGAATCGATTTCGTTTTCAACACGGGTTACCGAAAAGGAGCCACCCTCTTCGAGTTGATGTAATAATGTTTGCCCCAATGCGCCTTGATCATGATCGACCAACAACAACTTAACCGTCGTCGCTCCAGAAACTTTGAGGATATTGTCCTGCACTAGACAGACAATTAACACCAGCACCACGGGCATGATAAACAGCACCGCCAAGCCGCCACGATCACGGCGCAACAACTGCAATTCTTTGACAAATACTGCCCACGTCTGGACTAATAGTGAAGGTATCATCTAATCTCGCAACTGCTTTCCGGTCAAACGCAAAAAAAGCTCTTCAAGGTGGTCACATTTGTGCTGTTTTAACAGTGCAGTGACACCGCCCTGTGTAAGCACTGTTCCACCATCAACAATCATCACCCGTGAACACAATTGCTGCACCTCATCCATGTAATGGGTGGTGTACACCATGGTCATCCCTTGTTGATTCAATTCACGCAGGTTCGCTAAAATCTGGTGGCGTGATTGGGGATCGATCCCCACCGTTGGTTCATCGAGAAAAAGGAGTTCAGGTTGATGAACTATTCCTGCAGCCAGATTGGCTCGCCGTTTCATCCCACCGGAAAAGGTGTTGATCGTTTTCTTCAGCATATCAGCCAAGGCGACAAATTCGCTACATTCGTCAATGCGTTGACGCAAAATAGAACCGCTCAATCCGTACAGTCGACCAAAAAAACGTAGATTTTCTTCCAACGTTAAGGTGGGATACAATGCCAAGCCTTGTGGAACAACACCGAGCATCGATCGCATACGTTGTGGAAATTGCAAAGCATCTATATTGGCGATGTTAAGGGTGCCTGAATCAGGACTGATCAGGGTCGACAACATGGAGATGGTGGTTGTTTTTCCCGCTCCATTGGGACCAAGTAAACCCAGCAGCTCGCCACGTTTCAAATCGATATTCAGCTCTGCAACGGCAGGCTTGGTCATGCCGGGATAGTTTTTTCTCAACCCCTGCGCACGGAGAAAAACTTGACCATTCACCGTGCCACCGTTGATTCGCCATTTTTATTTTTTGCCGTATTTTTCTCCAATTGCCGCCCCACTAGGCGTAGCTCACGAAAAAATCGTTCCTCTGTATTGGCATTGGCTTCAATAAAATCAGCTAGTTGATCAAATGTTGCCTCGCTACGCCCCTTACAGCAGCGGGTCGCCTGCACAGCAAATTCGCGCCAAGTATCGCCAATAACCGTCAGTTGCTCAGCTAATGTTGCTAGCGCAGGTGCAGCGAGTAACCCAGCCACTTCCTGTAAAAAAGCTGCGTAGATAAAGCGAAAGCCCGCCCCACCGGTACCAATCTCCTCTTGCATACGAATCAATTGCGCCAAACACGAAAGTGCCCGCCGTTTGCCATATTGCTGTTCCCAGCCACGCATACTCCGTGCCATAAAACGCATGCCACGCACCCCGCCAATGGGAATCGGAGCCAGCATGTCACGGCACACGGTGCGGATGCCGCGCAGTATTGGTTGGCGTAAATCGGTCACCTTTGGTGGATTTTCCAAGAGGTAACAGCGCCCCTTGGGAGCAAGCGGCCCCTGAGCAAAGCGGGCATTGATCAGATCATCCCGATCACACCACACCAGATCAGGCATCACCGGATCGCTGATCAGATAACGATTATCCTCTTTACCAATAACGACCAGATTATGTGCATTAAAGTGAAAACGCAGTGCCGCAGGAATATATGGCAACCAAAAGACACTGGTCTGCAAACCGACAACCATCCCCTGCTTTAACATCTGATCAAGATCGTCCATCGCCGCGTCTTTGTTGCGATACCTCTTCTGGTGCACCGAGCATTGTAGACTCTTGGTTACGCGACTAAAAATACCACCGGGACGACAACGATAGGTAGTAAGGGGAAAACCGTTGAGTTTAACAAAAGGGACATAGCCGAAAAACAAGCCTGCGCCAAGACCAAAAACCATCGCTTCGGATAAGGGTAAACCTGCGTGGTTCAATAAATTGGCCGTCACGCCACTTTCGCAATGAGCCGATTGTCGATGAGGAAAATCGATTATTGCCAGCACCCCACCTACCCCAGTCACCTCATTCATCCCTTGCTATCTCCATCCATGGGTAAGGCATCGTCAACGGGCAATT
This sequence comes from Thermodesulfobacteriota bacterium, assembly GCA_034722515.1. Lineage (GTDB taxonomy): Bacteria > Desulfobacterota > Desulfuromonadia > Desulfuromonadales > Desulfuromonadaceae > Desulfuromonas. The sequence goes on along the minus strand of JAYEOA010000029.1, from coordinate 5,628 downwards.
CAGACAACTGCTGCACTGAGATATTAAACAACCGGGCATAGTTGTTCTGTTGTTCGACACCGAGTTTCTGAAATGATCCGGGACGCAGATGACGGCGCACTCGCCAGCGCGACAGACCGGCATAACCGGCCAGCAAAGCTACATCCATTTGTGCGCGGGTCATGTAATAGGCTAAAATGCTTTTTTTACCGGCGGCAATAGCATCACGCACCTCATCTAACTGCCGGTGAATATCTTCCCACGCCATCTGATTGGCTTCATTCACCGGATTCCAACCCGATGTCGCGGCTAAACAATATTTACCATCATCATCCAGGGCATAGGCCACCACGCTGTTATCTTCCAGCACCCCACTATCCTGTGGCACATCTTCCTTACGCATGATCAGCACCCCCTGTTGACAGGCCAATCTGGCTAAATTGACCGTCGGCAGCAATCTTTAGCGACTGAATAGTGTCGATCGACATGCCATCATTGTTTCTCTGTTTTGCTACGCCATAGCAACGTTGATCTCGCAGCATCAATGCGGCAGCGGCCAGATCAAAAGCTTGCCCCACGGGAAGACTGCCATAACACGGGGCACAACTCACCAGCGGTTGTGTTGGTTGCAACTGCGCGTAGCGTACTCCACTATCTCGATGACCATCGGCACCAATAATCAGCACATCACTACTTGGCTGTGGTGTCTGGAGAGCGACATTCCCAGCCTCAAGATCGGTGATAAAACCATACTGCACTGCTGATGGATCACGGCTTAACACCATGAATGACGCACCTTCACCGATAATGGCACTTTGTCGATCGAACGTAAACGGTTTGATTCGACCAAAAGATGGGTTGATTCGATCCGATTGAGTAAGATCGGCAGCATGATCGGCAAAATAATGTTGGTAACAGTAATTGAGTACCGAGCTGTGTTCATCCACCCCACCGACCAACACCGTATCGACCCGCCCCTGTGCCAGCCAGCAAGCAGCATTGTGCAACGCTGAACTGATCGACATGTCAAACTGACTGACGGTCAGGTTAGGCCCAAGAGCCTGCAATTGCATCGATAAATAGGCCGCAGCAACATTATGCACCGAGTTTGAAAAACTGGTCGGTGAGGCACAACAGTCACCATCATTGATAATGGAATCGAGAAAATTAAATGTAGTCGAAGTTGCACCATAACCGCTGGCAACAATAATCCCCAATTTACCACATTGATCGCTGGCAATACCGGCATCGGCCAAAGCGAGATACCCACCGAGCAAAGCCATGCGCGAATAGTGATCGATACGGCGCAACGAGCGACGAGGAACATAATCGGTCAAGCTGTCAGTCTGTGCCAACAGCGCCGGAAGAAAGCCCTCACCCGATGGATGCTTATACTCGGATTCACCGGCAAGCGTATACCCCTGCTGCAACGCAACGGCAAGGTCATCAACACCGCAGCCAAAACCACCAACGCAACCGATTCCGGCAATGGCCATTTTTTGTTTCAGCATGGTCATACAAACTCTCCTCGACCAAGGATCAACGCGGCATTATTACCACCGAAGGCCAAGGATTCAGACAAAGCCATATTCCCTTCAACCATGGTATTTTGTGTCACCGGTGTTACGGGCAACTCAGGGTCTTGTTGAGTGAAGCCCGCACTGGCGGGAATCTGGCGACGGCGTAAAAAAGCCAGCGAAAAGGCCGCTTCGATAGCTCCGGCGGCACCCAACGTATGGCCGGTATAACCCTTGGTCGAATGGAATGGCGTCGTCGGCAACATCTCCCCCAACACCAGACTCTCAACCCGATCATTATCGCGGGTACCGGTACCATGGGTGTTGATAAATGCCAGTTGCTCAACCGTCACACCACTAACATCAAACACTTCATTTAATGCCTGTTTCAAACCACGACCTTCGGGATGTGGTGCGGTCAAATGCCAACCATCGGTGCCACTGCCATAACCGAAGATAAACCCGAGGGCAGCAGATTGACGTTGCCTACGTACCTGCTCCGATTCAAGCACCAGCACCGCTGCACCCTCACCGAGATTCAAGCCACAGCGATCAACACCAAACGGGCGACTGAGCACCGGAGCACTAATCTGCAATGAGGCGAAACCATTATAGGTAGTACGACACAGTTCATCAGCACCACCGGCTAATACCACATCACATAAACCGCTCTGCAACCACATCGACCCCATGCCAATGGCATCGGTTCCCGATGAACAGGCATTGACAATAGTCTGACACGGGCCGTTAAAACCAAAATGGCGACTGATCACCGTAGCGGGGTTGCCATCAAGAAAACAGCGGATCGGGCGCATATCAGGTGACAGTGCTTGCTGATAATCGGTATAAAATGATTCAACATCCATGGTGCTACCAACGGTAGTACCGATACACACACCAACCCTCAATGTGCGTAATTGTTCAATATCCCAACCGGATTGATTAAACGCCTGCTGCGCAGCCTTCAACCCCAGTTGACTGGTGCGCAAATAAACATCATCTGCTGTGATGGGAACATGACTGCGTACCGCGAAAACCGGATATGGTTGCGGATGATCAGCGGTGAACAATGGCGCTGTACCCACGCGGCGCTCACCCGCCAGCATCGAGTCAACAGCCTCATCGAGATCATCTCCCGCCGCACACAAACAACCGATCCCGGTCACAGTAACAGTCTCTGGCATCGTTTACTTTCCCTGCTTCTCTTCGATGAAATTGGCCAACGCCTGAACCGATTGCAACGCCGGACGCCCCTCTTCCATATCCTTTATTTCAACACCAAAGTGTTTTTGCACCAGTACCGCCAATTCAACCGCATCCAGAGAGTCGAGACCAAGCCCTTCACCAAACAAAGGCTCATCGTCACCAATCTCTTCTGCGGTAATATCTTCCAAGTTCAGATCTTCAATCAAAATCTGCTTAATTTTTTCCTTCATTGTCATGGGTTTTGCTCCTGTATATTTAATTGCAAAATCAGTCATTTTTACTCGTTAACTTTTGTACTTCCCGATCAAAATCGCAGATATAGTTTCTATCCTGAATAACACGGTATTTATCGTATTCAACTTCTGCTTTGAGTTTAGCTTCTAATGCAGAGACTTTAGTTTATTTTGAGTTGTCGCAAAAAAAATCCTTAGTGACCAGAGCGTGTTTATCATAATCTGCAGAAAGTGCATAGATATCAGTAATTTTTTGATAAAATCTGCGCTCTCTAAGGCGAATTTCCCTGATTCGCTCAAGCATCTCATCAAAATAATCTTGACCAAAATGTTTAATTTGCTTTAACCAGTTCACAACTTAATCTTCCAGCGCAGTTTTTTTAAATTCGAATTTGCAACTAAATATCGTCAGTTTAGCACAATCAAAAACTAACAAGCGTATCCAGCAATGGAAGTTTTCTGATGCGGTATGTACTGAGATATTTATTTTTATCAACCTTTTCAAGTTCAACCAATCCCCAAAAAGCGGCAAACCGGTGAATTGCTCGCAGAGCATAACAGCTACCGAGTCGCTGCTGCGACGTAAAGTAATTGCTTGAGGGAAACTCTTCCAACAGCATCGGAAACGCTTGGATAAATTTTTCCTCCAAAAAACTTTGAGGCTGCCACTGCGCAGTAAATCGCTGCAGCAAATAAAGGGTATAGGCAAAGGAATGTTGAATAAATGGGAGCTCCTCGTAGCCATCAGCATAAGCCCAGTTATAATTCTGCACGAAGGACTTGAACAACAGAGGATAAATACCCATGATCCCCTGCTGCTTCAAGATGCGCCGGCATTCGCCGCTGAGAATAAACTTACCACGATATTTCCTAATCAAACCGGCCAGTTCTGCAACAAGTCTGGTGATATGCAGATCTAAAAAATCGTCCTCTTTATTGATTTTTCCATAGCGGGTAAGCTCCTTATGCAACTCCTCCCCCCAATAACGAAGAGCCGCCTCGCGGCAAAATTTCTGTGGTAAATTTCCCTTGGCGGTCGGCTTCAAGCCATCTTCACCAATCGCCTCAACCAGCAGGGAGAATAGAGTCATGATCGGTGATTGACAATCCTTCTCAAAACTCCAAACAAAGCGTAGACAATCAGGGGAATCGAAAGGATGATACAACAACTCGCTCATCTGCTCCGGCGATATGCCTGAAAAATCATCATTGACTGTTGTATTTTTGTTATTGAAGTGAGCACTAAGCACCTCATTTGCTTCATCCAGAGAGTCAAAATCACGCCCCTGTAAAAGTTCCTGAATTTCCGCGCGTGTTTCAGCAAAAACATCATCAACGTGTTCCTGAAACGGCACAGCCTGTTCTGTTAGAAGGCAGCACTTTTTGTATTTTTTGCCGCTGCCGCAAGGACAGGGATCATTTCTTTCGATTTTCATTTTTAAATCAACCTCAAATATAATTTACGTTAACCTGCCGGCAGTTCAGTACTGGTTCAGTGATTAAACTTGAACGTGACGCAGAAACCAATCGTTTTATTTCCAGCAAAAAAAAGAACTCAAGCTCTTTACAGGTGCTGATAATCCCAGATTTCTCCCAACACTTCCTGCTCTTTTTCGTTCACCAGTCCCCTCTGAGTAATTTATACAGGACGAGTTGACAATAGATAACCCAGAACGACAAATCCCAGTGTCACCACCAGCAGCACGACGGCAATTCCACTCACCCATAAACATTCACGGTAGAGTTTTTTCTTGAACAGCAGATAGGTAAAATAGAAGAACAGCACAGATAAAGGAGCTGAAAGTGAAAATAACATAAGTAATGCTTTCGCAGAAAGTAAAAAATCAGATGGCTAAGCAAAAAGCGCCAAATGCAAGGCGCGTGATTGTTGAGCAATGAGGCGTACTTACGTACGTTGAAGCAGCGAGACAATTACAGCAACGCAGCAGTTGGTGAGTTTTTGCGACGCCATCATAAGTTATTAAATTCCTATTACGAACAATAATGGCTCGGTTTCCATTAAAAAACCGAGCCATTTCAATCGTTATAATTTAGTAACTGCTCACCATCTCTCAAGTTGGGTACGCTGAATAGTTACATTCAACCTACAGTATCAAGCAGATACCCCGACATCTTTTCTGAACTATCCATCGTTTTCATATTTGCCAGATACATATTTTTTGTTTCCACCAACGAGGTCATCTCTTTAGCCAAATCAACCTGAGACTGTTTTATTTCAGCATCCTGAGCTACACCAGGTGCAGCCACCGGTTTTTGCAATTGAGCCCTAACACCACCTTGCTTGTTCTCAGATATGGACACGTCAGTTGGAACATAACCCTCAGTCTGGCTATTTGCTACATTGTTGGCCGTTGAATCCATCTTTAGTGATTGAGCCTGTAAGCCTGAAACGGCAGATCCTATAGCATCTAACATGATTATCTCCCCCTAAAAAGCGTTTATTTTCTCACAGAATGCAACAAAACATCATAACAAGTCAAGTGGATAGCATTTCCCAAAATCTGAGATAGGTTTCAAAGAAAAGGAAAAACCAAGGGGACGCTGTGAAAGCGCCGGTAAAAGCCGGTAGAAAGCAAAGGGTGAAAGTCCCTGTATGGTAAAGGCTAGCGACCAGCCATAGCCCCGAGTCATGCGTCGGTCATTCGTAAGAATGGCGGCGAAGCGTTGACAGG
>JAYEOA010000028.1:0-4989 GCA_034722515.1 Thermodesulfobacteriota bacterium | reverse complement strand
TGTGGGCAACGGGTGGCGTTAAATCTGGCCGGATTAGAGCGTAGCACACTGCAACGCGGTAGTGTCATCGGCACCCTAGGCATCTTCGAGCAAACCAGTCGCATTGATGCTCGCTTAACCCTGCTGGCCGATGCACCCCGCGCCATCAAGTTTCGTGACCCGGTTCATTTCTACCTTGGCACCGCCCGGGTCGTCGGCTTAATTGCGCTCCTCGACCGCGACCAGATGGAACCGGGGGAAACCGCTCTGGTACAAATCCACCTCGACCGCCCGCTGGTCGCCCATCGTCAGGATCGTTTCATCATCCGCTCCTATTCACCCATGTCCACCATTGGCGGCGGCATTGTGATTGATCCGGCAGCGAAAAAACATAAGCGTTTTCGCCCTGAGGTGATGAAACAACTCGAAGAACTAGAATCTGGTGAAGGGTCATTCCTGTTACAAAAACTCACCGAGCTTCAATGCGCCCGCGTGAAAGACCTCGAACAGCTCTCCGGCATGGGGCGGGAAAAGATCACCGGGCACCTGCAAGCGCTCCACAGCGACAACAAGGTTTGTTTGCTGGCGGATCAGTGGCTTCCGACACCAATAGTCCGCGCCTTTAGTGAGCGTTTGATTGAAACAGTAGAACAACTCCATCAACACAACCCGTTACTGCCGGGGGTTCCCCATGCCACCCTCAAATCGCGCCTGACCAAACGCTTAAGTAGCAAAGCCTTTGATCAGCTACTATCCGACACGGCTCTGCAACGCGTTGGTGAGTGGGTGCAAATAACTGGTTATGTGCCGCAACCATCGCCGGAGCAACAGCAATATCTCGACAAGATTGAGCACACTTACCGTCAGGCGGGAGTGGTTGCCAAAGGGCGGCGTGAAATGCTCGATTCTCTGGTTATCGACACCGACACCCTTGAGGATTGCCTGGGCTACCTGTTCTTTAACGGTATCCTTATCAAGCTCAACGATGATACCTTCTTTCACCGTGACAGCTACCAACACGCACTGCGCCAGCTCATCGATCACTTCGGTAAACAGCAAACCCTTACCTTGGCGCAATATCGCGATCTAATTGGTAGTGCGCGTAAACCGGTACAAGCAGTATTAGAGCATTTCGACAAACTCAAGTATACCATGCGTAAAGGTGATACCCGCGAGGCGTGGAAACTGCCGGCAATGGATGAATTGTAACCATTCAGCATAACTGAAGACAAGCTGGAGACGCCCATGGAAAGGGTATCTGTCGCCCGGATGGCGACAGTTAAGTACCCATGAATGGGAACTGTTTCCATTGGGCGTCCCTTGGAGTGGGCGTTGCCAGCTTGTCGAGCTAACTACAAACTTTAAAGGATTAACTGTGAACGCAGAAAAAACATATCTGACCCAACTGGCACACAGCGCTGGCTGAGCGGCTAAACTAGGTCCCGAGACCTTGGCGCAGGTACTGTGCCAACTACCAAAAAATGATGATCCGAATTATCTATCGCGCGATATCCCCTGCGTTGACGCCGGTATCTATCAAATCACCCCTGAGCTGGTGTTACTCCAGTCGGTAGATTTTTTTACTCCGGTGGTTGATGATCCATATCTCTTTGGCGCTATTTCCGCCGCCAACGCCCTATCGGATGTGTTTGCCATGGGCGGAAAACCGATCACAGCGATGAATATCGTCGCCTTCCCCAGTTGCCTGCCCATCGACATCCTGACAAAAATACTCTGCGGTGGAACCGACAAAGTTCACGAAGCGGGGGCAACCGTTGTCGGTGGTCACTCCATAGAAGATGAAGAACCAAAATATGGTCTGGCAATCACCGGTACAGCACATCCCGACCACATGGTTACATCGGCAGGCTGCCAGTCCGGCGATCTGCTCGTGCTGACCAAGCCCCTTGGCACCGGCTTATTAACCACGGGACTCAAAGCCAAGATGCTCAGCGAACAACAGATAGACGTTGCGTTGAAGGGGATGGCGCGACTTAATCGCTATGCAGCAGAAGCGATGCTCAAGGTAGGAATATCAGCCTGTACCGACATCACCGGTTTCGGTCTCATCGGTCATGCTCTGGAGATGGCTGATGCCAGCCAGCAACGCCTTATAATTCACGGTGACAGCCTGCCAGAATACCCCCATGCCGTCGAGATGGCAGAAATTGGTCTGGTACCTGAAGGTCGTTTCCGCAACTATAACCACTACATATCACGGGTGGATGGCAGCGCTGATCAGGCAGAAAAAAACATCGATCTACTCTGTGACCCACAAACTTCGGGCGGCTTATTAATTTCCGTGCCAGCAGATCGGCTGGATCAACTACTAGCAACACTGCAAGAGGCGGGGGATCATGCATTCATCATAGGTGAAGTGGAAACCGGTGCTCCGGGCACCATGGGGCTGATCTGACAAAAGGATTCTTGCATGGGTAATGCTTTCGCAGAAAGTAAAAAATCAGATGGCTAAGCAAAAAGCGCCAAATGCAAGGCGCGTGATTGTCTCCGTAGAGACGTTGCATGCAACGTCTAATACGTACATCGAAGCAGCGAGACAATTACGACTGGTTCTGTAATGGCGCAGCAGTTGGTGAGTTTTTGCGACGCCATCATGGATTATTTTCAGCCCGACACCTCCTAATACTGAATATTTCAGCTCAATGGAACGTGGTCAAAAAATCAAGGATATGTTGATGTTCTACCCCTTTAACATCACCTGCCGCAAATTCATCCATTGACACTACAATTTTGCGGTAATTGTCTTTAATCGCCAGCAGATTACCAAATTCGCGCTCAATAACTTGCTGATCAGGCAACAGATAGCAAACCTGAACATATACAGTGTTGTCATCTTTAACGGCAACAAAATCAATTTCTCGATCTCCCAGCTTGCCAACTAGTACGGTATACCCGACATATTCCAAATGGTTAAATACTGCATTTTCCAAAACTTTACCGATATCAACCTGCCTAAACCCTACAAGGGTGTGACGCAACCCCAAATCTTCAAAATAATATTTTTCCTGAACTTCAAACAGCCTTTTGCCAACAACATCATACCGATTGGCTGGTCTGATAAAATAGGATTCAGTAAGAAATGACAAATAATTTAATACCGAGTTAGTGGATAATTTAACCTGCTGTGATTTCAAATAGTCACTGATCCGTTTAGCTGACAAAATCTGACCGGTATTATCAGCCAAAAACTTCACCAACCTTTCAAGAAAATTAACATTTCTGATATTGTGCCGAGAAACAACATCTTTTAAAATAATAGTATTGAAAATACTTTTCAGATAGCCAAAAACAATTTCATCTTTCAATTCCAAATGGATCAAGTAGGGAAGTCCGCCGTATTTCAAGAATTTAAGCAACGTAGCTTGTAACTTATCCAATTGATGAAATTGCATAAACTCAGCAAAAGAAAGGCTGTGGATATTTATTTCAATATAGCGCCCCGAAAGGTGGGTGGCGAGTTCACCGGACAGCATATTTGAATTACTACCGGTGCAGTAAATATCGTAATCAACGCGAGCATTAAAATCACGCAATACCTTTTCAAACCCGGCAATCTCCTGAATTTCATCGATAAAAATATAATTTTTTTCTGTTTCAGAGTGGTTTTTCAGAATATATCGATAAAGATCTTCGTCATTATTCAGTTTATCAAACTGATAATCTTCCTTGTTGATATAGATGATATGACCGGGCTGATGACGACTATCGATGAACCTCATCACCTGTAGCATTAAGCAACTCTTACCAACCCGACGCTGACCGGTAAAAACCTTGATAATATCTTTATCAATAAACGGTTCAACCCGCGACAGGTAAACATCTCGGTTAAGTATCTCGGTCATGCGCAACTTCCTCCGCAATTTCGCCATGCCTCGCGCTGAGGTATTTTCAGTATAGTGAACAAAAAGCTAAAACATTTATCTTATTTTAAGTATACTTAAAACAGGATAAATGTCGAGAGGAAACCGAATTCTGCGGATGAACCCTATTTTTCAAAAGGAATATCCACATTTTCCTTGAGACTCAAGGCAACTTTATACACTTCACTGCCGCTCACCCCATGCAGTTTGGCCACCTGCTTAACAATCGCCTTCATGGGCAGATCGCTATCCGCACTTAAGCGCTGAAGCGCTTCACGAACCGTTTCAGTCGGCAGTTCCTCCACTGCTGGAGTCAATAACAGGACAATTTCACCCCGAACCCGTGCCTTGGAAAAATGATCCACAGCTTCGGCGACGCTACCGCGAAACAACTCTTCGTGCAGTTTGGTCAATTCGCGGCCAATGGCGATCTGCTTATTGTCACCTAACACAGTGGCGATATCTTTTAATGAAGCTAGTAAACGATGGGGCGCTTCGTAGAGGACAACGGTTCTGGGTTGCTGTTGATACTGCTGCAATGCACGGCAGCGTACGCCACTTTTAGGCGGTAAAAAACCATCGAAACAAAATTGCCGTGTTGGCAAACCGGCCACCGATAGTGCAGAAATGCAAGCACTGGCTCCGGGGATAGGCGACACCGTCACTCCGGCATTACGGCAATGCTGTACCAGCAAACTGCCTGGATCAGAAATGGCAGGAGTACCCGCATCACTAATGAGAGCAATCGACTGCCCCTGTTGCAATAGACCAAGGAAGTAATCGAGTTTTTTTGCTTCATTGTGCTCAAAACAGGAGGTCAATGCGGTATCAATACCAAAATGGTTAAACAATTTGCGACTGTGACGGGTATCTTCAGCGGCGACAAGATCAACATCTTTCAAAATACGAATAGCGCGAAAGGTGATATCTTCGAGGTTACCAATCGGAGTCGCCACCACATACAATGTTCCCCACGATGATAAATCAGTCATTCTGCTGCTCCAGCTCATTCAACCACAACTCCACGCAGGCATCACTAGGCATGCGCCAATCACCGCGCGGAGACAAAGCGACGCTGCCCACCTTGGGACCGTCAGGGAGACAGGAGCGTTTAAATTGTTGGGAAAAG
>JAYEOA010000027.1:0-55618 GCA_034722515.1 Thermodesulfobacteriota bacterium | reverse complement strand
AGACCCGCACGGATCATTTCGCTTGCAGAGCCATAGTGACCATGATTGACTTGCTGTCCGACAAAATCCTCAAAATGAGAACCCAAGGTAACGCTAGTATTTTTTGGCATAAGTAGAACTCCTTCAGTTGTAAAATATTAGTATATAATATTTATAGGTACATGCCAAGGCATATCCTGACCCGCAGGGGATGTTCTTTATATATTCACTTTCTCGGCGATACCACTCACGATGATATGTTGCAACAGACTGGGGCTATCTATGTGAGGTAAGCGCAGCGTACTCGGTGGTATATGCTTTTTGTTCCGCTGGACGGTAAGTAAAATCGTAAAGAACGTCCCCTTTGTTCTTCTATAATCAGTTTCTCTTGTAAGTTAAGAACGTCCCCACCTTCTCACCTTCTTTCAGGGGACTAGCAAAACAAGGCTGTAGGCTTTTAGACTGTAGGTTTAACTAACCCTACAGCCTACAGCCTTGTTTTGCTGCTTTTGACCTTTAAAGAAGCTTTTTAACTGCCTCCAGAGCTGCTGTATAGTTCGGTTCAGCTGTCACTTCCGGTACCAGTTCAACATAAATCACCTTGTCATTCTCGTCGATCACATAAATGGCTCGCGCCAGCAATTTCAGATCTTTCAGCAACAGTCCGTAATTCAACCCGAAAGAGCGATCCTGATAATCAGAAAGAGTCTGAACCTTGTCAATCCCGGCATTGCCACACCAGCGCTTCTGGGCAAAAGGGAGATCAACGCTGATTGTATAGGCGACAACAGAATCGGGCAATGCCGCAACATCCTGATTAAAATGGCGCGTCATCGCATCACAGACCGGAGTATCCAGTGATGGAACAACGGCAATCAGACGAATTTTTCCGGCATCGGTCGCCAGAGTCACCGGTTGCAGACCATTGTCAACAACACGAAAGTCCGGGGCGGTATCACCCACTTTGACCTCAGAACCCATTAACGTTGCCGGGTTTCCCTTAAATAATACTGCTGCTTCACGTTCCTGATAATCACTCATTTTGTAGCTCCTCTATAGATTGATGTTAATACATAACTAAATCAGTCAACATTCTACTTTCTTTACGCCATCTGTCAATTAAAAAATGTCTAAAAAAAATCGCTGACATATTTGCCAGCGGGGGGGGCAATCCATTGCAATGTATCTCTAAAAAAACTCTACTGACCTATTTGAGGTAAGCGCAGCATACGGGGTGGTATATTGTTGACTGACCTTTAATTTCAAACAAATTCTCTCCTCCTGTTGTTCCTTGACGCTGTGGGGCGATTGTGGCTAGATGTTATCATCTTTATCTTATTGCAAATACAATTCTGATTATATTCAACCTTTAGCAATCAACTGTGAATTGACCGATACTCGCCCACATTTAGGAGCGGCTTTAGCCGTGAATGATTGGTGCCGGGCAGGGGCTTCTCGGCTAAAGTCGTTCCTACAGGGGGTGCGGAAGGTGTGGTGTAATCTAAAAAGAAGGTCATTATGGATTATAAATGCCGCAAGACGCGTACGTTGCAAATTGGTTCGGTGTCGGTGGGGGGTGATGCTCCTATTAGCGTGCAGTCTATGTGTAATACCGATACCCGTGACGTGGCTGCGACTCTGAAGCAGATACATGATTTGGTAGCTGCCGGTTGCGAGATTGTTCGTTGTGCCGTTCCCGATAACGATGCTGCTGCGGCATTGGAACAGATCGTTGCCCAGTGTTCAATTCCCTTGATTGCCGATATCCATTTTGATTATCGTTTGGCTCTTAAGGCGGTGGATAGCGGTGTCGCCTGTTTGCGCATCAATCCCGGTAATATTGGTGAGCGCTGGAAGGTGGCCGAAGTGGTCAAGGCGTGTGCCGATGCTCGGGTGCCGATTCGCATCGGTGTCAATGGTGGTTCGCTGGAAAAGGAGTTGCTGGAAAAGTACGGACATGCCAGCGCCGAGGCGATGGTAGATAGTGCTTTGGGTCATATCCATATTTTAGAAGATTTGGGTTATGAGCAGATGAAAATCAGCCTGAAGGCTTCCCATGTTCGGCGTACGGTGGACGCATATCGTCTGTTAGCTGATCGGGTTGATTATCCGCTGCATATTGGCATTACCGAGGCTGGCACTACGTGGGCTGGAACTATCAAAAGTGCTGTTGGCTTAGGTGCGCTGCTCTACGATGGTATTGGCGATACCTTGCGTGTGTCGTTGACGGGTGCTCCCGTCGAGGAGGTGCGTGTCGGTTGGGAGATCCTCAAGGCGATGGAGTTGCGTCAGCGTGGGCCGGTATTTATCAGCTGCCCAACCTGCGGACGTTGTCAAATTGATCTGATATCTGTTGCCGAAGAGGTGGAACAGCGCTTGCAGGATTTAACGACATCGCTGACAATTGCGGTTATGGGTTGCGTGGTCAACGGTCCCGGCGAGGCACGCGAGGCTGATTTGGGTATCGCCGGTGGCAAGGATATGGGGCTGCTGTTTCGTAAAGGGGAGATCATCCGGCGGCTGCCTCAGTCTCAGTTGGCCGATGCTCTGGTTGACGAAGCGCAGGCGATGGCGCAGGAAGTGGCGTCGTTTGAAGAGTGATTCTTTTCAACGCTCACCGTGATCGCTGGCTGGAACCGCTCGTTTAAAGGCCCAAGCCTCAATCTTTTTGATCTGCTCTGCCATGGTGACTGAGATGGGCACTGTTTGACCAATAGCTTCCATAATGTTCTTTGGTGCTAATGGCTGTTTTGTTGCCAAGGCTTCGAAACAGGCGCTGGCAACGGCTTGTTCGATTTCAGCTCCGGAAAATCCCTTGCTGGAGTGGGATAGCGTTACTGGATCAAATGCTTCGGGGTCAAATCCGTGGCGGCGTATGTGAATACGGAATATTTCTTGGCGCTCCTCCAGCCCTGGCAGGGCGATGTAGAAAATTTCATCGAAGCGACCTTTACGTAACACTTCTGCCGGGAGCATTTCGATGGCGTTGGCGGTGGCGGCGACAAATACTGGACTCTTCTTCTCTTGCATCCAGGTTAAAAAATAGCCTAAAACCCGTGATGAAGAACCGCCGCCCGATTTGAAACCCTGCTGGGAAATCCCCGATTCGATCTCATCGATCCACAGCACGCAGGGCGACATTGCTTCGGCCAGTTGACAGGCACGGTGCAGACTGTATTCCGGTGAGCCGTAGGTTCCGGCGTAAACCGTTGCCATGTCCAGACGCAGTAATGGTAAGCCCCAACGTGAGGCGATTGCCTTGACAAACAGGCTTTTGCCGCAGCCGCTGATTCCCATCAACAGTACGCCGCTGGGCAGGTTGCGCCCCTGAGTTAGTTCTTCGCTGCCGAAAGCCTGTTCCCGTTTGGCCATCCAGTGTTTGAGGTTGCCCATGCCGCCAACCTGATCATCTTGTAGGTCGTTGTCGATAAATTCGATGATACCGGTCTGTTCAAGAGCCTGTTTCTTGTCGAGATGCAGAGCTGCAACCACTTCTTTTACCTCTTGCCCCCGGGTGATTTTGGCCATACGCAGGGCGCGTTCCAGCCTGATTAGATCCAGCCCCTGCGCGGCAACGACCAGTTTGCGTAGCGCATCATCCTGCGCCAGTATTTGATCGAGAAAGGGGTCGTTCTTGCGACCATTCTCCAAAAATGTTGCCAGTTCTGTGGCGTTGGGTAGTGGATGGTTGAGGTGGACGATGTAGTTATGTAATGGCTCCGGGATATGGATATCGCATGCCATAAAAACAAGGCATTTGCGTGTCGCAGATCGCTTTTGGGCGAAGTTGATCAGTAGTCGTTGCAGTTCGGGGTTGTCGTTCCAGTACCAGTGTATGTCGAGAAATATATATACGCCATGTCCCTCATTGGCGAGTGCCCAGCGTAATGCCGTGATGGGATCTTTGGTGTTAGCGATGTCGTTAAAGCCGTCGGTGCATGACCATATCTGCGGTGGTTCTAACCCTTTAATCGCTCGCGTTGCGGCTTGAATCAACTGGGTAGCGCGGTGTTCATTTTCGGTGGCAATAGCTATTAACGCAGTACCGGCAGCGACATGCTGAGCGAAGGTGGTAACCGTTAGTGTCTCTTTCATGCGTGACCCTTATTTGGCAAGTAGTGTTTTCTCGGTTCAAGATTGGCTTAAAAGCGCTTGTTCGCTACAACTTAGATGATGGCGTCGCAAAAACTCACCAACTGTTGCGCCATTACAGAACCAGTCGTAATTGTCTCGCTGCTTCGATGTACGTATTAGACGTTGCATGCAACGTCTCTACAGAGACGATTACGCGCCTTGCATTTGGCGTTTTTTGCTTAGTCATCTGATCTTTTAGTTTCTGCGAAAGCATTTTAGAGGATTTAGTGGTAAATGTCTACTTGGTGTGGCATCGCTTGCAATTTGCTAGGAAATACGCTAGCGTGCCAATTATTTAACTGTGAAAAAATCTATACTAAAAAGGCTAATATAAAGTTATGCGTTTAACCAACTATTTGCTTCCTACATTGAAAGAGTCTCCGGCTGATGCGGAAATTGCCAGCCATAAATTGATGCTGCGTGCGGGTATGATTCGCAAGGTTGCTGCCGGTATCTATACTTATCTGCCCCTTGGGTTGCGCTCGGTGCGCAAGGTGGAGCAGATTGTGCGTCAAGAGATGGATCGTGCCGGAGCGATGGAGTTGTTGATGCCGATGGTGGTTCCTGCCGAGTTGTGGCAGGAGTCGCAGCGCTGGGAACAATATGGCAAGGAGTTGTTGCGTTTGCGTGATCGTAAGAATACGGAGTTTTGTTTGAGTCCTACCCACGAAGAGGTGATTACCGACGTGGTGCGTGGTACGGTACGCTCCTATCGGCAATTGCCGTTAAATCTATATCAGGTTCAAGGGAAATTTCGTGATGAAATTCGCCCCCGTTTTGGTTTAATGCGTGGGCGTGAATTTATCATGAAGGATGCCTATTCCTTTGATCTTGATGATCCCGGTGCCAATAGTTCATACGATAAAATGTATCGCGCCTATCAGAATATTTTCAAGCGCTGCGGTCTTAACTTTCGTGCGGTGGAAGCGGATACCGGCAATATAGGCGGTTCATCGTCGCACGAATTTATGGTTTTGGCCGAATCTGGTGAGGACGCCATAGTCTCGTGTGATAGCTGTGAGTATGCCGCCAATGTTGAAAAAGCACAGATTCGTCGCGATCAGCGGGAGACGCCAGCGCCTGTAGGTGTTATGGCTCAGGTGCCCACACCGGGTCGGAAGACCATAGCCGCCGTCGCTGAGTTTCTAAGCCTCCCTCAGGGTCGGTTAATTAAGACGCTGTTGGTACAAGCGGATAACGGTGAACGTTTGGCGGTGTTGTTGCGTGGAGATCACGAGTTAAATGAAATCAAGTTGTGCCGCTTTCTGGATTGTGTAGACATTGAGATGGTGGCTGAGGATGTTGTTGTCCAGATGACGGGTGCGCCGAGCGGTTTTGCCGGTCCGGTTGGTTTGGGTTGCCGCATTATTGCAGACCACGATGTGCGTACCATGGTCGATTGTGTCGTCGGGGCAAATGTGGTGGATACCCATTGCACCGGGGTTAATCCCGGACGTGATTTTCAGGTAGCGCAGTTTGTCGATCTGCGTCAGGCGGAGGCCGCAGATGGTTGTCCGCGCTGTGATGGAACATTGCAGAGTTGGCGGGGTATTGAGGTTGGCCACGTATTTAAGCTGGGCACAAAATATTCACAGGCGCTTGGCGCAACCGTGCTAGATCGTAATGGTAAGGATGTGCCATTGGTGATGGGCTGTTACGGTATTGGTATCGGGCGTACCGTTGCTTCGGCCATTGAGCAGAACCACGATGGTAATGGTATCATATTTCCCATGGCTATTGCCCCTTTTCAGGTATTGATCACCTTGTTGAATCCCAAGGATGAACAGGTAGTGACGGTAGGTGATGAACTCTACGAGCATTTGTTGCAGGCGGGAATCGAGGTATTGCTGGATGATCGTGATGAGCGTCCGGGCAGCAAGTTCAAGGATGCTGATTTGATCGGGATTCCAATTCGGGTGACGGTGGGACATCGATCTCTTAAGGATGGAACCCTCGAAGTGCGGGTGCGTAGTGTGGGTGAGCGGCAGATGATGGCGGTGGCCGAAACGGCAACTTGGCTTATTGACGAAGTTAAACGTCAGCTTGCAGGTTAATTGATGTATCGGGTGAATGTTGATGATAGTGGACGGGTCAGTCTGCCGCAACGAGTTGTTGCCGCATTAAGCGATAGCAATTTAGCTATTGGTTCCTCTTCGCCCCAGCATGTGCTGTTAGCTGTAGAGGGCGCTGGAGAGGCATGTTTGACGGCGACCCTTGGAGACATGGGTGTTGCCGACATCCTGTCGTTTTTCAATATGTTTCGCAAGACGGGTATCCTCTATCTGGATTTGTCCGACGGCAACCGGAAGATCTATTTTCAGGATGGAGAGATCATCTTCGCTACCAGCCAACGTTTTGAAGAAGATCTGGGGGAAATCCTGTGCGAGCTCGGCAAGCTGGATCGTGAAACCTTAACCAAGGTTCGGGTTGATATGGAAGACGGTGCGGTGCTCAATCAGGTTCTGGTACGCAAAAAAATTGTCGTTGCACGAGATCTGTGGTTGGCCACGCGCCATCAGGTTGAAGCTATTGTCTATAACCTGTTTTCCTGTCAGGGTGGTGGGTGTTATTTTGTCGCACAAGAGTTGCAGCGCGATGATATTGTCCGGTTGTCGATGAGTACGCAAAATTTGATTATGGAAGGGTTGCGTCGTGTTGACGAACGGGCGCTGTATATGCGCCGACTCCGTTCCCTTGACGCCATGCTGAGCTACAGTGGTAAATCACCCGCCGATTTGGATGCTGAAGAAAAAAAGGTGGTGAGTATGGTTTATTCTGTCTCGGCGACGGTGGGTCAGCTCGTCGCTCGCAGTGGACTTTCGGATTTTAATGGGTTGCGGGTGGTGTATCAGCTAGTGGAAAAACGCATGGTCGATATTGCCCAGCCGCAGGAGGTTGCTCTTGACCCGGAGTTTGTTGAGCTTTTTGATGTTTACAATGGAGTGCTTGCGCTGCTTTATGATTGCATTGGCGAAAAAGAGTCGAATTTTATCGAAGAAATAAATCGTTTTTTACGCGAAGTGTCTTATCCGATGCTGTATGTTTTACGCAGTGTATCGCTTGAAAAAGACGGAACGCTTGATGGTCGTGTAATTGTAAAAAATCTTATGGGTCTTGAGCTGTTGGAACAAAAAAAGTTACTTGTTGAGACCTTGAACGAGTTGGTATACATGGAGTGTACGATAGCTCGTCGCACTTTGGGGGCGCAAGGTAGTGCCGAATTGATTCGTCGCGTGCAGGAGATCACTGCACGGACCAAGCGTTTAGTTGTGAAGGAAGTTTCGGGATGAAGGAGAGGCTAATTTTTGCGCTGGATGTCGATGATTTTGCGCAGGCCAAGAGTTGGGTGCGCTTGTTGCGTGATGAGGTTGGAATGTTCAAGGTTGGTAAGCAGTTGTTTACCCACTGTGGCCCCGCTATTGTGCAAATGATTCGCGATGAAGGTGGCGAGGTTTTTCTGGATCTCAAATATCATGATATTCCTAATACTGTGGCAAAAGCCGGTGTTGAGGCAGCTCGTCTCGGGGTGAAAATGTTCAATGTTCATGCCCTGGGCGGCGCAACAATGATGCGCCAGATGGTTGAGGAGGTGACGGCAGCGTCGAGGGCAGAAGGTTTTACGGTGCCGATCATGTTGGGAGTGACGATACTAACGTCGTCAAGTGAGTCCGATTTGCAGGATGTTGGCATTTTAAAGCCTGTTGCCGAGATGGTGCCGATGTTGGCGCGACTGGCTCAGGTATCAGGATTGAATGGTGTGGTTGCTTCGGCACAGGAGTTGGCGCTTATTCGAGACGTTTGTGCTGCGAGCTTTGTTGTGGTAACGCCGGGAGTTCGCCCTGCTAGTGCACAACAGGATGATCAGCAACGGGTGATGACTCCGGCACAAGCGATAGCTGCCGGTTCGGACTATCTGGTAGTTGGGCGACCAATTGCCAAGGCTGAGGATTCCGTAGCTGCTGCGCAGGAAATTGTTGCCCAGATGTTGTCAGGTGATGTTTAGTGGCTAACTATTTGTATGGGATTAATGCGATTCATGAAGCATTGCAACAGCATCGACTGGTTTCGACGTTGTGGGTATTGCGTGGGGATACAAAGCCGCGTGTACAGGTAATTCTTCAACTGGCGTTGGCTGCCGGTGTTGCTGTGAAGCGTGTGCAGCGGGCAGATTTAGATCATCTGGTCGGCAAGGTTGCTCATCAAGGGGTTATCGCTCAGGTAACCATAGCTGAAAAGTCAGCATCGGTATCAGGGTTGTTGCAAAATACGCCGGTCGGGCAGCGTTTTTTTCTCGTGCTTGACGGTGTGACCGATCCGCATAACTTTGGTGCATTGATCCGCTCTGCCGCCGCTGCCGGATGTCAGGCTGTTATTGTTGCCAAGGATCGTTCTTGTCCACTGACTGCTGTTGTTGAAAAAACCGCTGCCGGTGCTGTCGCACACATATCAATATGTCGGGTAACCAATTTAGTGCGAGCATTGGATGAACTTAAAGATGCTGGTGTTTGGGTGTATGGTTTGGTCGGTGAAGAGGGTCGTTGTCTCTACGAGGTAAATTTATCGGGCGACGTTGCGCTGGTTGCCGGTAGTGAAGGGAAGGGGTTGCGCCCGCTGGTCAGAAAAGGGTGTGATATGTTGGTGACTATACCTATGCCGGGTGCTGCTGAGTCGTTGAATGTTTCTGTTGCTAGCGGCGTTGCACTGTTTGAAGTCGTTCGTAGTCGGGTAGGGGCAAAAAGAATGGCTATAGAGAAAAGAATTGTGTAAAAGTTTGTTGACAGCACGCAAGGAATCATTTATAAGTCTCCTCGCTGGACGCAAAAATTGGTTTTTTGGAAATAAAAGCTTGCAATACAGTGGTCGGTATTGTAGATATAGCAGCTCTGTGCTGGCGTAGCTCAATTGGTAGAGCACCTCACTTGTAATGAGGATGTTGTGGGTTCAATTCCTATCGCCAGCTCCAAATTTTTAAAAATAATAAAGGGCGCAAGCCTTTCAGAACGTCCCCATGGAGGGGTTCCCGAGTGGCCAAAGGGATCAGACTGTAAATCTGACGTCGTAGACTTCGGAGGTTCGAATCCTCCCCCCTCCACCACAATTTCATATCGGACGAAAACGGTCTGTCTGTTGCAGGAGCGAATTAGCGAAT
The DNA here is from genome assembly GCA_034722515.1 of Thermodesulfobacteriota bacterium. Classification (GTDB taxonomy): domain Bacteria; phylum Desulfobacterota; class Desulfuromonadia; order Desulfuromonadales; family Desulfuromonadaceae; genus Desulfuromonas. The sequence goes on along the minus strand of JAYEOA010000027.1, from coordinate 46,356 downwards.
ACTGCATGGATGGACCGGATTAGTCCTTGGTGTAAAAAGTCTGAATTTTGGGCGGGAGTAGCTCAGTTGGCTAGAGCATCAGCCTTCCAAGCTGAGGGTCGCGAGTTCGAGTCTCGTTTCCCGCTCCATTTAAAAACAGAACAATTTGTGTCGGCCCACATAGCTCAGTAGGTAGAGCACTTCCTTGGTAAGGAAGAGGTCACCGGTTCAAATCCGGTTGTGGGCTCCATGATTGGCGTCACGTTGCTGGCGGTTTCTGTTTATAATTCAGGTGAGATGTCTCTGTTTGAATCTTGTTGGCCGAAAAATTTGTTATTACTCTGAGTTTAATTAAGATCGAAAGGGGAAAACCATGGCAAAGGAAAAATTTGATAGATCAAAGCCGCACGTCAATATTGGCACCATCGGCCATGTTGACCACGGCAAAACAACATTGACCGCTGCAATTACCAAAGTAATGGCAGGTCTTGGTCAGGCAGAAATACGTGCATTTGATCAGATTGACAACGCACCCGAAGAGCGTGAGCGCGGTATTACTATTGCGACTGCCCACGTAGAGTATGAAACAACGGCTCGTCACTATGCCCATGTTGATTGCCCCGGTCACGCAGACTATGTAAAAAACATGATCACCGGAGCGGCTCAGATGGACGGCGCGATTCTCGTAGTTTCCGCTGCTGATGGTCCTATGCCCCAGACCCGTGAGCACATTCTGCTTGCTCGTCAAGTTGGTGTTCCCGCCATCGTTGTCTTCCTGAACAAGGCCGACATGGTTGACGATGAAGAGCTGATGGAACTCGTTGAGCTGGAAGTACGCGAACTGTTGTCAGCATACGACTTTCCTGGTGACGATCTGCCTATCATTTCCGGGTCAGCACTTAAGGCGCTTGAGTGTGAAACAGGTGCTCCGGAAGAGCAGCCAGTCATCGATCTGATGGATGCCGTTGACTCTTATATCGCTGAGCCTGAGCGTGCCGTCGATCAACCATTTCTCATGCCAGTCGAGGACGTGTTCTCAATCTCTGGACGTGGAACCGTTGCCACTGGTCGCGTTGAGCGTGGTATCATCAAGGTCGGCGAAGCGGTCGAAATTGTCGGCATGAAAGAGACAGTCAAAACCACCGTAACCGGCGTTGAAATGTTCCGCAAGCTGCTCGACCAAGGGCAAGCCGGTGACAATGTAGGTATCCTGTTGCGTGGTGTGAAACGTGAAGATATTGAACGCGGTCAGGTATTGGCAAAGCCTGGCAGCATTCTGCCCCACACTCGCTTTAAGGCCGAGGCTTATATCCTCACCAAAGAAGAAGGTGGTCGTCATACCCCGTTTTTCAAGGGATATCGACCTCAATTCTACTTCCGTACAACTGATGTAACCGGAATCGTAGAATTGCCCGAAGGTGTTGAGATGGTTATGCCCGGTGATAATGTCGCCATGACCGTGGATATGATCACCCCGATCGCCATGGATAAAGAGCTGCGTTTCGCGATTCGTGAAGGTGGTCGTACCGTTGGTGCTGGTGTCGTTAGTGAAATTATTGAGTAAGTTTGATTGAGCCTTTTGCCGCATATTGGTGAGATGGCGGAGAGTGTAAAATGAGTGATATTGTAACTCTCGCATGCACAGAGTGTAAGCGTAGAAATTATACAACAACAAAAAATAAGCGAAATCTTCCCGATCGGCTGGAGTTTAAGAAGTATTGTCGCTTCGACCGTCGTCATACTGTTCATCGCGAGACAAAGTAAAACTTGTGGTGAGTTGATTGTTGATAATTGATGCAGGCCAGTAGCTCTAATGGCTAGAGCACCGGTCTCCAAAACCGGGTGTTGTGGGTTCGAGTCCCTCCTGGCCTGCCAATTTTAATTATGCCATTTTGAGGTTTTTATAGTGATAGCTAAGGTCTCGGGATTTCTGGAGAATGTAAAAAGCGAACTGGTAAAGGTTACGTGGCCGACCAAGAAAGACACCTATGCATCTACGATGGTGGTGATTGTTTTTGTGTTTCTCGTGGCTATTTTCCTCTGGGGAGTTGATAGTGTGTTGTCGATCCTGATTCAAAGCTTGCTTAGCTAAGAGGAACGTAACTATGGCAATGAAATGGTATGGTGTCCACACCTATTCAGGGTTTGAGTATAAGGTGAAGTTGAACCTTGAAGAGCGGATTCGGATGTTAGGAGTCGACGATCAGTTCGGTCAGGTTCTTGTACCTTCCGAGGTAGTTGTTGAACTCAAGAATGGCGAGCGCAAAACTTCAACACGTAAGTTTTTCCCTGGCTATATTTTAGTTCAGTTGGAGTTGGATAACGAAACTTGGCATATTGTAAAAGACACTGCCAAAGTAACTGGTTTTGTGGGTGGCGGAACCTCTCCACCGCCAATTCCGGATGCAGAAGTGGAAGAAATTATAGCACGTATGGAGGAGGGTGCTGAACGTCCGCAACCCAAGGTGCTATACGAGGTTGGTGAAACAGTACGGGTTATTGATGGCCCATTTCTTAATTTTACCGGTATCGTCGAGAACGTAAAGCCTGACAAGGGTAAATTGAAGGTCATGGTGAGTATTTTTGGCCGTGTTACCCCTGTTGAGTTGGATTTCATACAAGTTGAGAAGACCAGCTAGGCTGGAATTGATGAGTCAAGGAGCTAGTAATGGCTAAAAAGGTAATTGGACAAATTAAGTTGCAAATTCCAGCAGGTAAAGCGAATCCTTCGCCACCGGTTGGCCCTGCGCTAGGTCAGCACGGTGTCAATATTATGGAATTTTGTAAGTCGTTTAATGCAAAAACCCAAAGTGAAGATGGGATGATTATCCCTGTTGTTATTACGGTGTTTGCAGATCGTTCGTTTAGTTTTATCACAAAGACTCCACCGGCGGCTGTGTTGCTGCTGAAGGCGGCAAATATTGCTAAGGGGTCAGGGTTTCCTAACAAGAATAAAGTTGGGAAGGTTTCCGTGGATCAAGTGCGTGAGATCGCGCGTGTTAAAATGCCCGATTTGAATGCTTTTGATGAAGATGCTGCAATGCGTACCATCACTGGAACTGCACGTAGCATGGGTCTTGAAGTCGAATAAAGTTGGAGTGACAGCACATGGCAACAGGAAAAAAAAATATCGCTGCAAAATCGAAGATTGATAGAGATGTTCACTATCCTATTAGTGAAGCTATCGATTTGGTGAAGGAAGTAGCACACGCTAACTTCGACGAGACGTTGGATTTAACGGTTCGTTTGGGTGTTGATCCGCGTAAGGCCGATCAAATGGTTCGTGGTGCGGTAGTGTTACCCCATGGACTTGGAAAAAAAGTTCGGGTACTGGTTTTTGCCAAGGGTGAAAAGGCTCAGGAGGCTTTGGATGCTGGTGCAGACTTTGTTGGTGGTGATGATCTTGTCGAAAAAATTCAAGGTGGGTGGTTTGACTTTGATACGGCGATTGCTACCCCTGATATGATGGGAACTGTGGGTAAAATCGGTCGTTTGTTGGGACCGCGTAGCTTGATGCCAAACCCTAAAGTTGGCACAGTTACCTTTGATGTCGGGCGTGCCGTAAGCGAATCTAAGTCTGGTAAGGTTGAGTATCGTGTTGAGAAGACCGGTATCATTCATGCGCCAGTCGGTAAGGTTTCGTTTGATCAAGTAAAACTTCAGGAGAATGCCCTTTCGTTGATGGATGCGCTGATTAAAGCTAAGCCTTCAACGGCAAAAGGCACTTATCTTAAAAAAATAAGTATTTCAAGCACCATGGGCCCCGGCGTTTTGGTGGACATCCCCGGTGTTCAGGCATTGGTAAAGTAAAGCCTTATCATCATTAAAATTAACAGCAGGTTCTGGTGTTATCAGGCCTGCTGTTTTGTATGCTCCCTGTCGAAGACAGCAGGTACTTCGGTTTAATGTTTAACGCCTGCCGAGACTGTATGAGACCACTGTGTGATCTCCCCAGTTATTTCTAGACTAAGCAGGGATTTTGTTCTAGAAATCTAGGAAAGGAGGAGAGATGAATGGCTGAAATAAGTAAAACAGAAGTTGTTGAGGAATTAGCTGCCAGGTTGGCAACAGCTAAAGCTGCTTTTTTGGCGGATTATCGTGGTTTGACTGTTGATGAGGTCAACGAGTTGCGTGGCAAAATGCGCGAAACTGGTGTTGAATATCGTGTTGTCAAAAACACGTTGCTGCGTTTAGCTGCAAAGGATACCTCGTTTGCTTGTCTTGACGAGTACCTAATAGGTCCTACCGCAATTGCGATTGCTCAGGAAGACCCAGTTGCACCTGCTAAGGTGTTGTTCGACTATGCAAAAGCTAGCAAAGTGTTTGAATTGAAAACAGCTGTCTTAAACGGCAAGTTGTTGAGCAGTGATGACATTAAAGCGTTAGCTGAACTGCCAAGTCGTGAAGTATTACTGGCTAAGATGCTTGGTTCTATCAATGCGCCAGTATCTAACTTTGTTGGCGTACTTGCTGCTGTTCCACGTTCGTTGGTTCAGGTTCTTGGTGCCATTAATGACCAAAAAGAAGCATAATTTAAGTAAATATTTTAAGCACGTAGTGTGATGGAGATGAAAATGGCTGAAATTACAAAAGAACAAGTTATTGAGTTTATTGAGAGCATGTCTGTTCTTGAGCTGTCTGAATTGGTAAAAGAACTTGAAGACAAGTTCGGTGTATCTGCTTCTGCTCCTGTTGCTGTAGCGGCCGGCCCTGCTGCTGCTGCTGAAGGTGCTGTTGCTGAAGAGCAGACGGAGTTTGATGTAGTTCTTAGCGCGATTGGCGACAAGAAAATCAATGTTATCAAGGTTGTTCGTGCCGTTACCGGTTTGGGTCTAAAGGAAGCAAAGGCAGTAGTTGACGGTGCTCCTGCGCCAGTTAAAGAGGCTGTATCTAAAGACGAAGCTGAAGATGTTAAGAAACAACTCGAGGAAGCTGGGGCTTCAGTCGAGCTTAAGTAGTAATCATTTCAATAATTTTGCTATAAGCCAAGGTCGTGTTTACGGCCTTGGCTGTTCTACGTTCTTTTCTTTGTCCTAAGGAGTGACCATGGCTTATTCGATTGCGAATAACCCGTTATTACGCAAGCATTTTTCTGAAATTAAACGTGTTATCGATATGCCTAACCTTATCGATATTCAGAAAAATTCATATAAGCGATTTCTTCAGGCCGAGTTGCCTGCTACCGCGCGTCAAGATGTCGGTTTAGAGGCGGTGTTTAGTTCTGTTTTTCCTATTAAGGATTTCAGTGACACTTGTTCGCTTGAATATGTTTCTTATGTGTTGGAAACTCCCAAATATGATGTTGAGGAGTGCCATCAGCGCGGCATGACCTTTGCCGCACCGGTGAAAGTACGGGTACGTTTAGTGTCTTGGGATGTGGATAAAGATACTGGTGTGCAGTCGATTCGTGATATTAAAGAGCAGGAAGTTTATTTCGGCGAAATTCCGCTCATGACCAAGAATGGTACATTTGTTATTAACGGAACAGAACGGGTAATTGTTAGCCAATTGCACCGTTCTCCGGGCGTTTTTTATGACCATGACAAGGGTAAGACTCATTCTAGCGGCAAACTTTTATATAATGCACGGGTGATTCCTTATCGTGGTTCGTGGTTGGATTTTGATTTTGATCATAAAGATCTACTCTATGTTCGTATTGATAGGCGGCGAAAATTACCGGCCACGGTGTTGTTGCAGGCGCTCGGATATAGTGTTGAAGAGCTACTGAAACATTTTTATGCTGTTGAACAAATTAGTTTTGCCGATGGCGGCTGTGCAAAGGCGGTCAATTTGGAATTGTTGGCCGGGCAACGTACTGTATTGGATGTTGTTGCTCCCGATGGTGAAGTGCTGGTTAAGGCTAATCGCAAGTTCACCAAAGCTGCGTTACGTAAAATTGCCGATAGCGGACTTGAGACGGTTGCTATTGCGGACACGGAAGTGATTGGTATGGTTGTCGCTTCTGATGTTATCAATATGGAAACTGGTGAGATACTTATCGGTTGTAATCAGGAGATCACCGAGGCTTCCCTTGAGTTGTTACGTGAAAAAGGGATTGCTACTATTGAGACCTTGTTTATTGATAACATCCAAGTAGGATCGTATCTACGTGATACGTTAACGCAGGATTCAGTAACTACGCCGGAAGAGGGGATGATCGAGATCTATCGTCGGCTTCGCCCCGGCGATCCCCCAACGGTTCGTAGTGCTACTACGTTGTTTGAGGGCTTGTTCTTCAACTCGGAACGTTATGATTTGTCCGTTGTCGGACGATTGAAATTGAATTATAAGCTCGGTTTGGATGCCCCGTTAGAACATCGCACCCTGACTCGGGAAGATATTCTAGCGGTTGTTGGCTACCTGATCGAGTTGCGTAGTGGTCGCGGTACTATTGACGATATTGACCATCTTGGTAATCGTCGGGTTCGAGCGGTTGGTGAGTTGCTTGAGAATCAATACCGTGTTGGTTTGGTACGGATGGAGCGTGCGATCAAAGAGCGCATGAGTCTTCAGGAGGTGGATAGCTTAATGCCTCATGATTTGATTAACTCGAAACCTGTTTCTGCAGTGGTTAAAGAGTTCTTTGGCTCTTCGCAGTTGTCGCAATTTATGGATCAGACAAACCCTCTTTCTGAAATTACCCATAAACGCCGACTCTCGGCTCTAGGGCCGGGAGGTTTGACTCGTGAACGGGCAGGATTTGAAGTTCGTGACGTACACCCGACCCACTATGGTCGAGTTTGTCCCATCGAAACACCCGAAGGACCAAATATCGGTCTGATCGCTTCATTGTCAACCTATGCTCGGATCAATGAGCATGGTTTTGTTGAGACGCCGTTTCGCCTCGTTAAGGATGGTCGTGTTACCAGCGAAATTAATTATTTTTCAGCACTGCAGGAAGAGGGTCATGCTATCGCTCAGGCTAATGCTGTGTTAGATGATGAAGGGCGATTTGTTAATGAAGTGATCAATGCGCGTCAGTCGGGCGAATTTGTGATGCTTGATCGCAATAAGATCCAATTGATGGATGTGTCGCCGAAACAGCTAGTTTCTGTCGCGGCATCGTTGATCCCGTTTTTGGAAAATGATGATGCTAACCGTGCTTTGATGGGTTCGAATATGCAACGTCAGGCAGTTCCATTGTTGCGTGCCGATGCACCTTTGGTTGGTACCGGAATGGAACGAACTGTTGCCCACGATTCAGGGGCTGCGGTTGTTGCTCTTCACGATGGCGTAGTTGAAGCTGTCGATGCTAGTCGTATTGTTGTCCGTATTGATGAGGGGCAAGACGATGAAACGGGAACAGGGGTTGATATATACAACCTGATCAAGTTTATCCGTTCAAACCAGAATACCTGTTTAAATCAAAAGCCTATCGTTGAAGTGGGCGATTGCATCAAGGCTGGTGCCATCATCGCAGACGGTCCTTCTACTCAATGGGGTGAACTTGGCCTTGGTCAAAATGTGTTGGTCGCATTTATGCCGTGGGAAGGGTACAACTTTGAGGATTCGATTCTGATTTCCGAAAAGCTGGTTAAAGAAGATCGTTATACCTCAATTCATATTGAGGAGTTTGAGTGTGTTGCCCGCGATACCAAGCTGGGTAAGGAAGAGATTACTGATGATATTCCAAATCTCGGTGACGATGCACTAAAAGATCTCGACGAGAGCGGTATTATCCGCGTTGGTGCTGAGGTCATGCCGGGTGATATTTTAGTCGGTAAAATTACCCCGAAGGGTGAAACTCAACTTTCTCCCGAGGAGAAGTTGTTAAGGGCTATTTTTGGTGAGAAAGCCGGAGACGTTCGTGATACATCGTTGCGTGTCTCCCCCGGAGTAGAAGGGGTAGTTATTGGTGCTCGTGTCTTTTCACGTAAAGGCTCTGATAAGGATTCTAGAACTGAAAAAATAGAGCAGCAAGAGATAGATAAATTGATAAAGGATCAGAATGATGAGATTCGCATCATTCGGGAGTCTGCGCGAAATAAATTGGTCGGATTATTGTCAGGTTACACCTTGGCTGTTTCCATTGCCGATGACGATAAAGTTGTTTTAAAAAAGAATTCGCTACTTGGTGGCGAAGAGTTGCTGGCTTTACCGATGCGGCGTTGGCATGAATTGTCACTCGTTGATGGTGAAGCTGTAGAGGATCGTGTTGGTGAAATTATTCAACGTCTCGGAGACCGTGAGGAGCTGATTAAGCGCTTTTTTTCAGATAAAATTGACAAGATTAAGCGTGGCGACGATTTGCAACCGGGTGTAATCAAGATGGTCAAGGTATATATTGCCATAAAGCGCAGACTTTCTGTCGGTGATAAAATGGCTGGTCGTCATGGTAACAAGGGTGTATTGTCCAGAATTCTTCCTGAAGAAGATATGCCCTACACTGAAGATGGGACCCCGATAGAAATTGTTCTCAACCCTCTGGGTGTACCATCGCGCATGAATATTGGTCAGATTCTGGAAATTCATTTAGGTCTTGCCGCCCGTGGACTCGGGAACCAGATTCAGGCGGTGCTACACCGTCAGCATGAGATGAATGAGGTTCGTGATGTCATCAAACATGTTTATACTGACGAGAAACTCAACCCGTTTATAGATGACCTGCCCGACGCAGATGTGATGAAATTAGCTAGGCGTTTAGCGCCGGGGATTCCCATGGCAACTCCGGTATTTGAGGGGGTTAGCGAGAAGGATATTAAGGAGCAAATCAGTCGCAGTGGCTTTTCAACCTCTGGCCAGATGACATTGTACAATGGTAAGACAGGTGAAGCCTTCAAAGAGCAGATCACTGTTGGAATCATGTACATGCTCAAGTTGCACCATCTTGTTGATGACAAAATACATGCTCGTAGTATTGGACCTTATAGTCTGGTTACTCAACAGCCTCTGGGTGGTAAAGCTCAGTTCGGTGGACAGCGTCTGGGTGAGATGGAGGTGTGGGCCATGGAGGCGTATGGCGCTTCTCATGCGTTGCAAGAGTTTTTGACCGTTAAATCTGATGATGTTGCGGGTCGAACACGCATGTATGAGGCAATTGTTAAAGGTCGCCATACGTTGGAAGCTGGTTTGCCAGAGTCGTTCAATGTTCTGATCAAGGAGCTTCAGGCACTTTGTCTTGATGTTGAACTTCAGGAAAACTAATAAACCTGCCATCCCCTAAGGAGATGTGTTTTGGAAGATATTCGCAGCTTATTTGAACATCCTAAAGATCCGTTGTGTTTTGATACTATTCGTTTGTCGCTGGCTTCTCCAGAGACGATTAGGGAACGATCTTTTGGTGAAGTAAAAAAACCGGAAACCATCAATTATCGCACCTTTAAGCCGGAGCGAGATGGGTTGTTCTGTGCCAAAATATTCGGCCCTGTTAAAGATTACGAGTGCAATTGCGGTAAATATAAGCGCATGAAGCATCGTGGTATTGTTTGCGAGAAGTGCGGCGTTGAGGTTATTCCAAGCAAGGTGCGGCGTGAGCGTCTTGCCCATATAGATCTTGCGTGTCCTGTTGCTCATATTTGGTTTTTGAAATCACTTCCTTCGCGTATTGCAACATTGCTCGATATGACATTGAAGGAGCTGGAAAAGGTTCTCTATTTCGAGGCTTACGTGGTTCTCGATAAGGGTGATACCACTTTGGAAGATGGTGATATTCTTACCGAAGATAGATATTGTGAATTGATGGATGAGTTTGCCGGTCAATTTACCGCTAGCATGGGAGCTGAAGCTGTACGCGAAATGCTCTCAGATCTTGACCTTGAAGCTGTCGCCGAAGTTCTTCGTGTTGAAATGCGCGAGTCTGCAAGTGAGGCTAAACGCAAAAAAGTGGCTAAACGCCTCAAGGTTGTTAATGCGTTTATGCATAGTGGTAATCGTCCGGAATGGATGATTTTGGAGGTTATTCCGGTTCTTCCGCCGGAGCTTCGACCTTTGGTTCCCCTCGATGGTGGTCGTTTCGCAACGTCTGATCTTAATGACTTGTATCGTCGGGTTATTAACCGTAATAACCGCTTGAAGCGATTGATGGAGTTGCGAGCTCCTGATGTAATTATCCGCAATGAAAAACGGATGCTGCAAGAAGCCGTTGATGCTTTATTTGATAACGGGCGTCGCGGTCGGGCTATAACCGGCCCTAACAAGCGTTCGTTAAAGTCGCTGTCCGATATGCTCAAGGGTAAAGGGGGTCGTTTTCGCCAAAACCTGCTTGGTAAACGTGTCGATTATTCTGGGCGCTCTGTTATCGTTGTTGGTCCGGAGTTAAAGCTTCATCAGTGTGGCTTGCCAAAGAAGATGGCTTTAGAACTTTTCAAACCATTTATCTACAATAAGCTCGAAGAGCGTGGTTTTTGTACCACCATCAAGAGTGCCAAGAAGTTGGTCGAAAAACAAAAGCCAGAGGTGTGGGACGTCCTTGAGGAGGTAATTAAGGAGCATCCGGTGATGTTGAATCGGGCACCTACCTTGCACCGTTTGGGTGTTCAAGCCTTTGAGCCCGTATTGATTGAAGGTAAAGCTATTCAGTTGCATCCATTGGTTTGTGCTGCATTTAATGCCGACTTCGATGGTGATCAGATGGCTGTCCATCTACCCCTGTCGATTGAGAGTCAAATTGAAGCACGGGTGTTGATGATGTCAACTAACAACATCTTGTCTCCGGCTAGTGGTAAGCCGATTATTGTTCCTTCTCAGGACATGATTCTCGGAATTTACTATATGTCGCGTATACGCCCCTTTGCCCAGGGAACCGGTAAAGTCTTTTCATCGTCTGATGAAGTGCAAGTTGCCTATGATGTGGGTGTTATTGATCTGCAAGCGGCTATTAAGGTGCGGCTTAAGCGCACCAGTAGCGAAGAGGTAAAGCTGGTTGATACTTCGGTTGGGTGTGTGCTGTTGAAGGGGATTGTTCCTGATGAGGTTCCGTTTGACTATATCAACAAGGTTATGACGAAAAAGCAAGTTGGTGAACTTATCGATGCCAGTTTCCGTTTGGTCGGTAACAAGAAAACAGTTATTTTGGCAGATCGGCTCAAGCAGATCGGTTATAAGTTTTCTACTCTGGCGGGGATCTCTATTTGTCTCGACAATATGGTTGTTCCTGATAGTAAACAGGAATATATCGAAAAGTCAGTTGCTGATGTTACCGAAATGCATGAACAGTATACCGAAGGCTTGATCACTAATGGTGAGCGTTACAACAAGGTGATTGACATCTGGGCCAAGTGTACCGAGGATATTGCATCAACCATGCTGGGTGACCTAGCAGTGGATCAATTTGAGTCTGAGAGTGGAGAGAAGGTTGAGGCTTCATCTTTTAATGCGATTCACATGATGGCGGACTCTGGTGCTCGTGGTAGTGCGCAGCAGATTCGTCAGTTGGCAGGTATGCGTGGCTTGATGGCAAAACCGTCGGGTGAAATTATTGAGACACCGATCACGGCGAATTTTAGAGAAGGTCTTACCGTCCTCCAGTACTTTATTTCAACCCATGGTGCCCGTAAGGGTCTCGCCGATACAGCGTTAAAGACTGCGAACTCAGGATACTTGACCCGTCGCTTGGTTGATGTCGCTCAGGATGCGATTATCACTGAGCGCGACTGTGGTACTATTGACGGCATTTTGGTCGGTTCGTTGACTGATGATGGCGAAGTGATCGAATCTCTTGGGGATCGTATTCTCGGACGGGCGGCTCTTGAAGATGTTTGCGACCCGTTGACTGGTGAATTGATCGTACCGGCTAATCAGGAGATTACTGAGACTCTTGTTGCTCAGATTGAACAAGCTGGTATAGAGAAATTGCAAATCCGTTCAGTGCTTACCTGTAAGAGCTGTCATGGTATTTGCGCTACCTGTTATGGTCGTGATCTTGCTCGTGGTCATATGGTTAATATGGGGGAAGCTGTTGGTGTTATCGCAGCTCAATCCATCGGTGAGCCAGGAACGCAGCTAACCATGCGTACCTTCCATATTGGTGGAACTGCATCACGTCGTGCAGAACAAACGTCTATTGAGGCACGCTTCGATGGTGAAATGCAGTATATTAATTTAAAAACCGTTGTCGATCGTGATGGTCGTTACGTCGTTATGAGTCGTAATAGTGAAATTGTTGTTGTCGATGAGGCGGGTCGTGAGCGCGAGCGTTATGCTTTGGTTTATGGTTCTCGCCTTACCGTTGCGTCCGGATCAGCTGTTACTGCCGGCATGTTGCTTGCGGAGTGGGATCCGTACACCATGCCAATTTTGACCGAGGTGTCTGGTCGTGTCAATTTTGCTGATGTGATAAGTGGTTCGACCATGGAAGAGAAGGTCGATGATGTTACCGGGCTGTCGCGTAAGGTTATCATCGAATCTAAAACCTCCGATAAGCGTCCACGTATTACCTTGAAGGACGAAGAAGGTCGTTCCGTTAAATTGACCAGTGGTTTGGTCGCTCGTTACATGATGCCGGTTGGAGCCAATATTATTATTCCCGAGGGTGATGAGGTTATGGCCGGTGATGTTTTGGCCAAGATTCCGCGTGAAACGACTAAAACCAAGGATATTACTGGTGGCTTGCCGCGGGTTGCTGAATTATTCGAAGCGCGTAAACCAAAAGAATTCGCGGTGTTGACTGAGATCGACGGTATTGTCACTTTTGGCAAGGACTCAAAAGGTAAGCGTAAGGTTGTTGTTACTCCAGAGTACGGTGAGCCTATGGAGTTTCTGATTCCAAAGAGTAAGCATATTAGCGTCCATGAGGGTGATATTGTTAAGGCTGGTGAGCCGCTGATGGATGGTTCGCGCAATCCTCATGATATTCTTCGTGTGCTAGGTGAAAAAGAACTGGCTAAATATCTGGTCGATGAAGTACAAGAGGTCTATCGATTACAGGGTGTCGCAATAAATGATAAGCATATAGAAACAATTGTGCGTCAGATGTTGCGTCGGGTTCTGATTCGTGAGGTTGGTGGTACGCGTTTTCTCTTGGATGATCAAGTATCACGGCTCGATTTCGAGATGGAAAATGATCGGACTATCGAGAACGGTGGTGAGCCTGCCGTTGGTGAGACTGTCATGCTGGGGATCACCAAAGCGTCATTGTCGACGGAGTCCTTTATTTCTGCCGCATCTTTTCAGGAAACGACAAAGGTTTTGACTCAGGCGTCCATCGAAGGGAAGGTTGACCGGCTGCGTGGTTTGAAGGAAAATGTTATTATGGGTCGCTTGATTCCAGCTGGAACCGGGATAGTTAAATATCGTAGTGCCAAACTTCTCGTATCTGAGCCGGAAGAGGCGGTGTCTGCGCTGCCAGCTAGTGATGTGGTACAAGATGATGCAGAAAATGTTGCCAATGTAACTGAAGACGCAACTGAAGATTAATTGATAAATAAAAAGTTCTTTTTCTTACAACAGCCTTGACATTTGTCAAGGCTGTTGTTATTGTTCGCAGGTTTTCCCGAGGGGAAACTTGTTCTTTCAATTCTGTGAATAGTAATTTCGGGAGTAAGTAAATGCCGACAATCAATCAGCTGATCCGTAAGGGACGCAAGAAAAAAGAGAGGAAGTCGACCGCGCGTGCGCTTAAGGCAAATCCGCAGCGGCGTGGAGTATGTACGCGTGTATATACTACGACACCTAAGAAGCCTAACTCAGCGCTCCGGAAGGTCGCTCGTGTCCGTCTTACAAATGGCATCGTTGTCACTTCGTATATACCGGGCGTTGGTCACAACTTGCAGGAGCACTCTGTGGTGCTGGTGCGTGGTGGTCGAGTAAAAGATTTACCTGGTGTTCGATATCATATTGTCCGTGGAGCGTTGGATCTGGCTGCTGTACAGGGTCGGATGCAGGGTCGGTCAAAATATGGTGCTAAGCGTCCTAAGTAAGTTTTCGTTAACGATGGGGTAGTGCAGTTATGCCAAGAAGAAGAGAAGTTCCAAAGCGGATCGTTTTAGCTGATCCTAAGTATAATGATAAGTTGGTGACCAAGTTTGTTAACAATCTTATGATTGGTGGCAAAAAAAGTGTTGCCGAGGCGATTGTATACGGTGCATTTGATCTTATAGCCGAGCGCAGTGGAGACGATCCGGTGGATGTCTTTAAAAAAGCGTTTGAAAATATTCGCCCACTGCTTGAGGTTAAGTCGCGTCGTGTCGGTGGTTCGACATATCAGGTTCCCATTGAGGTTCGTCCTGATCGGCGTAACGCTTTAGTTATCCGTTGGGTTCTGGTAGCGTCTCGTTCGCGTGGTGAGAAAACCATGTGTGAGCGTTTGGCGGCAGAGCTTCTCGATGCTGCGAATAATCGCGGAGCATCGGTGAAGAAGAAGGAAGATACTCATCGTATGGCCGAGGCTAACAAAGCCTTTGCTCATTATCGCTGGTAATTTGAAGGTTGTTTGGAGGATTTTGAGCTGTGGCACGTAAAGTATCCCTTTCTAATACGCGTAATATAGGCATAATGGCCCATATTGATGCTGGCAAGACTACAACTACTGAGCGCATATTGTATTATACTGGTGTGTCTCATAAACTTGGTGAAGTGCATGATGGTGCTGCTACCATGGATTGGATGGCGCAAGAGCAAGAACGCGGAATTACTATTACTTCAGCCTGCACTACCTGTTTCTGGAACGATAATCGTATAAACATAATTGATACCCCCGGTCACGTCGATTTCACTATTGAAGTGGAGCGTTCGTTGCGTGTGCTCGATGGCTCTGTAGCTGTTTTCTGTTCGGTTGGTGGCGTTGAGCCTCAGTCTGAAACGGTGTGGCGTCAGGCCGATAAGTACGGTGTGCCCCGTTTGGCATTTATCAATAAAATGGATCGTATAGGTGCCGATTTCCAAAACGGTGTTGATATGATGCGTGACCGTCTAGGCGCAAATCCTGTCCCGCTTCAATTGCCCATAGGTAAGGAAGATTATTTCCGCGGTGTCGTCGATCTGGTTGTGATGAAGGCGTTTGTTTGGGATGATGAGTCTCTGGGCGCTAAGTTTGAAGAAGTCGATATTCCAGCAGATATGGTTGATGCGGTTGAAGAAGCGCGTGAAGCTATGTTTGACGAGCTGTCTTCTCATGACGATGAATTGATGGAAAAGTATCTCGGCGGCGAAGAGTTGGCTGTTGCTGAGATCAAAGATTCTATTCGTAGGGCTACCATAGCCTTGCATATAAATCCTGTTTTGTGCGGTAGTGCGTTTAAAAACAAAGGTGTTCAGCATTTGCTGGATGCAATTGTTGATTATATGCCATGCCCGACAGATGTGCCACCTATCGAGGGTGTAGACCCAAAAGGGAATGAGATCACTTGTCCTGCTGCAGATGATGGTCCTTTTGCTGCCCTTGCCTTTAAAATCATGACCGACCCGTTTGTGGGTCAATTGACCTTTTTCCGTGTTTACTCTGGTGTTGCTGAAGCTGGTGCTACGATTTTGAATTCCACCAAGGGCAAGAAGGAGCGACTTGGGCGTATTCTAAAAATGCATGCCAATAAGCGTGAGGAGATTAAAGAGGTTTACGCTGGTGATATCGCAGCAGCCGTTGGTCTGAAGTATAGTACAACGGGAGATACTCTGTGTGCTATTTCTGATGAGTGTTTACTTGAGGCTATGGAATTTCCTGAACCGGTAATACATATAGCCGTTGAGCCAAAGACCAAGAGTGACCAGGAGAAGATGGGTGTAGCGCTTGGTAAGTTGCTCGCAGAAGATCCCTCTTTGCGGGTACGCACTGACGAAGAGACAGGTCAAACGATCTTGTCTGGCATGGGCGAGTTGCATCTGGAAGTCATTATTGATCGCATGAAGCGCGAGTTTAATGTTGAGGCTAATATCGGTGCCCCTCAGGTCGCTTATCGTGAGTCGATTACGCGGTCGGTTGAATCGCAGGGTAAGTTTGTCCGTCAGTCTGGTGGTCGTGGTCAGTATGGCGACTGTTGGTTGCGTATCGAGCCGCAAGAGCCGGGAGCTGGTTTCGAGTTTGTTGATGAAATCAAGGGCGGCGCGATCCCAAGAGAGTATATCTCTGCTGTTGGCAAAGGTGCCGAAGAGGCTTCTCAGAATGGTATTCTTGCCGGCTTCCCTATAGTTGATGTCAAGGTTACTGCCTATGATGGTTCTTATCACGATGTTGACTCAAATGAGATGGCCTTTAAGGTCGCCGGTTCTATGGGTTTCAAGCAGGGAGCAGCAAAGGCAGGTCCAGTACTGCTTGAACCGATGATGGCAGTTGAAGTTGTTGTTCCGGAAGAGTATATGGGCGATGTCATTGGTGATTTGAGTAGTCGCCGTGGTAAGGTTCAGGGGATGGAATCTCGGGGTGGTGCTCAGGTGATTAGTGCTTATGTGCCTCTTTCGAGTATGTTCGGTTATGCGACGGATCTGCGTAGTTCAACACAGGGTCGTGCAAATTATACAATGGTGTTTGATCACTATGAGCAGGTGCCTAAAACGATTTCTGATGAGATTATCGCTAAGGTGAAAGGTTAAGGAGTAAAATCATGGCAAAGGAAAAATTTGATAGATCAAAGCCGCACGTCAATATTGGCACCATCGGCCATGTTGACCACGGCAAAACAACATTGACCGCTGCAATTACCAAAGTAATGGCAGGTCTTGGTCAGGCAGAAATACGTGCATTTGATCAGATTGACAACGCACCCGAAGAGCGTGAGCGCGGTATTACTATTGCGACTGCCCACGTAGAGTATGAAACAACGGCTCGTCACTATGCCCATGTTGATTGCCCCGGTCACGCAGACTATGTAAAAAACATGATCACCGGAGCGGCTCAGATGGACGGCGCGATTCTCGTAGTTTCCGCTGCTGATGGTCCTATGCCCCAGACCCGTGAGCACATTCTGCTTGCTCGTCAAGTTGGTGTTCCCGCCATCGTTGTCTTCCTGAACAAGGCCGACATGGTTGACGATGAAGAGCTGATGGAACTCGTTGAGCTGGAAGTACGCGAACTGTTGTCAGCATACGACTTTCCTGGTGACGATCTGCCTATCATTTCCGGGTCAGCACTTAAGGCGCTTGAGTGTGAAACAGGTGCTCCGGAAGAGCAGCCAGTCATCGATCTGATGGATGCCGTTGACTCTTATATCGCTGAGCCTGAGCGTGCCGTCGATCAACCATTTCTCATGCCAGTCGAGGACGTGTTCTCAATCTCTGGACGTGGAACCGTTGCCACTGGTCGCGTTGAGCGTGGTATCATCAAGGTCGGCGAAGCGGTCGAAATTGTCGGCATGAAAGAGACAGTCAAAACCACCGTAACCGGCGTTGAAATGTTCCGCAAGCTGCTCGACCAAGGGCAAGCCGGTGACAATGTAGGTATCCTGTTGCGTGGTGTGAAACGTGAAGATATTGAACGCGGTCAGGTATTGGCAAAGCCTGGCAGCATTCTGCCCCACACTCGCTTTAAGGCCGAGGCTTATATCCTCACCAAAGAAGAAGGTGGTCGTCATACCCCGTTTTTCAAGGGATATCGACCTCAATTCTACTTCCGTACAACTGATGTAACCGGAATCGTAGAGTTGCCCGAAGGTATTGAGATGGTTATGCCAGGTGATAATATCGCCATGACTGTCGATATGATCACCCCGATCGCCATGGATAAAGAGCTGCGTTTCGCGATTCGTGAAGGTGGCCGTACCGTTGGTGCCGGTGTTGTTAGTGAAATTATTGAGTAATCGAGGTTAGTAAATGTCCAGCCAGAAAATAAGAATTCGTCTTAAGGCGTATGATCATAAACTGCTTGATATGGCAGTAAATGAAATTGTCGATACGGTGAAGCGGACAGGTTCACGCTTGGCGGGTCCAATCCCGCTGCCTACAGTGATCAATAAATACTGTGTGTTGCGTGGTCCTCATGTAAATAAGAAAAGTCGTGAGCAATTTGAGATACGTACTCATAAGCGACTTGTTGACATACTGGATCCTACACAGCAGACTGTTGATGCGTTGATGAAATTGGATTTATCAGCAGGTGTCTTCGTAGAGATTAAGCTGTAGGTCTGAATAGCTTTTGATAAGGATAGTATGATGGTAAACGGAATTCTGGGAAAAAAACTGGGCATGACCCAGATATTTACCGAGAACGGTATGCGCATCCCGGTAACGGTGGTTGAGGCTGGACCGTGTACGGTTGTCCAGAAGAAGACCGCTGAAACTGATGGTTATAGCGCAGTTCAGCTTGGTTTTGGAGAACAGAAGGCACAGCGTGTGAATAAGCCCGAATTGGGTCACCTTAAGAAAGCGGGGAAGGGTGTTTTTGCTCATCTTCGTGAAATGGATGGTGATATCGATGGCTACGAGGTGGGTTCACAGGTTGTATGTTCAGAACTGTTTTCTGCCGGTGATATCGTTGATGTTGCCGGGACGAGCAAGGGGAAAGGGTTTCAGGGGGTTATAAAGCGCTGGAATTTTTCCGGCGGACGTTCGACTCACGGTTCAACATTTCACCGTGCCCCTGGAGCAATTGGTTGTAGTGCTTGGCCTTCGCGTGTATTTAAAGGCAAGAAAATGGCTGGCCAGATGGGTAATGAGCGTGTAACAGTTCAGAATCTTGAAGTTGTTGGCGTTCGGGAAGATCAGAACTTGATTCTTATTAAGGGTGCGGTACCGGGCCCTAAGAATGGTCTGGTCGTAATCCGCAAAGCCGTAAAGGCTTAAGTCGGGCCCAATGGTGATACGGGAGAAGTGAGATGGCAAAAGTAACTGTATATGATATAAAAAAGAATCAGGTGTCTGAGCGCGAACTATCTGATGCGATTTTCGACACTGAAGTGAAGAAATATCTGCTTCATGATATGGTTCGTTATCAGTTGGCAGCACGTCGACAGGGTACTGCAGCAACCAAGAACAGGAGTGCGGTAGCTGGTGGTGGAAAGAAGCCTTTTAAGCAAAAAGGTACCGGTAATGCCCGTCAGGGTACGGTTACTGCGCCTACACATGTTGGTGGTGGTGCTGCTTTTGGTCCCAGTCCGCGTGATTATTCATTTAAATTGAATCGTAAAGTCAAGAAGTTGGCTTTGTGCTCAGCACTGTCTGCCCGTTTTCAGGGCAATAAGTTGACGGTTCTTTCCGAATTGAAGCTGGATGCAATAAGTACTAAAAACTTTCGTCAGGTCATTGACACTTTTGAGATGAAGGATGCCTTGTTTGTTATTGATGCAGCAAGTCCTGAAGTTGAACTTTCGGCGAGAAATTTGCGTAATGTAAAGGTTCTTCGTGCTGAAGGCGTCAATGTATATGATGTGTTGAAGTACTCCAATCTGGTTCTGACAGAAGGTGCCTTAGAGCAACTGGAAGGAGCGTTGGCGTAATGAAGCCTTTACATCAGGTAATTAAAAAGCCTTTGGTTACGGAAAAGACAGCTGTTCAAAAAGAAGAAGGAAGAGTTGTTGCTTTTGAAGTGGCAAAGGATGCAAATAAGATTGAGATTAAGCAGGCTGTAGAGAAAGCTTTCGACGTTAAGGTACAAGATGTAAACACCATGATTGTCGCAGGTAAGGTGAAGCGTGTTGGCAAGCAGTTTGGTAAAAGACCAAATCGCAAGAAAGCATATGTAACTCTCGCTGAAGGTAGCAATATCGACTTCTTTGGCGTGTGATGACAGTCTTAGGAATACGGAGTTAGTATAATGGCGATCAAAAAGTTTAAGCCGACCTCGCCGGGGCGCCGTCATATGACCGCCTCAACTTTCGAGGAGGTAACAACAGCGACACCGGAAAAGTCACTTTTGGAACCTTTAAAGAAGTCTGGTGGACGTAATAATAACGGACGCATTACCAAGCGACATACCGGTGGTGGTCATAAACGCAGATATCGTATTATCGATTTTAAGCGTGATAAAAAAGATATACCCGCTCGTGTTGTATCGATAGAATATGATCCTAATCGTTCGGCACGAATAGCGTTACTGAATTATGCTGATGGGGAGAAGCGCTATATTCTTGCTCCTGTTGGATTGACTGTTGGTGTAGAAGTTATTGCCAGTGAATCAGCAGATATTCAGCCCGGAAACGCCATGATGATTCGTACAATACCATTGGGTACTTGGGTACACAATGTTGAATTGAAGATTGGTAAGGGTGGTCAATTAGCGCGCAGTGCTGGTGCTTATGCTATGATTGCTGCGAAAGAGGGGCGCTATGCTCAACTCCGTATGCCGTCAGGTGAAGTGCGATTAGTTTTGCAAGAGTGCTGTGCGACTATTGGTCAAGTCGGTAATACTGATCATGAGAATGTGAAGATTGGTAAAGCTGGTCGTAACCGGTGGTTAGGTAAGCGCCCTCAGTCTCGTGGTGTAGTAATGAATCCCGTTGATCATCCTCACGGTGGCGGTGAAGGTAAGAGTTCAGGGGGACGGCATCCGGTAACGCCATGGGGTGTACCGACCAAAGGCTATAAAACTCGTAGCAATAAGCGTACTGATCGCTTTATTGTACGACGCCGGAATAAGTAGAGGAGAATATCGTGGCTAGATCAATTAAAAAAGGGCCTTACATCGAGGCAAGTTTGCTGCGTAAGGTTGATTTGGATGGTGGTACTACGGCCAGTAAGGTTATTAAGACCTGGTCTCGCCGAAGCACGATTATTCCTGAGTTCGTAGGGCATACATTTGCAGTTCATAACGGTAAAAAGTTTATTCCCGTTTATGTTTCTGAAAATATGGTAGGTCACAAGCTTGGTGAGTTTGCCCCGACCCGTACCTATTATGGTCATGGTGCTGACAAGAAATCCAAGAGAAAATAATCGCAACGGAGTTCCAGCATGGAAGCAAAAGCGAAATTAAGATATGTTCGCATGTCACCTCAAAAAGCACGATTGGTTGTGGACATGATACGCGGTAAAAATGTTCAGGATGCGCTGAATATTTTACGGTTTTCACCGCAAAAGCCTGCTACGATAGTCGCTGAGTTGGTGAAGTCTGCAGTAGCAAATGCAGAGCAGAAGGGTGTCTCGGATGTTGACGCTATGTACGTCAGCGAGATTACCGTCGATCAAGGTCCGGCATTGAAACGTTTCATTCCCCGTGCTCAGGGGCGTGCAAGCAAAATTCGTAAACCAACAAGTCACGTTCAGGTTGTTCTGGACGAAATTTAGCCGATCAAGGAGGTGATAGTTTGGGCCAGAAAGTTCATCCTATAGGTTTTCGCCTAGGTGTAATCAGAACCTGGGAGTCTAAGTGGTATGCAGATGGAGATTATGCACAATTTGTGCATGAAGATCTTAAGCTGCGTAATTATTTAAAGAAGAGGCTTTATCATGCCGGCATCGCAAAGATTGAGATTGAGCGTGCTGCAGGCAAGATGAAGTTAAATATTTTCGCTGCCCGCCCCGGTATTATTATCGGTAAGCGTGGTTCGGAAGTTGAAGCTCTCAAGGTGGAGCTGGCCAAACTCACCGATAAAGAGATTTTCCTCAATATTCAGGAAGTCCGTAAGCCGGAAATGAATGCGCAGCTTGTTGCAGAAGGGGTTGCGCTACAGTTGGAACGACGTGTCGCTTTCCGTCGTGCGATGAAACGCAGTGTTGGGCAATCTCTTCGTTTTGGCGCACAAGGAATTAAGATTACCTGTAGTGGTCGACTTGGTGGTGCCGAAATGAGCCGTACTGAATGGTATCGCGAGGGACGAGTTCCTCTTCATACCATTCGTGCAGATATTGATTATGGATTTGCTCAGGCAAAAACAACTTACGGTATCATTGGTGTTAAAGTTCTCATCTTCAAGGGCGAAGTTCTTTCACAGGAACTTTAGATTTGTCAGATAGGAGTATGTTGTTATGTTGATGCCTAAGAAGGTTAAACATAGAAAGCAGTTTAAGGGTCGCATGAGGGGCGCGGCCAATGGGGCTACCGATATCAATTTCGGTGATTATGGTCTGCAAGCGACTAATCGTGGTTGGTTGTCGGCTCGGCAAATTGAATCGGCACGTCGTGCGATGACTCGGTATATTAAACGGGGTGGTAAGATTTGGATTCGTTGCTTCCCTGATAAGTCATTGACTCGCAAAGCGGCTGAAACGCGCATGGGTAAGGGTAAAGGCTCTCCTGATAGTTGGGTTGCAGTTGTTCGCCCGGGGCAAGTCCTTTATGAAATGCAGGGTGTCTCTGAGGAAATTGCACGTGAGGCATTTCGCTTGGCGGCTCACAAGTTGCCTATATCAACTAAGTTTTTAGCCAGAGAGGAGACATCTAATGACGGCTAAGGAATTAGTTGCCCTTAGCGTAGATGAGCTAGAGGGCAAATCTCTGGAGTTGAGTCAGGAACTTTTTAACTTGAAATTTCAACTGCATACTGGTCATCTTGAAAATACTGCCAAGATATCTGGTTTGCGGAAGGATATTGCTCGGGTTAAGACTGTTCTGCGGCAGAAATTGGCATAATAAGTGTTAAGGTGAGCAATATGGCAATAGATAATCGTAACAAAAAGAAGCTGGTAGGGTTTGTTACCAGTGACAAGATGGATAAAACTGTCGTGGTCAAGATTGATAGGCTTGTGCCGCATCCTATGTATAAAAAGTACTTGAAGCGCAGTGCAACATATAAGGCACATGACGAGCATAATAAGTGTGTTGTTGGTGATAAGGTGCTTATTTCCGAGGCGCGACCTCTGTCACGAGATAAACGCTGGCGCGTCAGTGAAATTCTTGATAAAGCGCTGTAGGCTGGGGGAATAAAAATGATTCAAATGCAAACCGTACTTGATGTAGCTGATAATTCCGGCGCTCGGAAGTTGTGCTGTATCAAGGTGTTGGGTGGCTCGAAACGGAAATATGCAGGTATTGGTGATATCATCGTCTGTTCTGTTAGAGAAGCAATGCCCAATTCAAAAGTAAAAAAAGGCGATGTTATTCGAGCTGTTGTTGTTCGAACTGCCAAAGAGGTTGCTCGTCCCGATGGGTCACGCATTCGCTTTGATAAGAATTCTGCTGTTGTCGTCAATGCCGCTGGAGAGCCAGTTGGTACCCGTATCTTTGGTCCTGTTGCTCGTGAATTGCGAGCGCGGCGTTTTATGAAAATCGTATCTCTGGCACCTGAGGTGCTTTGATACGGCCTGGAGATTATCAGAAATGGCTGTAAAAAAGTTTCATGTGAAAAAAGGCGATCTGGTTCAGGTGATGGCTGGCAAGGAAAAGGGGAAGCAGGGTAAAGTTCTTCGTATATTCCTTGACAAAAACCGCCTAACGGTAGAGAACCTTAACGTTGTAAAGCGTCACACGCGACCGTCGCGTCAAAATCAAGAAGGTGGGATTGTAGAGAAAGAAGCGCCACTTGCTGCTTCTAATGTCATGATCGTTTGCAGTGCTTGCAATCAGCCGACGCGTACAGGATTGCGTGTGCTGGAGGGAGGGGCTAAGGTTCGCTTCTGCAAGAAATGTAATGAGAATGTCGATAGGTAATGGAGATTTAAATGGCCAGGTTAAAAGATAGATATAAAGATGAACTGGCACCTATTTTACTCAAGGACCTTCAGCTAAGTAATGTCATGGAGATTCCTCGCGTCGAAAAGGTGGTTGTGAATATGGGTATTGGTGAGGCTATCCAGAATATTAAGTTGCTGGAGTCTGCCGTTGATGAACTCGGTATGATTACCGGACAAAAGCCCGTCATCACAAAGGCAAAAAAGTCTATCGCAGGGTTTAAATTGCGTGAGGATATGCCAATAGGTTGTATGGTGACGTTGCGCCGCGATCGTGCTTATGAGTTTCTTGATCGCTTGATCAATATAGCTCTACCCCGTGTTCGTGACTTTAAGGGTGTTTCTCCTAAGGCGTTTGATGGTCGTGGAAATTATACGCTTGGTGTGCGTGAGCAGATTATTTTTCCTGAGATCGATATGGAGAAAATCGCTAAAATTGGTGGCTTGAACATCTCAATCGTAACTTCAGCGTCAACGGATGAGCAGGGTCGAGCTCTGTTAACAGCGTTTGGGATGCCGTTCAGGAAATAATAAGGCGATATCGGAGGAAAATGTGGCAAAAAAATCAATGAGAGTAAAAGCTGCACGGACGCAGAAATTTCAGGTCAGAAAGTACACTCGCTGTCCTCTCTGTGGTCGTCCGCGCGCCTACTACCGGAAGTTTAATATGTGTCGGATTTGCTTGCGCAAATTGGCTCTAGAGGGTAAACTTCCTGGCGTTTTGAAATCTAGTTGGTAACGT
This sequence comes from Thermodesulfobacteriota bacterium, assembly GCA_034722515.1. Lineage (GTDB taxonomy): Bacteria > Desulfobacterota > Desulfuromonadia > Desulfuromonadales > Desulfuromonadaceae > Desulfuromonas. The sequence continues at coordinate 22,232 of JAYEOA010000027.1, read as the reverse complement.
ACAAGGAGATGGATCCATGGCAATGACCGATCCTATTTCGGATTTGCTTACTCGCATCCGTAATGCAGGTATGGCAAAACATCAGAAGTTAGAAATGCCTTCGAGCAAGATTAAGCTGGCAATAGCTTCTGTACTTAAGGAACAAGGTTATATCAAGAATTTCAAGTTCATCAATGATGGTGTTCAGGGAGTTTTGCGTATTTACCTTAAATTTGATAACGAAAACGTTCATGTTATTCACGAGATCAAGCGTGAGTCAACACCTGGGCGCCGCATGTATGTTGGTTATGATGATATTCCTAAGGTCAAGCGTGGCTTAGGTTGTGCTATTGTATCCACATCACAGGGTGTTATGTCAGATGTTGCTGCTCGTGAAGCCCAGATCGGTGGCGAATTGGTCTGCACCGTTTGGTAATTAGTGTAAGGAGTGTAGACAATGTCGAGAATTGGTAAAAAACCTGTACAAATACCTGCCGGCGTTACAATTGATCTGGCAACCGATCAAATTGGCGTAAAAGGTCCCAAGGGTGAATTGTCTCGCAGTATCCCAGCTACTGTTTTGGTCTCAATGGACGCAGAAACGATAGTAGTTTCACCCCTCGAGAGTGTTCGATGTGATACTGCAATGCAGGGTTTGTACCGCTCATTGATTGCAAATATGGTTGATGGGGTTACAAAAGGATTTTCTAAAGTGCTTGAGATCAATGGCGTTGGCTATCGTGCCGATGTTAAGGGATCAGTACTTAATCTGGCTTTGGGTTATTCACACCCTGTTGAATATAAATTGCCCGAAGGGATCTCTGTCGAAGTCGAAAAGCAAACTCGTTTGACCGTCAGTGGCATTGATAAAGAATTGGTTGGTGCTACTGCCGCGAAAATTCGTTCATTTCGTGCTCCCGAGCCTTATAAGGGTAAGGGTATTAAGTATTCTGATGAGCGTATTTTGCGTAAAGCTGGTAAGACGGGTTAGTAATTAACTAAATACGGGAGAAATAAAGTGGCTGGCGTAAAATCAAGAGCGGAAGCAAGAAAAAGACGACAAGCACGGGTTCGTCGCAAGGTGGTCGGAACCTCAGAGCGACCTCGTCTTAGTGTCTTCCGTAGCTCTAAGCACATATATGCACAAATTATTGAAGATGCCAGTGGCTCTTCACTTGTTTCCGCTTCAACGCAGTGTAAGAGTGTCTCTGAAGGTATAGATTATACTGGGAATGTATCCGCTGCTACAGCGGTTGGTGCAGCTATTGCAAAAATGGCCCTTGCAAAAGATATTAAAGAGGTGGTTTTTGATCGCAATGGTTTTGTTTATCATGGTCGTGTTAAGGCCCTGGCTGATGCTGCACGTGAAGCCGGACTTGAGTTTTAATGAGATTGGAGGGTCCTTTGCATCGCAATGAGCCAAAAGATACAGAATTGATAGATCGTGTCATCCATATTAACCGTTGTTCAAAGGTTGTTAAGGGTGGTCGTCGCTTTAGTTTTTCAGCACTGGTTGTGGTTGGTGATGGAAATGGTCGGGTTGGTTTCGGTCATGGTAAAGCAAAAGAGGTGCCTGAGGCTATCCGTAAGGGTGTTGAAAAGGCTAAGAAGAGTATGGTTACCGTTCCGTTGGACGATCGTACAATCCCGTACGATGTGCTCGGTAAATTTGGTGCAGGTTGTGTGATGTTGAAGCCTGCATCGATGGGTACTGGTGTTATTGCTGGTGGTCCTGTTCGTGCGGTACTTGAAGCTGCAGGTATTGGTGATATTTTATCCAAGTGCCTTGGGTCGAATAATCCTCATAATGTGGTAAAAGCGACGATGAATGCACTTGGGCAGTTAAGAAGTGCCAGCGAAATCAAAGCACGTCGCAATATTGCTGTCTAAATATAGCGACGCTGGAGATAATGATGGCAAACGAAATTAAAGTGACATTGAAGAAAAGTGGCATTGGCCGCCCAGAGTATTTTACTCGGGTATTAAATGGGCTGGGTCTAACAAAGCTCAATAAAACAGTTACCCTTCAGGATACTCCTGAGATTCGTGGCATGATTAACAAGGTTTGCCACATGGTTGTCGTTGAGGAAGCCTAAATAGGATAAAGATGATGGATTTGAGTAATTTGAGTCCCGCTGCGGGATCGGTAAAAAATAGAAAACGCATTGGTCGTGGTGCAGGTTCTGGTACAGGTAAAACATCGGGACGTGGTCATAAGGGTCAGAATGCCCGTTCCGGAGGTGGTGTTAAGCCTGGCTTCGAGGGTGGACAGATGCCCCTTCAGCGCCGTTTGCCAAAGCGTGGTTTTGCACCATTAAATAAAAAAGTTTATGCATTGGTTAATTTGCGGGATCTGGAAACATTTGAAGCTAATTCAGTTATTGATCCTGAAATGCTTATCAGTGCTGGCTTTATTAAAAGCGTACGTGATGGTGTGAAGATTTTGGCTGATGGTGATTTGACTAAGATTGTTACGGTTAAGGCACATAGGTTTAGCAAGTCTGCAGTTGCAAAAATTGAGGCTGTTGGCGGTAGCGTCGAGGTATTGTAAAATTGTTTAAAAGTCTTCAAAATATTTTTGGTATAACCGAGTTGCGTCACCGAATTTTGTTTACCATGATGATGCTTGCCGTATATCGTATTGGTTGTCATGTGCCTACCCCTGGAGTTAATGGTCAGGTTTTGGCGAGCTTTTTTGAAGGCACTCAGGGAACATTACTGGGGATGGTAAGCGCATTTACTGGTGGTGCCTTGGAGCGTATGACTGTTTTTGCCCTCGGTATAATGCCATATATTAGTGCCTCGATTATTTTGCAATTGCTGACCGTAGTGTTTGAACCGGTTCAGCGTTTGTCAAAGGAGGGCGAGCAGGGGCGCAAGGTTATTACTCGGTGGACTCGTTATGGGACGATTGCCTTGTCAGTTGTACAGGGTGCTGGTATTGCCGTCGGTTTACAGTCTATGCGCGGACCCGCAGGAGATCTGGTTGTTCCTGATCAGGGTCTCGCTTTTATCCTTTTGACTATTATTACCTTGACGGCTGGTACTGCGTTCATTATGTGGATTGGCGAGCAGGTAACGGAGCGCGGTATTGGTAATGGCATCTCTTTAATTATCTTTGCAGGTATAGTTGCAAATATGCCGTCTGCCATCGTTAATTCTATACGGCTGTTGCGTACTGGCGCACTTCCTCCGGTGACTGTGCTCCTGTTGCTGGTTGGGATGGTGATTGTTGTTATGGCAATTGTTTTCATGGAACGAGCTCAGCGGCGTGTTCCTATCCATTACGCAAAGCGTGTGGTGGGGATGCGTAATCATGGTGGGCAATCGAGCCATTTGCCGTTGAAGATAAATATGAGTGGTGTTATTCCGCCAATTTTTGCAAGTTCGATCATTATGTTTCCGGCAACAGTTGCGAATTTTGTAGATGTTGAATGGGTTCAACGGGTTGCCGGCATGATGACTCCTAGCCACTGGCTTTATAATGTGTTTTTTGTTGCATTTATCGTTTTCTTCTGTTACTTCTACACAGCTGTGACCTTTAATCCGGTTGATGTTGCAGAAAACGTTAAAAATCAGGGCGGATATATCCCAGGCGTCAGACCCGGCAAGCCAACGTCAGATTATCTTGATGTTGTGTTGGGTCGATTAACGTTTGCTGGTGCGGTCTATGTGTCTGTAGTCTGTGTTCTGCCGACCTTGTTGATCGGGCAGTTTAATGTGCCGTTTTATTTCGGAGGAACATCATTGCTCATTGTTGTCGGTGTTGGATTAGATACTGCATCACAGGTTGAGTCGCATTTGTTGTCTAGGTCTTATGAAGGTTTTATGCGTGGTGCGTCTATCAAGGGGCGTCACGGTTAACGAGAGTGTAACGTAATGAAATTGATTTTGCTCGGCCCTCCAGGGGCAGGTAAGGGGACACAGGCGAAGATGCTTGTTGAGCAATTTGGTGTGCCTCAGATCTCAACAGGTGATATTTTGCGTGGTGCCGTTAAGGAGTCTTCTCCTATGGGTGTCAAGGCGAAGTCTTTTATGGATACTGGTGCATTGGTGCCTGACGAGGTTGTCGTTGGTATAGTCGAAGAACGCTTACGTAAGCCTGATTGTACTGCCGGTTTTATTTTAGATGGCTTTCCGCGTACGCTCCCTCAGGCTGATGCTCTGACTAAAATGTTGTCTGCATTAAAAAAAGATATAGATGCTGTGGTGTCGCTTGAAGTGAATATTGAGGCATTGGTAGTACGTCTTGCAGGGCGTAGGTCTTGTTCCGAGTGTGGTGCAGGTTATCATCTTACATATGAACCGCCTGCGAAGCATGGTGTTTGTGATGTGTGTGATGGAGAGCTGATTCAGCGCGACGATGATAAGGAGGGCACGATTCGTAATCGTATGTCGATTTATCATGAGCAGACAGCACCTCTGGTGGAGTATTACCGGCAGGCAGGGGTCTTATTCAGTGTAGATGGTATGCTTCCAATTGAAGATGTAGGTACTGCTATTCTATCACTACTTAAGGACGTTACGTGATTATTGTTAAGACAGCGAAGGAGATCGCACGGATGCGTGTTCCTTGCCGGATGGTTGCCGAAGTGCTTCATGAGTTAAGTGAGGTGGTTGCTCCGGGTATAACGACAGTCGATTTGGATCGGCTTGCGCAAGAAGCGTGTAAAAAAAGGAACGCAGTACCTGCTTTTAAGGGCTATGGCGGTTTTCCGTGCGCTATATGTTCTTCGCCTAACGAAACGATTGTTCATGGGTTTGCGACCAATGTTCCCCTTGTTGATGGAGATATCCTCAGTATCGATTTTGGTGTTCTTTTTGACGGTTTTTATGGCGACTCGGCTGTGACGTTGGCTGTTGGCGCTGTGAGTGAAGAGCGGCAAAGGTTGATGGATGTTACCAAGGCGTCGTTGCATGCTGGTATTGATGTGATTGCTCCGGGTGTCCATTTGTCTGATATATCATTTGCGGTTCAAAGTGTTGCCGAAGGTGCTGGATATTCGATTGTCAGAGAGTTTGTTGGGCACGGTATCGGACGTGCGTTACATGAAGATCCTCAAATCCCGAATTATGGTAAACCGGGATCTGGTCCTGTCCTTAAGACTGGAATGGTTCTAGCGATTGAACCAATGGTGAATGCAGGTAGTCATCATGTAAAGATTTTGGAAGATGGTTGGACTGCAGTGACTCAAGACGGTTGCTCCTCAGCACATTTTGAGCATTCAGTTGCCGTTACAGATAACGGGGCTGAGATATTAACAAGATTGTAGTTCGGGTGAAATTTAAGTAATTTGTAGAGGTTGGTTATGAAAGTTCGAGCATCGGTAAAAACAATTTGCGATAAATGCAAGGTTATTAAACGTAAGGGTGTTTTACGCGTTATTTGTGAAAACCCTAAACATAAGCAGAGACAGGGTTAGGACTGGGAGGATATTAAGTTGGCTCGTATTGCTGGTATTGACTTACCGAAAAATAAACGTATTGAAGTTGCGCTGACCTATATTTATGGTGTTGGAAGTTCGACAGCTCAACGGATCCTGTCTCAAGCTGGTGTAGATTTAGGTACCCGCTCGGACGATTTAACTGAATCTGAGATTGCTCAGATTCGTAAGATTCTAGATGCTGAATATAAAGTGGAAGGTGACTTGCGTCGCGAAATTTCCCTGAATATCAAGCGTATGATGGATCTTGGTTGTTATCGTGGCTTACGTCATCGTCGTGGCTTGCCAGTCCGTGGACAGAAAACCAAAACCAATGCACGTACCCGTAAGGGGCCACGCAAAACGGTTGCTGGTAAGAAGAAATAATTGGAGGAACGATGGCTAAGCCAGGTAAGAAGGTCGTAAGAAGAAGTAAAACGAAAAAAAATATTGTCAATGGTGTTGCTCACATTCAGGCTACCTTTAACAACACCATTATTTCTATCGCTGATGTTAGTGGTAATGTTATTTCGTGGGCGACATCGGGTGGCTCAGGCTTTAAAGGATCGCGTAAAAGCACCCCTTTTGCCGCACAAATTGCTGCTGAAACTGCAGCTAAAACCGCACAAGAGCATGGTATGCGTAATCTTGAGGTTTGTGTTAAGGGTCCTGGATCCGGTCGTGAGTCTGCAGTGCGTGCTCTCTCAGCGGCAGGGCTTAATGTAACGATGATAAAAGACGTTACCCCTATTCCCCACAACGGCTGTCGTCCCCCCAAGCGCCGCCGCGTTTAAGGGTAGTGTCTGACAGGTTGACGATAGAACTGTAGAGGATAATAAGAAATGGCAAAAAATTGCACACCTAAAGGTAAAATAGTAAGACGACTTGGGGTTAATATTTTCGGAAACCCAAAGTATGATCGCTTGCTTGAGCGTCGTCCAACCCCTCCAGGTCAGCATGGTGCCGGTCGTAAAGGCAAGCCTTCTGACTATTCTCGCCAATTAATCGAGAAGCAGAAAGTACGCTTTTGCTATGGTTTGAGCGAGAAACAGTTTCGCCGGGTGTTTGACAAGGCGAATGGGATGAAAGGAGTCACCGGTCACAACATGCTGGTTCTTCTTGAGCGTCGCTTAGATAATATGGTTTTTCGGCTAGGATTGGCATCAACACGTACTGAAGCGCGCATTTTTGTTCGGCACGGGCATTTTCTTGTTAATGGGCGCAAGGTCGATATCCCATCGTATCTGGTTCGTGCGGGCGATGTAATTGAAGTGCGAGAGAAGAGCCGCAAAATTGCCAAGATTTCTGAAGCACTTGATAGTGTTATGCGTCGTGGAATCCCAACTTGGTTGGAACTTGAGCGTGATGCGTTTAAAGGTACTGTTAAGACATTGCCTGCTCGTGAAGAACTGACCTCTCCGGTGTTCGAGGAGCAGTTGATTGTAGAGCTTTATTCGAAGTAATCGCAATCATTTTGTAACCCTCAACTTGGAGCAAATGGATGTATAAAAATTGGAGAGATCTGATCAAACCAAAGCATGTGCAAGTCGAGACTAAAAGTCTGACTAGCAATTATGGTAAGTTTTATGCTGAACCATTTGAGCGCGGATTTGGTACGACGATTGGTAACTCTTTACGGCGCATTTTGTTGTCATCACTGCAAGGGGCGGCAATAACTTCGGTTCGGATTAAGGGAGTGCTCCATGAGTTTTCATCGATTCAGGGAGTAACAGAAGATGTATCAGACATTATACTTAACTTGAAGTCTGTTCTTCTTCGACTTGAAGGTCAAGAAAGTCGCAATGTCCGTATCGTTAAAAAAGGCGCTGGTGTGATTACCGCTGGCGATATCGTGACTGATGCCAATGTCAAGGTGTTGAACCCTGATATGTTTATCGCAACATGTACAAAAGAAGCAGATGTCGAAATTGATATGGTTGTTTCTCTTGGCAAAGGCTATGGTACTGCTGAGCGTAATCGTGATGAAAAAGATCCTGTTGGTACGATTCCGATAGATTCAATTTTCTCACCGATTAAGAAGGTGAACTGTGCGGTAACAAATGCTCGCGTGGGTCAGATTACTGATTATGATAAGTTAACCATTGAAGTTTGGACTGATAGTAGTGTTAGCCCAGAGGATTCTGTTGCTTTTGCAGCAAAAATCCTTAAAGAGCATCTACAAATGTTTATTAACTTTGATGAAGAACAGATTCCTGTTGAAGAGCCTGAAGAAGATGAGGTTCAAAAGATCAACGAGAATTTATATCGAAGTGTTGAAGAACTTGAATTGTCAGTTCGTAGTGCAAATTGCCTCAAAAATGCCCATATTGGACTGATCGGTGATTTAGTACAGAGAAGCGAAGCCGAAATGCTAAAAACTCAGAATTTTGGTCGGAAATCACTCAATGAGATTAAAGACATTCTTGCTGAGATGGGTTTGACATTAGGCATGAAATTGGAAAATTTCCCCGATCCTGAGTACTTGAAAGTGCTTCAGAAAAGTCGTGAAGAAGCTTAGAGCTGGCGACTACGCATAGAAAGGAAAGTAAGTTATGCGTCACAATAAATCTGGCAGACGCCTTGGACGTAATTCAAGCAACCGTAAGGCGATGCTGAGAAATATGGTCACTTCCCTGATTGATCACGAGCGTATTACAACAACCGATGCTCGTGCTAAGGAAGTTCGCAAAATTGCCGAAAGGATGATTACACTTGGTAAACGAGGCGATCTGCACGCACGTCGTCAGGCGTTGAGTGTTGTTTTCGAGAAGAAGGTTGTCGCTAAGTTGTTTGATCGTCTGGCACCGCGTTTTCAAGAGCGTTCTGGCGGTTATACTCGTATCATTAAGGTTGGAAATCGTCTTGGAGATAATGCCCCGGTTTCTATTATTGAATTTGTCGATCAAGAGCAGGCTGCTGAATAGGCTGTTCACAAATATTTGCTAGAAAAAAGGCAAGGGGCTTCCCTTGCCTTTTTTCATAGCAATGTAATCAGTTTTGCGAGACCATCAACCATGCAAATACACCCCTCATTCGATGAATTCGAGGTGCTGACCAGAGTTGGCAACTTGGTACCAATTTATGCTGAAATTTTGGCAGATATGGAAACTCCAGTTTCTGCATTTAAAAAAATTGATAATGGCAAGCTGGCATTTCTTTTAGAAAGCGTTGAGGGCGGTGAGAAATGGGCTCGTTATTCTTTTTTAGGCTCTGGAAACGGAACGGTATTTCGCTCTCGATCTGACCATTATGAGGTAGTTAAAAATGGTCAAATAGTAGAATCAGGGCAGAGTAAAGATCCATTGAAGATTATTCAGCAATTGATGGAGCGTTATCGTCCAGTTGAAATGCCCGACCTTCCCCGTTTCTGTGGTGGTGCAGTTGGTTATCTTGGTTATGATATGGTGCGCTATGTAGAGACGTTGCCCAATCAAAATCTGGCAGAGATCGGGGCATATGATAGCTGTTTTTTATTCACCGACACGCTGCTTATTTTTGATAATCGCCTACAGAAGATAAAGGTTGTGTTTAATGCCTTTATCGATACTGATACTGATCTCAAACAAGTATATCAGACCGGTGTCTTCAAGATTAAAGAGTTGATCGAACAATTGAGATCTCCTTTGCTGCGTCAAGTTAAGCAGACTTCGCCCTGTGCTGCGTCGGAACTTCAACCTAATTTTACCCCTGAAAACTTCAAGTCTGCGGTAGAGCAGTGTAAGGAATATGTTCGCAGCGGTGATGTGATTCAGGTGGTACTTTCACAACGCTTTAGTGCGCCTTTACGTGCCGATCCTTTTGATATCTACCGTTCATTGCGAACCATAAACCCGTCGCCATATATGTTTTTCTTACGTTTTGACAATACGCTAGTTGTTGGTGCGTCACCAGAAGTCTTGGTTCGCAAGGAGGAGGATGTTGTTGAGGTACGACCTATTGCCGGGACGAGGCCTCGCGGCGTAGATGCTGTTGATGATTTACGCTTAGAACAAGAACTGTTAAGTGACCCCAAAGAGGTTGCCGAGCATGTGATGTTGGTTGATTTGGGACGTAATGATCTTGGTCGTATTTGTCAGGCCGGCAGTGTAGAGGTGAGTGAGTTCAAGTTGATTGAGCGTTATTCTCACGTTATGCACATTGTTTCTAACGTGCGTGGACGATTGGAACAAGGGTTGAATGCGTTTGATACCTTTCGGGCGACATTCCCGGCTGGAACGTTGACCGGAGCCCCCAAAATTCGTGCCATGGAGATCATCGACGAGCTCGAACCGGTACGCCGTGAGATTTACGGGGGAGCTGTCGGCTATTTTTCCTATTCAGGGAATATGGATTTAGCTATTGCGATTCGCACATTGGTTGTTCATGACGATACCATTCATCTACAAGCAGGGGCAGGTATTATTGCAGATTCCGAACCTCAGGCAGAATATGAAGAAACTATCAACAAGGCGCGTGGGGTGTTGAAGGCGATAGAGATGGCCGAGGGAGGGTTGGAATAATGCTGTTGATGATCGATAACTACGACTCGTTTACCTATAACCTTGTCCAGTATTTTAGGGAACTCGGTGAAGAGGTGGTAGTTTATCGCAACGACGCCATTGATCTGGAAATGATTGCAGCACTCGAACCGCGCAAGCTGGTCATCTCACCAGGGCCGTGTTTCCCCCAGCAGGCAGGGATATCTGTCGCAGTAATAAAGCATTTTGCCGGAACGATTCCTATTTTTGGCGTTTGTCTTGGTTATCAATCAATCGCCGCTGCTTTCGGGGGCAATATAGTCCGTGCCCGTGAACTGATGCATGGGAAAACGAGTCCTATTCAGCATAGCAATAGCGGTTTATTTCGTGGATTGGATATCCCTTTTGAAGCGACGCGCTACCATTCTTTGGTGGTGGAACGCGACAGCGTACCGTCAGAGCTGGAGATTACGGCGTGGACGGATGATGATATGATTATGGGATTGGCTCACCGCACCTTGCCGATATGGGGAGTGCAATTTCACCCGGAGTCGATTCTCTCGGTTTCAGGGAAGGAACTTATGCAGAATTTTCTTACCATGGCAGATGATTTTTGGAGGCAACATGATTAAGGAAGCCATCGCACAAGTAGTTGAAGGCCATGACCTGAGCGAAAAAGTGATGGTTGACGTGATGAATCAGGTGATGGGGGGGGAAGCAACACCCGCTCAGATCGGCTCATTGATCACGGCATTGCGGATGAAGGGTGAAACCGTTGAAGAGATTAGTGGTGCTGCCCGAGTAATGCGCCAGCATGCGACGCCGATACATGTACGCCATAGCGTTGATATTGACCGTGAGGAGATCAATGCCGATCAAGAGACTATCCTCGATACATGTGGCAGCGGTGGCAGTGGAACCAAAACATTCAATATCTCAACCACGGTGGCATTTGTTGTCGCTGCTTGTGGGGTAAAGGTTGCCAAACATGGCAATCGCAGTATCTCTTCAGCATGTGGTAGTGCCGATGTCCTCGAAGAACTCGGGGTGAATCTGGATGTTTCTTCGCAAACCGTTGAACGGTGTATTCGTGAGTTGAATATCGGTTTCCTGTTTGCTCCAGCGCTACATGGGGCGATGAAATATGCTATCGGGCCACGTCGAGAAGTGGGGATCCGCACCATTTTCAATATTCTCGGTCCGTTAACTAATCCCGCCGGTGCCGACCGTCAGGTGTTGGGCGTGTATCGTGAGAGTTTGGTGGAGCCGATAGCGCAGGTGCTGAGCCATCTCGGCTGCAAGCGCGGCTTTGTTGTCCATGGCCTCGATGGTATGGATGAAATTACCCTGACGACGCAGACACGCATTGCTTCTATTGATCATGGGCAGGTGGCCATGTCGACGTTAAGCCCCGAGTCATTAGGATTTGAGCTGTGTACCCTTGAAGATCTTCAGGGTGGCGATGCGGCATGTAATGCCGAGATTGTTTGCGCCATTTTACACGGCACACCGGGGGCAAAGCGTGATGTCGTGGTGCTCAATAGTGCCTATGCATTGGTAGCTGCCGGTGTGGTGAATGAGGTAGCGGATGGTTTGAACATGGCCGCTGAGGTTATCGATAACGGCCTCGCCAGTGCGAAACTCGATGGTTTGATTCGGATGACAAATCAATGATTCTCGATAAGATTTTAGCGCATAAAATGCACGAAGTGGTTGCGGCCAAACAGAAAATACCTGTCGCACAGTTAGAGGCGATGATTGCCAAGCGGCAAACACCGCGTGGCTTTGAAGATCATCTACGTCGGCTCAGTCAGGATGGTACGGCTATTATCGCCGAGGTGAAGAAAGGTTCTCCGTCCAAGGGGATTATCCGGGCAGATTTTGACCCCCTCCAAATTGCGCGTGGTTACCAAGAAGCCGGAGCTACGTGTTTGTCGGTCTTGACTGACGAGGAGTTTTTCTTCGGCCATTTGGATTATCTCACTCAGATTTCAGCACAGATCGATCTGCCGTTGTTGCGCAAAGATTTTATTATCGATTCCTACCAGATTTATGAAGCACGGGCGCACCGTGCCGATGCTATTTTGTTGATTGCGGCGGCACTCGATTTGACCCAACTCAAGGAGTTCCACGCTCTGGCAGTGCAACTGGGGATGGATGTGTTGCTCGAAGTGCATAACGCCGAGGAATTAGAGCTGGCCTTGCAAACGGATTGTTCACTGATTGGGATCAATAATCGCTGCCTAAAGACCTTTGTGACCGATTTGAATGTCAGTAAGAAGCTACTGAAACTCATCCCGGAGCAACGCTTTGTGGTGTCTGAGAGCGGGATACATTGTCGTGAAGATATTGTACAACTACAACGAGCGGGAGCAGGCGCATTCCTGATCGGTGAAAGTTTGATGCGCGAAGATGATTTTAGCGCCAAGTTGCATGAGCTGATGGGTGTTGATTGTGCCAGTCAGTGAAGAGACTGATAAGAGAATGGTCTCTGCGGTGCGTGTTAAAATCTGTGGCATTACCACCATTGAAGATGCACTCCACGCTGTAGCGATGGGTGTCGATGCGTTGGGCTTTGTTTTTTATCCTGCCAGTCCACGCTATATTGCCCCCGTGCAGGCGCGACAGATTATCGATCAACTGCCGCCGTTTGTTGCCATTGTCGGATTATTTGTCAATGCCGAACCCGATCAAATCCGTACAATTATTCGTCAATGTCGCCTCGATGTTGTGCAACTCCATGGCGATGAAACTCCAGCTCAGTGCCATTATCCCGAGGTGAAGGTGATTAAGGCGTTGCGGATTCGGGGTGTAGAATGCCTTCAAGGGCTTGAGCATTATCCTGTTTCGGCTCTATTGCTGGATGCATGGGTCGCCGACTCTTATGGTGGTACCGGCCAGCTTGGACGCTGGGATCTTGCAGCTGGGGTTGCGCAGCAGTTTCCGGTTATTCTTGCCGGTGGACTCACTAAGGATAATATTCGCGCTGCTGTTGATGCTGTCCAGCCCTATGCTGTCGATGTGTCCAGTGGTGTTGAATCATCCCCCGGCGCTAAAGATCCTGAGCTGGTGCGCGATTTTATTTATCATGCAAAACAAAGTTGGAGATAGCTGATGTATTCATATCCCGATCAACGTGGTCATTTTGGATCGTTTGGTGGACGTTATGTGGCCGAAACGCTGATGCCAGCGTTATTAGAATTAGAACAAGCCTATGCTGATGCCGTGGCTGATCCAGCTTTTCACAAAGAGTTTGACTATTATCTGCACCACTATGTCGGTCGTCCGAATCCGCTGTACTATGCCGAGCGCTTGACTCAGCATTTAGGTGGCGCAAAAATCTATTTAAAGCGCGAAGATTTAAATCACACCGGTGCTCACAAGGTGAATAATACCGTTGGGCAGATTTTATTGGCGCGGCGGATGGGGAAGAAGAAGGTCATTGCCGAGACTGGTGCCGGCCAACATGGCGTGGCCACGGCGACAGTAGCGGCACGCTTTGGTTTGCAATGTGATGTCTTCATGGGAACGGAAGATATTCGCCGTCAGTCTCTCAATGTGTTTCGGATGAAACTGCTTGGCGCCACGGTACACGGCGTAACCAGTGGCACAGCTACCCTTAAAGATGCCATGAACGATGCCCTGCGCCACTGGGTAACTCATGTGCGTGATACCTTTTATGTGATTGGTACCGTCGCCGGTCCCCATCCTTATCCGCAGATGGTGCGTGACTTTCAGTCGATTATTGGCCGTGAAGTACGTGAGCAGTTGCTTGAGGCCGAGGGGTGTTTGCCCGATGTTGCACTGGCCTGTATCGGTGGCGGTTCAAATGCCATGGGCTTGTTTTACCCCTTTATTAACGATGAATCGGTGCGTTTGATCGGCGTTGAAGCTGCTGGCCTGGGGATCGATACCGATAAACATGCTGCCAGCATCAGTGCCGGGCAGGTGGGTGTTTTACATGGCAATAAAACCTTCTTGCTGCAGGATGATGATGGTCAGATTGAACACGCCCACTCTATTAGTGCCGGGCTCGATTATCCCGGCGTTGGCCCCGAACATGCGCTGCTTCATGAGATAAAGCGGGCTGAATATTGTTCGGTAACCGACGCCGAGGCACTTGATGGTTTTAAACAGTTGACGCAGTTGGAGGGGATTATCCCCGCACTGGAAAGTGCCCACGCCATTGCTCAGGTGATTAAACTGGCTCCCACGATGCGAGCCGACCAGACCATTGTTGTGTGTTTGTCAGGCCGTGGCGATAAGGATATGCACACCGTTGCCGAAGCCTTCAATGTGGAACTATAGTAGGAGTCTATGATGCGTTTTACAGAATTAGAAGTGCCTGATGAGGTGCAGCAGGGTGTTGTCGCGCAGGGTTTTGAGGAGCTGACTCCAGTACAGGAGCAGTCGATTCCCTTGGCGTTGGACGGAAAAGATGTTGCAGCACAGGCACAGACAGGAACCGGCAAGACCGCAGCATTTCTTATTGCCTTGTTTATCCGTCTGCTTAAAAATCGAAAAAATACCGGGGCAAATCCACGTGCGTTGATCATGGCACCAACACGGGAATTGGTAGTACAGATTTGTGAAGATGCCAAAGGTCTTGGTGGCGCTTGTCCCCTTAAGATATTGCCTGTTTTTGGTGGGGTTGATTACGAACGTCAACGCAAGGCGTTGCTCAATGGTGTTGATGTAATTGTCGCTACCCCCGGTCGGTTGATTGACTATGCCAAACAGAAGGTGTTTTCGTTTAAGCAGATCGAAGTACTGGTGATTGACGAAGCGGATCGGATGTTTGATATGGGTTTTATCAGCGATCTGCGTTATATCCTGCGCTGTTTACCTTCGTTTGATAACCGCCAGACCATGTTGTTTTCCGCTACCCTGTCGCCACGGGTGATGGAGCTGGCTTACGATTTTATGAACGACGCTGTTAAGGTGCAGATTGAGCCGGAACAGGTTACCGCCGAGCGGGTGGAACAGATTGTTTACCATGTAGGTCGTAAAGAAAAATTGCCACTACTGCTGGGATTGCTGGATGAGCGTATGGCTGGTGGGCGCGTCATGGTGTTTGCCAATACCAAGCGTGAGACCGAATATGTCACCTTGGTGCTGCAAGCTAATAATTACAAAGCTGCGCAGATCTCGGGTGATATCTCTCAAGCAAAGCGGATGCGTATTTTGCAAGAGTTTAAGGATGGTAAGTTGAACATCCTGGTGGCGACGGATGTTGCCTCGCGCGGCATCCACATCAATGATGTGACCCATGTTGTCAATTACGATGTGCCGGAGGATCCTGAAGATTATGTCCATCGTATTGGGCGTACTGCCCGTGCCGGTGCTTCGGGACTTGCTATCACCATGGCCGATGAGAATCTGGTGTTTCATTTGCCCGCCGTTGAAGATTTTATCGGAGCTAAAATTCCCAGTGAGATCCCTGAAGAATCTATGTTTTGTTGGAAATATCAGCGGCCACGCATCAAGAAGAAAACGCCGCCCCATCGTAAGGCCCCCAAAGGGAAACCGGCCAGTAGTCGTCCCCGGCGGAGAAAACCAACGTCACCATCAGGGAAAAATAGTTGATGTTTGCCGATCATCTTGAT
This sequence comes from Thermodesulfobacteriota bacterium, assembly GCA_034722515.1. Taxonomy (GTDB): domain Bacteria; phylum Desulfobacterota; class Desulfuromonadia; order Desulfuromonadales; family Desulfuromonadaceae; genus Desulfuromonas. Next base: position 6,767 of record JAYEOA010000027.1, on the reverse strand, counting down.
TTGCCCGCCTTGGACAACTGTGACCGTTGTCCGCGTCTGGTAAGTTATCTGGCGCAATTACCGCCTAAAGCGGGGCGTAGTCGTGATGAGTACTGGAATCGTCCCGTAGCCGGTTTTGGTGATCTACAGGCTCAGGTTTGGCTTGTCGGCTTGGCACCAGGTGCCCATGGAGCTAACCGCACCGGTCGTCCCTTTACCGGCGATGGTGCCGGTGATTTTATGTATCCGTTGCTTTATCAGGCTGGGTTCAGTAATCAGGCACAGGTTTCTGCGGCTGACGATGGCTTGAAATTGGATAATTTGTATATCAGCAACGTTGTCAAATGTGTGCCGCCGGACAATAAGCCAAGCAGCAGTGAGTTCAATTGCTGTCGATCTTACCTGCAAGCGGAGTGGCAACAGTTATCACAAGTTAGAGTCATTTTGCCTTTAGGGCGGGATGCGTTTATCAGTGTGTTGCGCTTGCTAAAGGAAGCTGGGCTGATTCAGCGCCTGGCCGATTACCCGTTTAAGCACAATGTGGCTTATCCATTGTCGAACGGGCAGTGGTTGCTCGCCAGTTATCATACCAGTCGTTACAATGTCCAGACACGCCGGATAACACCTGACCTTTTTGTGCAGGTGCTTGATCAGGCAAAGGCGTTGTTGGTTGATTAAGAAAACGGTTGAAAGAATAGCTGTTATTGAATTACACTCGCAAAATTATATATATTACAGAGGGGCTACTGTGGGTCGGATAGAAAAAACATTTGCACAACTTGAAAAACGCAACGAAAAAGCGTTGATCCCATTTATTACCGCAGGTGACCCAAGTTTAGCCGTGACCGAAGAGATCATCTATGCCCTAGTTGATGCGGGGGCGGATGTTATTGAATTAGGTATGCCATTTTCCGACCCTATGGCTGATGGCCCAACGATTCAAGAAGCATCTGAACGAGCATTGGCTGCCGGTACCACCCTTAAGGGTGTTTTGGCTCTCGTCGAACGGGTGCGGGTGCGTACTCAAATTCCCATTGTACTAATGGGTTATTACAATCCAATTCATCGTTATGGCATTAAACAGTTTGCTCACGATGCTAAACTGGCCGGTGTTGATGGATTGCTTCTGGTGGATCTTCCACCCGAAGAACAGGATGAATTGTGCGTTTGTTTAGCGCCTCAGGGAATTCATCTGATAACGTTGTTAGCTCCGACTACGCCAGAACAACGGATAGAGCAGTTGTTGTCAGCGGCACAAGGGTTTGTTTACTATGTGTCGATGACGGGTGTTACTGGAACTACCAAGGTTGATGGCGCTTCTATCGAAGCACAAGTTCAGCGTTTGCGTGATCAGAGCCCAGTACCGGTTGCCGTTGGTTTCGGTATAACTACAGCTGAGGATGCTGAGACTATTGCACGTTTTTCCGATGCTGTTGTGGTCGGAAGCGCTCTCGTTAATGTTATTAAACAGTATGCTGATTCTCCTTGTTTGCTGAAGCAAGTGCGCCGTTTTGTGGGTGAACTCAAGCAGGGGATTCATCGTGCGACAAAACTTATTTAAAGTGAGGTAACTCATGTCCTGGTTTAGTAGAAAGCCCAAGGCACCGATTTCGGCTGTCGAAACAAAGACTGTTCAGATGCCCGAAGGTGTGTGGACTAAATGTAAAAATTGTGCCGAAATAATCTATGCAAAAGAGATCGAGCGTAACCTGAATGTGTGTCCGAAGTGTGATTATCATTTCCGCATTAGCGCACAGGCACGTATCGATCTCGTTCTGGATGCCGATTCGTTTACCGAAATGGATGCCGAATTGCAATCGGTCGATTTTCTGGAGTTTAAAGATTCAAAAAAATATCAGGATCGGATCACTACAGCGGTTGCGAAGGCCGGCGGCGGCGATGCGGTTATTTGTGGTAGTGGATCCATCGATGGTTTACCCGTAGTCGTGTCTGTTTTTGATTTCAGCTTCATGGGTGGCAGTATGGGTTCTGTGGTCGGGGAAAAAATTACCCGTGCCATAGAAAAAGCATTGGAGACTAAAGCACCAGTTATCATCTTTTCCTGCTCCGGCGGGGCACGGATGCAGGAGAGTATCCTCTCTTTGATGCAGATGGCTAAAACCAGTGCTGCCTTGGCAAAATTAAAAGAGGCTGGACTGCCATTTGTCTCAGTGTTAACCGATCCAACCACCGGTGGTGTCACCGCAAGTTTTGCCATGCTGGGTGATATTAATATGACCGAACCGCGTGCCTTGATTGGTTTTGCCGGTCCGCGTGTTATTGAGCAGACTATCCGCCAAAAATTGCCGGAAGGGTTCCAGCGTTCCGAATATTTGTTGGAACATGGGATGATCGATATGATCGTGCGACGCAAAGAGATGAAGGAGCGTCTTTCGCAGGTGTTGCGTATTTTTACCAATAGTTAAACATGGTAAAAAACGAGACACTCGATTTTCTCTATGGACTTCAAATGTTCGGGATCAAGTTAGGTCTCGAACATAGTCAGCGCTTATTGCAGTCGGTGGACAATCCCCAAAATGATTACGGGATTATCCACGTGGCTGGAACCAACGGCAAAGGCTCAGTCTGTGCTTTTTTGCGTGAAATTCTAACCCAAGCAGGCTATCGGGTTGGCACCTATACTTCTCCCCATCTGCACCGTTTTAACGAACGGATCACGATTAACGATCGACCCATTGCCGATGCTGAGCTGGAAGCGTTGGTTCAGGAACTGCGTAACAAAAATCCTGAGCTTCCGGCAACATTCTTCGAGGTTACTACAGCGTTAGCATTGCTCTATTTTTCCCGAGAACAGGTGGATCTTGTGGTGTTGGAAGTGGGGATGGGGGGGCGTCTTGATGCAACCAATGTTGTCCAGCCCCTTGTCAGTGTAGTTACTCCGGTAAGTGTTGATCATGCGCTTTATCTCGGCTCCTCCATTGTTGAAATAGCTGCCGAAAAGGGTGGGATTATCAAATCCCATACACCGGTGGTCATTGCTCGGCAAACGCCGGAGGTACTTCAGGTGCTGTTGAATCAGGCTACACGCTGTAACTGCGATTCTTTTGTTTATGGGCGTGATTTTCATGCGCTAGAGGTTGATGGTAGCTTAACGGTTGAATCGCTACAGCAATCGTGGGTCGGTTTACATCCGGGGTTAGCGGGGCAACATCAACAGGATAATGTAGCGACGGCGCTGATGGCGTTGGAGTGCCTGAGGGATAAAGGGTATTCTGTAGCGGGGAATGCTGTTAGCCGGGGCGTGCAGCAAGTGCGTTGGGCGGGGCGGCTTGAATGGTGGTCGGACGAACACTCGGTAGATGAATACTCACAAAAATGGCCGCCGATCTTACTTGATGGTGCTCATAACGAAGCTGGAGCACTGGTGTTGGTCGATTATTTGCGTTGTCAGGATTTGACAGCTATTCGCTGGATTGGTGGCTTTAAGGTCGATAAAGATGTTGCCGCTATCCTCGCTGCCCTACTCCCTGTTACCCAAATGTTTTATGCGCTTGCTCCACCTGTTGAGGAGCCTTACCCCGCAGATGCGTTGGAAAAACACTTGGTGTCATGTGGTATGCAATTTCAACGTTACTCCGATATTGCTTCAGCCCTGTGGGATGCACGGCAAGATTGTTTGCCGGGGGAAATTGTCGTTGTTGCCGGATCGTTATTTCTGGTGGCAGCATGTCGTGAATATTTGCTCTCTTTGTAGGTGATGGACGTTATGCGTGGTGAACAGCATAGTTATGTTTTGGTGACGGTAGTGTTCTTGTGTCTCGGTGCTCTGGTGGCGGTGTCTCCAGCTCTTGCACGGGATTTTAATAAAAAAGATAGTCCTGTTTCTATTCAGGCTGATAAATTGGACTATGATAAACCATCATCAACCTATTCAGCGCAAGGGCGGGTTGATATCCAACAGGATACCACTCGCTTGCGAGCCGAAAACGTTCACTATAATACCGTGACCGGCGATGCAGATGCTGTAGGACATGTGATTCTCGATGATCCTGAAGGAACCCTTTGCGGCGAACAGATGGATGTCAATATGAAAACCGCTGTTGGTGTGGCGCAAAACGCCCATGGCTTTATGTCGGCATACAATTTTTATATCTCCGGCGATGAGATCAGTAAACTGGGTGACGCGAGATACCGGATTAAAAATGGCTTTTTTACCACCTGTGAAGGTGAGGTTCCGGATTGGAAATTCGGTGCGACGGATCTCAATGTTACTGTTGGTGGCTTTGCCAAGGCAAAACACGTCAAATTTTATCTTCACGATGTCCCTGTTCTCTATGTGCCCTATCTGGCCTGGCCGGTAAAAACTGAGCGTGAGTCCGGGTTCCTGTTGCCGATGTTTGGTTATTCACGTGAGCGCGGCACTCAGCTGTCGCTGGTATATTATCAAGTGCTAGGGCGTAATATGGACGCTACCTTAGCCGTCGATTATTTTTCTGATATGGGTATTGGTACGGGTTTGGAGTACCGCTACATTTTAGGCGATGATAACGAAGGTGTCGCTAATCTATATTACGTCTCCGGTTATGGGGATTCAGCCTACGCTGAAGATGTTGATGATCGCTTTGCCTATCGCTGGGATCATCTCGGAACATTACCTGCTGATGTTCGTTTTAGTGCTGATGTTGAATATGTCAGTGATCGTGAATATTTTGAAGACTTTGGCGAAGTTGCCGAAGAGTACGATAAGGATGAAGTGGAATCGACGGTTGCCTTGAGTAAGCAGTGGGGAAACTGGACGTTGACGGGGGCGTTGCTCTATACCAAGGATTTGGAGGAGGATGCCGACAACAATATTACCTTGCAGCGTTTACCGGAAATTCAGCTTGATTACAGTCGCACCCGCATCGCCGACACTCCCTTCTACTTCAAGTTGGATTCAACATCGACCTATTTTTGGCGGCGCGAAGGACTTAAGGGGGAGCGCGTTGATGTTCGCCCAGCACTGTCAGCATTTTTTCAGCCCGGTGACGTGCTGGAGGTGGAACCGGAGGTCGGTTATCGTGAACGCATCTATTGGACTTCTCATGAAGGACCGGGCTTTGAACATGCGGAAAACGTTGATTTTTCCACACGCTTTTCCAGTCGTGTGTCGCGAGTGTTTGACTTAAAACGAACTGAAGGGTTGACCAAGGTTAAGCACAGTATCGAACCTGAAGTAACCTACTTTTATACCCCCAATACCAAGCAGAGCGATTTGCCTTATTTTGATGCTGCCGACCGCGTCGAGAACAGAAATGAGGTTGAATATGCCTTGGTCAATCGATTTATCGGGCGCTTTATTGGGGATGGTGGACGACCGATGTACCGCGAGCTGGCCTATCTACGTTTATCACAAAGTCACGATTTTTGGCTGAGTCGCCGTGACCGTGAACAACGGGAGGGGGAAGATCGTTTCTCCGATATCCGCACCGAATTGATCTTGCGACCAACGTCACTGTGGATGGTAGATGTCGATCTATCCTACGATCCACATCGGAATGAATTTTCCAAGTTTAGTGCCGAAACAGGTGCTCGTTATTCCGATGATGTTGGTTTCTCCGCAGCGTATCGCTACGCTGAGGATGATTCGGAATATCTTGCTACCATCATTGATATCGATTGGTTGAAGCCAGTTTATGCTAAGTATGAATATCGCCATGACTTGGTGGAAAAACAGCGGCTGGAAAATCTGGTTAGTATCGAATATCGCGCCCAGTGTTGGAGTGTGTTTCTGAGTTATCGCGACCGGTTGGATGATAACGAAATTATGTTGACCTTTGCCTTAAGTGGTATCGGCAATGTTGGTCATGTTGGCAGTAGTCTCAACTCAGAGTAACGACCTGCGCTTCTTGAGCAATCTTAAGGATGATGGTGTTATTTTCATCAGTATTGATGATGGAGAAGCTGCGAATCTCCGGAAACTTTGTGATGAAGTATTTGGTTCGGAAAACTTTCTATCGTCTATTTCATGGAAAAAACGCTCATCTCCTGATGCAAGAGCAACAATAGGAAGCATACATGATTGGATGCTTTGCTACTTGAAAAACGGTGAACGCCCCAAAGAAGCTATCAGTAAAATGCCCTTGAGTGAAGTACGCAAGAAGGCATTTACAAACCCTGACAGTGACCCTAGGGGCGCATGGGCATCAGTTGATATGACAGGAATGACAGGTAGGGCAACCAAGGAACAGTTTTTTAAGGTCACCCTTCCGAGTGGGAGAATTGTTTTTCCGCCTGAAGGACGCTCTTGGGGGCTTGCACAGTCAACGTTTAAAAAATTATTAGAGGATAGTCGTATTTGGTTTGGTGTAGTGGGAGACAATGTGCCTCGGATAAAAAGGTTTCTGCAAGAATCTGAAGGGCAAGTGGTGCCTTCGCATTGGGATATGAATGAAGTTGGGAGTAACGACGAAGCCACTAAAGAAGTTACAGATTTACTAACAATTCCCAAAGTTTTTGATACTCCAAAACCATCTAAACTGATAAAGCGGATGCTTCAAATAGGGACAAAATCTGACGACATCATCCTCGATTTCTTCGCCGGTTCTGCCACCACAGCCCATGCAGTCATGCAGCTCAACGCTGACGATGGTGGCAAGCGTAAATTCATCATGATTCAGCTTCCTGAAGAATGTGACGAAAAATCTGAAGCCTTCAAAGCAGGTTACAAAACCATCGCTGAAATAAGCAAGGAACGTATCCGGCGCGCCAGTAAAAAAATCAAAGAAAACCACGAATTAACACGAATAGACACTAATAAAGAAAAAGACAATGATTTGTTTAATAAT